>PFUG01000633.1:0-11454 GCA_002789955.1 Deltaproteobacteria bacterium CG_4_9_14_3_um_filter_63_12 | reverse complement strand
TGACCGCGCAGAATATCGACCAGCGAATCATCGCCTTGACCATGTTGGGAAAGTGGTAGTGGAGGGAGGTCACCTGAAAGTCGGGACAGGCGTTGGCGAAGTCGATGGGCGAGAAGACACCGTCTTTGCGCAGAGCTTCGCAGGAGTTGAACTCCCAACCGAAGAAGCTGTTTATCGTCAGGGTCATGTCCGTCATCAGCGACCACTCCTCGGCATCGAGGAAATTAAAGTCGACCATGTAACGGCGGTGCAGGGGCGCGGTCGGATCATAGCGCACGATTTCGACATGTGGGCCAATGCCGATGCCACGGACGAAGAGGTCGAACGGCTCTATGGCCTTCTGCAAGTGGAGCACCCGTGTGCCGCTTTTTTCATAGGCATCACGCAACTGGGTTTCGTTGTCGGCGCGGCTCACGCCGACCCAAGCGCCGCCGTCGTAGGGCTTGACGTAGAGCGGGAAGCCGAGCTTGCGGCCGATTTCGCCGATGTCGAAATAGCGGGCATAGTGATTGAGTGTGCTTTGGACGTCAGGGTGGGGGCGGTGCTCTTTCGGAGGCACCAACCAGGTCTCGGGAACCGGTAGGCCCAGACGCATCATGGCGCCATAGGTGGTGTGCTTCTCCATCGACTGGATGGCCCAGGGGTTGTTGAGCACATAGAGGTCATCGAGGATGACGGCCTTCTTGATCCACTCGCGGCTCGTGTCGAACCAGTGCGTGAGCCGATCGAGCACGACGTCGTACTTGCACGGCTGGCGCATGTTGAAAGGCTCTACGCTGATGCGCTCCACCTCGATCCGGACCTCGTCTGGGCCATCGGGGATGGCCAAATCGAGGCGCCGAATAATCTCCTCGTAACAGCCCGGCCAACAGATATCAGCACCCAGTGACAGCCCAATGCGGCGCGTCTTGACGGCCATCGTTGACTCCCGACAGGTCGATCGGAGGCGTCGGAACGCCCCGGCGTTTTCTCTCCCTTCACACTATTCGTACATCATCCAGAGAGGTCCCGGAAACATCCAGGAGAGTGCGTCTCGAAGTCGATCGCGCCAGTTCTCCCAGTTGTGACCATCGCGGGCCTCGACGAACTGAACCTCCATGCCGGTAGCCTGAAACAGAGGCACCATCGAGCGATTCTCGTAGATCAGCGACTCGTAGACGCCGCAACTCACGAACAGCTTGTCAGCGGGTCGGCCTGGATTGTCGCGAAAGGCGTTCATGAAGCGCACCACGGGGTCGAACACGGCCCCGCGGGTGCCGTTGCCGATATCGCTGAACGCGAATGAGCCCGACTGCAGGATGAGACCACCAAAAATCCCTGGGTTCCGCCAGGCCGCCGCCAACGAGGCCACCGCTCCGAAGCTGGCTCCCATCAGACAACGCTGTTGGGGAGTTTTGTACAGGGGCAGCTCGCGCTCGAGACGCCGCACCAGCGAGTTGACGATGAAGTCTGCGTGGCGCTGGTCATCGGCGTACTCCGTCAGTCGATCGCGCGGATCGCTCAGGGCGACAACGAGCGGAGCCACCTCCCGACGGTGGATGAGGTTGTCGAGCACCGTCTTGAGCTGGGAGTAACGCAGGTAATCGGAGCCGTCTTGCACAATGAGCAGCGGATAGCGGCGATTCTGCCGGAGTCGGGGGGGCAGATAGAGCGTCACGTTGCGGTTGTCGCCAAACGGTGTCTGCTCAAAGCTCAGGGTCTCCAGGGACCCACTGCGTGCATCGCTGTCGGGCTCGGTCCAATCTGGGGCGTAATACCCCGCGCCTTGGCAGACTGAGTTGGCACCAAACGGATCGTGGGCCAGCAGAGGATTGAGAGGATCCTGAATCCACTTGTTTCGCTCCCCCTTGATCACCTCGAGCTTGTACTCCAAGCGCGAGCGAAGAGGGACGTCGAGCGTGCAGTACCAAAGGTCTGTCCCACCGATCTGCTGGAAGGGCATCTCCGTGGGTAGACCGTAGACAAAGTGCCGCAATCGGACGGCGTTGGCGGTCCCGCGAAACACAAACGTAACATCTCGCCCTTCGACGATGGGAAATCGGCGCTCTCTCATGAACGCGTCAATGGCCGCCTTGTCCGCACCGGCCAAGGCGATGAGCTGGTCGCGAGCCATCGTCATGGTCGAGTCTCGACGACGCCGGACTCGCTGAGCACACGCGCTGAAGATGAGGGGCGATCGTCCGCTCCGATCTCCAGGCGGTCACCGCCATCGAGCGTGTAACAGAGCGCTGGGGCGAAGCGCCGTGCCATCAAGGAAACCCGTTTTGCTTGCTTCAACTTCAGACGCCCTCTCGCGTGGGGGAGTAACACAGCTTCGCGGATGAGACCGAGACCACTGTCGAGCAGCTCCGCGTCTCCCACCCCCTGAGCGGGGTGGTCGTGAAACAAGACCACCCGCTCACTCAGCGCCATTGCGCCCGCCGACCAAGCGATGATGTTCAGCTTGGAGAGCGCCGGCATGGGTAAGAGCATGCGCAGTCTGTTGAGCAGCACGACAATGTGCCCACCGGCGATCGCCACGGTCTGGCATTTCGCAAGAATCCGAGCCACCTCCGCGCGCTGCTCGAAGACTGCTGGCCGCTCGTGTGGCTGATAGCGCTCATCGAACTCGCGTCGGAGCTCTATGACACGCGCGAGGTGGTGTGCGTCGAGGCGGCGAATCGCGTCGATGGCGTTCTCCCGTTCAGGGTCCAGCACCTCGGCCGGGCCGCGACTGGCGAGCAGTTGGCGGGCCACTTTCATGGCCGGGCGGAGTCGCATTTGGTAGAGCGCTTGGAGCTCGACCAGTTGGTCTTGCCGGCGGCGATGGGCCTCCATGAGCTCCGTGTCCCTCGAGATCACCTCTTCCCAACGGGCGTACAGTCTCAGGTTGACGCTCGGCACCGCCAGCGCCTCGGCGAGGGCGCTGTCGTCGGGTTCGTCTTCCTGCCAACCCGCCGTCACCATGGCAATTCGGCCCGTCAGCTGCTGACGTTGAACCTCCTCACCGACGAACGGTTGGTATACCTGTGGACCGAGTACGACGACGCTTTTCATTTTCCCCTTGAGAACTCAGCGATACGGCTCGATGATGCTACGGCATTGCGCAAAGAATCAGCTCGTGGGTGAATCGCAGTTCGGTCTTGCCGCTCGAGGGAACCCACTCCTTGGCCGCGTGTTTTACACTTGGAGATCATCCCATGCACGTCATTTTCGTAGCGCCGGAGTTTCCCGCCAACCAGCGAGAGTTCGTGCGAGTCTTGCGAGACGTAGGGGCCTATGTGACCGGCATCGGCGAACGCCCTCTCGAGGCTCTGGATGAGCAACTCAAGAGCTGGCTCGGTGCCTACGAGCAAGTTCGCTCGGTCTGCGATGTCGACCAAATGATTCAGACCGTACAGCGCATTCAGGCCCGCGGTTGGGTCGACCGGCTCGAGGCCACGATCGAGTCCCACATCTTGCCCGCCGCACGGGTCCGAGAGGCCACGAAGATTCCTGGCACGAGCGTCGAGACCGCCTTGTTGTGCCGCGACAAACCGTTGATGAAGGCCCACCTGAGGAAACACGGCATACCCTGCGCCCGCTCGACTGGCGCGAACAGCGGCGACGAGGTGCGCGCCTTCGCCGACGAGGTCGGCTACCCCATCATCCTCAAACCACGCGCCGGAGCCGGAGCTGAGGCCACGATTCGGGTGGACGACGACGAAACCCTCGCCCGAGCGCTCCTCGAGATGGCGGTATCGGCTGGCAAATCGATCGCCGTCGAGGAGTTCGTCGAAGGCCACGAGGGCTTCTACGATACGCTGACGGTGGGCGGGGAGGTCGTCCACGAGTTCGTCTCGCACTACTTCCCCAACGTGCTCGAGGCCATGCGCACCCGCTGGATTTCCCCTCAGATCGTGGTCACCAATCGGCTCTCGATGCCCGATTATGATGAGGTCAAGGCGCTTGGCAGGCGTGTGGTCGAGGCGATGGGCCTGCAGACCTCCGCCACCCACATGGAGTGGTTTTTTGGCCCCAAGGGACTTCGGTTCAGCGAGATCGGCGCCAGGCCGCCGGGCGTCCGCCAATGGGATCTCTACAACGCCGCCAACGACATGGACGTGTATCGCGACTGGGCTCACGCCATCGCCTTCGGCAGCACCCAGCAAACGCCGTCACGGCGCTACTCCAGCGGCCTCGTCGCGCTGCGGCCAGACCGCGACGGGCGCATCTCCCACTACGACGGCGTCGACGCGGTCGTGGCCCATCTGGGCGACTGGCTCATCGACCTCCACCTCCCCGAGCCTGGAACCCCTACGCAACCCGTCGAGGCCGGCTACATGGCCAACGCCTGGGTGCGCGTCAAACACCCCGACTTCGACACGCTTCGGAGCCTGCTCGATTTCGTCGGCCAAACACTGAAGGTGCGGGCGAGATGAAGAAAGTCGTCTTCATTTCCCCAACCCACCCTGTCGAGATGATGGACTTCACGAGGGCACTCTCCGAGCAGGGCGCCGCCGTCTTGGGCGTCGGTGAACAGCCCGAATCGACGCTGCCCAGCGCAGTTCGTCCCTATCTCGACGCCTACCTTCAGGTCCCACGTCTCCTCGATGAGGCCTCGGCGAGCGCGGCAATTGTCCGCGCTGTCGAGAAGCTCGGCGTCGATCGCGTCGAGAGCCTCTGGGAGGTGACCGTGCAGCTCGCCGCCCGAGTCCGCGAGGCGCTCGGAATACCGGGCATGTCGCGAGACACCGTGCTGGGTTTTCGGGACAAAGAGCTGATGAAGGCGCGGTTGCGAGCCGCCAACCTGCCGGTTCCGCGCTCGCAGCGCGTCAAGACCGCCGAAGCCGCTTTGCAGGCCGCCGAGGACATCGGCTACCCAGTCATCATCAAACCCATCGATGGGGCTGGAAGCGCCGACACCTACCACTGCCGAACCGAAGACGAGCTCCAGCGCGCCCTCGTGCGTATGGGACACATCACCCAAGCGAGCCTGGAGGAGTACGTCGACGGTGACGAGTTCACCTACGATACGGTCTGCATCGACGGTAAACCGGTCTTCGAGAACGTCGCCCAGTACTTCCCGCGTCCGCTCATTGCCCGCAGTGAGTCGTGGATCAGTCCGGCGCAGATCGTCTACCGAGACCCCTTTCGGCCCGACCTGATGGCCGGCGTAGAGCTGGGCCGCAGCGTCCTGACCGCCCTGGGGATGGGCACCGGCTTCACCCACATGGAGTGGTACCGGCGCGCCGATGGGAGCCCGGTCTTCGGTGAGATCGGCTGCCGCTCCGGCGGCGGTCACTTCGTCGATATGATGAACTGGTCCAACGACTTCGACGTCTATCGAGGGTGGGCACAGGCAGTCCTGTCCGGCAACTTCGACGTCGTACCGCAACGAAAATACCACGTCGCCATGGTCTTCAAGCGAGCCCTGGGTGAGGGCCACATCACTCGGATCGAGGGCGTCCAGAACCTCTACGAGCGCTTCGGCAAAGCCATCGTCGCCAACGGACTGCTGCCCATCGGAGCGCACCGTCGAGACTGGAAGCAGACCCTCGTCTCTGACGGGTGCCTCGTCGTTCGTCATCCCGAGCTAGAGCCCTGCCGTGAGATGATGGACGCCATCGTTCGCGACGTTCACCTCTACGCCGAGTAGGGCCTCACACCACCTCGACCTGCACCAGGGAGACGAGGCCCGCCAGGGCGTCGCGCACCACCGCGGTGTCGGGGTGTCGCACGATGACGTACCCGTCCCCTTCGTAGCTGGTCGCGGCAAGTTGACCCACCTCGGGCAGCTGCGACTCGACGACGAGATGCCCGAACGCCTGCTGGGCCGCGCCGAGGCCATCGACGCGCACGATGCGACCTGGCCCCTTCGCCCGAAAGTAGGCCGCCCCCGTCGCGTAGCCGCGCTCTGCAAGGTGGAACCTGTCGTTGACCACGAGCTCGGCCCAAAGCCTGAAGAAGTCCGTGTCGTGCGCGGTCGACAACAAGTTCATGATGCGCGCACCGGGCGGCCTGGCCCCGATCTCGGAAAAAAGCACTCGCGATTCGGGCGCGCCGTCGCCGTCGCGACAGAACCACTCCATGTGGCTGAGTCCGGTCTGCATTCCCAGCGCCGCCAGCGCCGCGTAACCGACCTCGCAGACTTGGCTGTAGATGGCGGGCTCGAGATAGGTCGGCTCGCGCGGCAGCAGCACCGTCCACTGAATCCAGCGGTTCTCGAGCACGCGCATGGGCGACGGCAGATAATGGGTGAAGGAGTGCCACATGGGGACGCCGTCGACGCTGACCACGTCGAACGAGTACTCCTGCCCCGAGATCAGCTCTTCGCACAAGATGGGGTGCTCGGCGCTGGGCGGCGCCTGGGCGAGCGCGCGACGCAGCGCGGCCTCGTCGCGCACTTGATAGGTGGCTATGGCGCCGGCGCCGGCCGGTGGCTTGAGAACGAGCGGAAAGCCGACGAGCGCGGCAAACTCCAAAGCGTCCTCGACACAGCCCAACAACCGCGTTCGCGCACACAAAATCCCGGCGTCGCGCATGACCTGTTTCATGCGGGCCTTGTCGCGGAAGTTGAGCGCCGCTTCGACCCCCAGCCCAGGCAACCCGAGCCGCTCCCGCACCGCGGCGAGCGGCACCTGCAGCTGCTCGAGCGTGCCGAGCAGTCGATGGATCGGTCCACAGGCCGCCTCGCAGCGGCGCGTCGCTTCGGCGAGGTCGTCGATGTCGAGCCCGCGACGCACGCGAACGTGGTGGCTCAGTCGGTGTCTCACCCGGGCATCGAGCTTCTCGATGGGGTCCTCACTGATGAGCGATGTCCGCACGCCGGGCAGCGCCGCCACAGCTCCAATGAAGCGAACGGTGGTCTCGAGAAGGTAGGGAGCGACAAAAACAACGTGGGTCATAGCCGGCAGCGCTTCGTGCGGTGATGGGGGGCTTGAATCGGATATCCGCGAGTCGGGAGCGGAAGTGAAATACAGCTCAGAGTTGGTCTCCGCAATGCCTCTTTGCGCAAATTCGTCACCCAACAAGGGTCAACTAAGTTCGCTAAGCGGCCGGCCACTTGGATTTCTTTGTCTAGCGGTCAACGGCCAGAAAAGGAACTCTCTTGTGCGCCGGGGGCTTGCTCGCCGGAGCACGCCTGATCGTGCTCTTGGCCGCGCGGTCGGGTCGCCCAAAACCCCGCGCCTGATTCCGTAGGGGCGCAGCGTGCTGCGCCCTGCTTCCGCCAAATTTCCGGCTCGACCCGGAATCGCTCGGACCCCCTTGCCTGAATTTCCAGCTCGACCCGGCAAGCGCTCGGACGGTCCGCGCCTGACCTTTCCCATGTGAGAAACCTCGAGTGCCTCCAGACGGCGACACACAACAACCCTCCCGGTTTGCACCCCCCAGGGCGTTGCCCTGGGCTGGTTTGGTCGGCCCTTTCAGGGCCGGGGGGCCGACGCCCAGGATCAACGCAGTCCGTGCCGCGACGGAGCGCGGAACCTGGGCATCCGCCCCGAAGGGGCGGCCCCGGAAGTAGCCCAGCGCGGAGCGCTGGGCCGCGTGTCCGACCGCCCGAACCCACGACGTCGAACCGCGTCCGACCCCCGAACCCACGACGTGGGACCGCATCCGACCGCCCGAACCCACCACGTCGAACCGCGCCCGACCGCCCGAACCCACAACGTCGAACCGCGTCCGACCCCCGAACCCACGACGTCGAACCGCGTCCGACCGCCCGAACCCACGACGTGGGACCGCATCCGACCGCCCGAACCCACCACGTCGAACCGCGTCCGACCGCCCGAACCCACCACGTCGAACCGCGTCCGACCGCCCGAACGAACCCAAGGCGTGGGACCGCATTCGACCGCCCGAACCCAAACTCCCTTGCGTCTCTGCCCTCTCTGCGTCCTTGCGTTAAAATGGAGCCGACCCGATTCCGAGTCCCAAGATCCAACGTTGACCTCAACCGCGACACCCCCTATCCTCCGCGGCCGCCCGACCCGCTGACCCCAACCCGGAGCGCCCGCGATGAACCCCGAAGACTCCCTCGTCGACGAACTGGTCGACGAGGTCGACGACGCCGCGCTTCCCTCCCCCGACGAGGTCACCCGCGCCCTGCGCCTGGCCCGCTTCCCCATGGACGAGCTGGTCGCCGCCGTGCAGTCCGGCCGGCCCCGCGTGCACCTGCGCGGCGCCAAAGGCGCGCTGGCCGCCATGGTCCTCTCCGAGCTGCGGCGACGAACCGGCAGAGCTTTGGTCATTATCGGGCCCGAGGGCCGTAAGCTGCATGCCATCTCTGAGGACTTACGGCTCTTTGCGCCGGCCGGCGAGCGTGCGCCTAAGCTCATACCAGCCGTCGATATCAGCCCCTACTCTGGGCTCTCGCCGAATCGCATGCGCATCGCCGAGCGGTTGACCGCCTGCTTCGAAATCATCATCGGCGAGAGCGCGCCTTACACGTTTCTCTCGGTGCGCAGCGCGCTGCGGCGCTGCCCGCCCGCCGAGGTCATCGAGGCGCTGAGCGAGGTCATCGCGGTCGGCTCCGAGATCGACCTGTCCCGCTTCCGGCGCCTGCTCGTCGACTGCGGCTACTCGCCCGTCCAGCTCGTCGAAGATCCCGGCACCTTCGCCATTCGCGGCGGCCTGCTCGACGTCTTTTCCCCTTCCCTGCCCTATCCGGTGCGGGTCGAGCTCTTCGGCGACGAGGTCGAGACGCTGCGCACCTTCGACCCGGTGTCGCAAAAGACCATCGAGCACCTCGAGGGCTTCTACGTCAGTCCCGTCCGCGAGGAGGTCTTTACCGACAACAGCCTGGCCACGGCGCGGCGGCGCATTCGCGAGCTGGCCGACCGCCAGGACCTGCCGAGCAAGGCGCTGCGCAAGGTCTTGGCCGACCTGGGCCACGGCATGCACTTCCTGGGCATCGAGGCCCTGCTGCCGGCCTTCTACGACCGCCTCGACACCGTCGTCAGCCTCTTCCCCGACTCCAGCTTGTTGGTCGTCATGGAGCCCGACCTCTGCCTGCAAGAGGCCGAGGCCCACTTCGACTTGCTTACCGAGCAGTACCAGCGCAGCCATGAGCACGGCGAGCTGGTCTTCGAGCCGGGCGAGCTCTTCATGCGGGCCAACGAATTGGAGCGCTGGTTCGAGAGCCGGCAGCACCTCTACGCCAACTCGTTGTTGGGAGAGGAGTCGGGCCCAATCGCGAGCGCAGGGACGCGGGATGGCTCGCTTCGAGCCAGCTCGGTGCCGGGAAGCGAGCGACTCCCAATAGAATTTGGCGCGCTCGACAACCAAGACCTGCTCCGCGCCCGCAACGAGCGAGGCAGCGGCGAGGGCGCGATCAAGGCGTTGGTGGGCATGTTGCCAGCGTGGCGCGAGGTCTACGGCGAGATTGTGCTGGCCTGCAGGACCTCCGGCAACGCCGAGCGACTCACGTCGCTGCTCAAGGCCCACGGCCAAAAGACCGTCCTCGACGACGACGGGCACGTCCGTCTCGACTCGCCTCACGGCCCGCCAGCGACCGTTCTGCGGGTCGTGCAGCGGCCCCTGTCAGCGGGGTTGCGCCTGCCGGCCATGGGCCTGGCGCTGGTCAGCGAGGAGGAGCTCTTCGGCCCGCGGGCGCGGCGCTCGTCGGCGAGAACCAAAGAGAAGGCGGCGGGCGCCATCGCCTCGTTCAAGGAGCTCAAGCCGGGCGACCACCTGGTCCACGTGCAGCACGGCATCGGCCGCTACGACGGGCTAGTGAAGTTCGAGCTGGGCGGGCTGACCACGGACTTCTTGTGTCTGGTCTACGCCGGCGAAGACAAGCTCTACGTCCCCGTCCACCGCCTCGACTCGGTGCAGAAGCACAGCGACGAGGGCGCCGGCCGGGTCGACAAGCTGGGCAGCACGCAGTGGGAAAAGACCAAGAGCAAGGTCAAGGCCGACATCAAGAAGCTCGCCATCGACCTGCTCGCCCTCTACGCCAGGCGTCAGTCGCGCCCTGGGTTCGCCTTCGGGTCCAGGGACGACCAGTATTTCCAAGAATTCGAGGCCTCCTTCCCCTTCGAGGAGACCGTCGATCAAGCCGCCGCCATCGAGGAGGTCCTCGAGGACATGATGAAGCCGCGCCCCATGGACCGCCTCATCTGCGGCGATGTGGGCTTCGGCAAGACCGAAGTCGCCATTCGCGCGGCGTTCAAGGCGGTCATCGACGGCAAACAGGCGGCGATCCTGGTCCCCACGACGATCTTGGCCGAGCAACACCTCAACTCGTTCCGCACGCGCTTCTCGGGCTATCCCGTGGTGATCGAGGCCTTGAGCCGCTTCCGCAGCCCCAAGGAGAGCCAGACCATCATCGACAAGCTGGCGCTGGGCCAGATCGACATCGTCATCGGCACCCACCGCCTGCTCTCGAAGGACCTCGAGTTCCGCGACCTGGGCGTGCTCATCGTCGACGAAGAGCACCGCTTCGGCGTCGGGCACAAAGAGAAAATCAAGCAGATGAGCGCCACGGTCGACGTGCTCACCATGACGGCGACGCCCATCCCACGCACGCTGCAGATGAGCTTGGTGGGCATCCGCGACCTGAGCGTCATCTCGACCCCACCGCAAGACCGGCTGGCGGTCCGCACTTACGTCGCCAAGTTCGGCCAAGGCCTCATCCGTGAGGCCATCGTCAACGAGCTGACCCGCGGCGGCCAGGTCTACTTTCTGCACAACCGGGTCGAGACCATCGAGCAGATGTCGAGCACCATCCGCGAGCTAGTGCCCGAGGCGACCATCGGCGTCGCCCACGGGCAGATGGACGAGCGGCAGCTCGAGAAGGTCATGCTGCAGTTCATCCGCGGCGAGCTCAATGTGCTGGTCTGCACGACCATAATCGAGAGCGGTTTGGACATCCCCAACGCCAACTGCCTCATCGTCAACCGCGCCGACATGTTGGGCCTGGCGCAGCTCTACCAGCTGCGGGGCCGCGTCGGGCGCTCGAACCAACGCGCTCACTGCTATCTCTTGATTCCCGGCGACGAGACCATCACCGCCGAGGCCCGCGAGCGCCTCGACGCCATCCAGCGCTTCACCGACCTGGGCAGCGGTCTGGAGATCGCCCAAGCCGACCTGGAGTTGCGTGGCGCCGGCAACCTGTTGGGCCCCGAGCAGTCCGGCAACATCGGCGCCGTGGGGCTGGAGATGTACGCCGAGCTCCTCGAGGAGGCCATCCAAGAGCTGCGCGGCGAGGAGGTCGTAACCAGCGTCGAACCCGAGGTCAACCTGCCCGTCGAGGCCTACCTCCCCGAGGAGTACTTGCCCGACGTGCAGCTGCGGCTGCTCTTCTACAAGCAGCTGTCGATGGCCCCAACGATGGAGCGCCTCTTCGAGCTCTATGGCGAGCTGAAGGACCGCTTCGGCGCGCCGCCCAAAGAGGTCGAGAACCTGCGCCGCGTCATCGAGGTCAAGCTCTTGGTGAAGCGGCTGGGCGCGGCGGGGGTCGACGCCAACAGCACCGCGATCATCGTCAACATC
>PFUG01000476.1:3594-4225 GCA_002789955.1 Deltaproteobacteria bacterium CG_4_9_14_3_um_filter_63_12 | reverse complement strand
CGTCCCACCGGCATTGCGAGGGGGGGGGTCAGTTTGGGCCGCGCAGGGGGGGGCATTTCTATGGTGAGCGCCCAAGCGCAGCTCACCCTTCGCCAGTCAAATCGCCCACAGATCTGCCAGGGGAGCCGGAAATGTGAGTTCATGGGAAAGTCTGCTTTGTTGATCGGGTACGGAGCAGGCAGCGTCCCAGATGACGACTACCAGAACGAGTGGCTGCGCGAGAAGTGCCAACCCACGGTCCCCGAGTCCCTCTTCCCGCGCCATAATGGCTGGCCCGCCCGCACTCCCACCTGTCTCTGGACGGCAGAAGGCGAGCTCCACTGTTTCGACTTCGACGAGCAGCGGGTCGACGGCGAGGCGCGGGTAACCCAGCTCTTCGGAGCGGAGGGCGCGCCGCTGGGACCCATTCTCGAGGTGTCCATGGGCCGCTTCACCTCTGCGTCCTAGGCGCAGACCACCACGCGCGCTGCATGGGCCGCAACGACCATGGCGAGCTGGGCTAAGGGACGGCCGACGACCAACTTCACGTCGAGCCGGTCGAGGTCGCGATTCTCCACGAGTCGCCGGTCGAGTTCATTCGCACCCATGGGCGACGCACGTGCGCCCTACACGCCGACGACGAGGTGACCTG
>PFUG01000476.1:0-3465 GCA_002789955.1 Deltaproteobacteria bacterium CG_4_9_14_3_um_filter_63_12 | reverse complement strand
CGCCGCGAACCCGGTCCCGCGTGCCCCAGCTCCCAGGACAAAAACCGAGCCCTACTCGCCCTTGAATCGCTCGATCAGCTGCACATGCTCGTACGCCTCGGCCAGCGCGCGGGCATCGCGGCCGTGCCCGTCCCGCAGGCTCGGGTCTGCCCCCAGCTTGAGCAGGAGCTCGACCAGCGCGTCGTCGCCGGCCTCTACCGCCCAGAGGAGCAAGGTGCGCTCGCCGTCAATCAGGGTGTCCACAGGGACGCCGTCGGAGATCAGCCGGCGCAGCCAGGAGGGCGAGCTGAGCTCGGCCAGCATGAGCAGGATGGCGCCAGCCGGGGACGGGGCGCCGTCGACGGCGAGGGCGAAGCGGAGGCGATCGGCGTCGCGGGAGCCGAGAGCGACCCCGAGGAGCTCGGAGACGTCGAGCGGAGTGACCTCATCGGCGGCGCTGACGAGACAGTCCGCCAACCTCAGCTCGGTTTCGTCGCTGACGCTTCCGAACTCCAGTTCTTTGGGGAGAACGCAGCGCTCCAGCCGCACGTCGCTGTCGTCGAGGTTCATCAGGGGCGAGTGGGCGCCCAGCACGCAGCCGACCCAGCTCACGTTGACGCCGCCGTTGGCCTCCAGCGCGCTGCCGCCGTTGGACTCGATTTGGCAGTGGGAGAGCGAGCCCTGCGACTGCTCGCGCAGGTGGAGCGCCGCGGCTTTGGAATGCGAGAGGTGGCAGCGAGTGAGCGAAAAGTCGCTGGCGTCGAGGGCCAGGAGGTGGCTGCCACCGTTGTCTTCGAAGCGGCAGTCGGTGGCGCCCAGGTGGGCCTTCTCGTTGAGGACCACGCCTTCTTGTCCGTTGCCTGCGATGCGGCAGTCGTGCAGCTCGAGCTCGGCGCAGCGCATGCGGATGCCCACGTGTCCGCTGCCCACGACCTCGCAGCTCACGGCGCGCGCCTCGCCGTGGTCGCTGATTTGGGCGGCCGTCAGCGAATTTTGCAGGTGGCAGGAGTCGAGCACCGCTTTGCCTTGGGTGCGGACGACCAAGCCGGTGTCGGCGGCGCCCTCGATGCGGCAGTGGCTGAGGTTGAGGACGGCTTCGTTTTGCACGACGACGCTGACGCCGGCGCCGCCTTCGAAGTGGCAGTCGTCGGCGACCACGTCGCTGTTCTCGGTTGTGACGAAGAGGTTGGCGATGCGGTTGTTGCGCAGGGTGCAACCAGAGAGGCGGGCCGTGCCGCCGTCGAAGACGTAGAGGCCCGCGTCGCCGCCGTCGCGAACGAGGCAATCCTTCATGAGGAGGCGAGACTGACTGGTCAGGGCCACAGAGGCCGTGCGGTGCTCCCACACTTCGCTGTCACGGACGTCGAGCTGAGCGCGCTCGTAGCCTTTGATGGCGTCAGCGCGGCTGGTCTGGAATTGACAGGCACGGACCTCGACCTTGCCGTCGGCGTGGACCAAGAGCGCGGGCGAGTAGTGGTTGCGCCAGGTGCAGTCCTCGAAGCGCGCCGCGCTCCCGACCTCAAAGACCTCGACGCCCGCGGACAGACCGTCACGGAAATGGCAGCGCCTCAGCTCGGCTTGGGCGCCGCTGCGTACGACGAGGTTGGTGAGGCGATTGCGTTCGACGGTGCAATCCTCGAAGCGCGCCTGACCGCCCTTGTAGATGCTGACGCCTTCCTTGACGCCATAGTCGATGGTGCAGCACCGAACCAGGGCGGTCGCGCCCTCGGCGATGGCCAGGCCGATGGAGCCACAGCGCGTGAGCGTGCAGTCTTCGATGCGCGCGTCGCTGCCGCCGCGGACGAAAATGCCGTTGGTCTTGCCGTCCTCGAACCGACACTTGATGACCTGCACGTGGCTCTGCTCGTTGGCGACCAAGCCGGGGTTCGTGTTGCCCCGTATTAGGCACTCTTCGAACACGGCGCTGGCGCCTTGCCGCACGAAGACGCCTGCGTCCGAACCTCCCTCGACGTGGCACTCGACGAGACGAGCTTCGGCCTTTGCCCCTTCGATCTGCACGCAAATGCCGCTCTGCGAGGTGACTCGGCACTCGCGCAGGACCACGCCAGCTCCTTGCAGGAGCACGGTCGGACCGGCCTCGGGGTCACCCGACGAGAAGGAGAGGCCGGTGATTTCGACGTCCGCGCCGGTGACGCGCAGAGACGGCCCCTTGCTCGCCCGAATCGCGACCTCGCCTTCGCCTTGCAGGTCGACTGAGCGCTCAACGAGGACGGACTCCGTGTAGAGCCCCTCGGCGAGGACGATGACGTCCCCTTCCTCCGCCGACTCTAGCGCGGCGGCGATGGAGTGGAAGTCCTCCGGCGCCTTCGAGACTCTCTTCACGGGTTTCAGCGATGCCATCGGCCCCTCACTCGAACCAGAGCCAGAAAATTAGCCGGTGAGCGAGGCACTGACGCACGGCCTCGACGAGCTCGTTGACAAAGTCCCGGTCCATCGACGGCACCTCCGCCATCCCGCGCTGCAGCGTCTGCAACCCCATCCTCGAGCCCATGGTGTAGCAGGGAGTAGTGAGCTCCGGCAGCGTCACCGTCTGGCCTTTGGGGTGCAGGTAGGCGGGGAAACAGAAGTCGGGATCGAAGCCCTTGGGGATGGCCGAATACGGGAGCTCTCCGCCGAGCTTGCGGGTGGCGGCGATGATGGGCAAGCCCTCCTCGGGAGGCATCCAGCGAGCCGTCACTTTGCCGTCGAAACGAAACTCGGCGGCCTCGTCCTCGATGATCTCGATGAAGAGCTGGCTCAGCCCCAGCTCGCCGACCTTCTGGAGGTAGTTGAACTTGCGCTCTTTGCTCGGCGAGCGGGCGCCTTTCTTCTTCGGTGGAGCGGCCTGTCCTGCGCGGAAGCGGGCGGAGCCAACCATCGGTTGTTCCTCAACTACGAACATCTCAGGTGGCAAAATGTTGAGCAACCCAGCTCCGAACTTCACCTTCATTTCTCGCTCCCCTTTTTCGTCGTCGAACGTGCGACTCTATAGCACCGCTCGACTCTCGGCGCGAGGAGATCTTATCGGTGTCCAGCAACGGCCCTGACAATTCGCTCTATGGCGTCACTCTTTTTACCGACATCTATGGCGAGCTCCAGTTGTCCGCGCGCCCGCAGCAAGTTGTGCTCGCCGCGCGTCGGCGCCACCGACGCATCCCAGCCGAAGTAGCTCTCCTCGAGGGCGTCGGCGGCAAACCTGGCGGCGAGCTCCAAGCAGATGCGCTCGGGCGCTCGCACGAATGAGGCGAACTCGGAGCGGGCGAGCCAGGCGCCGCCGTGCTCGGCGTAGCCCTCGAGGGTCGCCTGGCAGAGGTCCAGGTCGAACGTCGGCGAGCCGCCGCTCTCGTCCTGCCGATTGCACCACGAGCGCAGCGCATCGCCCATCTCCACATCGAGCCCTGACCGCGAGAACGTGTCCAAATCCAGGACGCCGACGACGGCGTCGTGCTCGTCGAAGAGGAAGTTGCTGATCTTCGGGTCGCCGTG
>PFUG01000276.1 GCA_002789955.1 Deltaproteobacteria bacterium CG_4_9_14_3_um_filter_63_12 | reverse complement strand
GGTTCGGGCGGTCGGACAAGCCCAGCAACCATACGCCTGACCACTTCGCTATTTCGCCGAACATAGATCTTTCCGACTCATCGAGCGTAAAACGAAGGGTCTCAACCCATCGCGCGCAAGGACGCGAGCTCGCTCGCTTCGAGCCAGCTCTGGTCCGAGTAGCGCGCGAAATCCGATCGTCGTCGAAGGCAACCCATGAAATCCGCACGAACCTCCTCCCTGTTCGCGCAGGTCGGTCTCGTCAGGCCCCTGCTCCCCTGCCTCGTCGCCTGCCAGCTGCTGGCCTGTTCGCCGCCGCGAGAGGCTGAGCCCCAGGTCACCAAAGACGTCGCGCCCTCTTCCGCCGAGGAGCTCACGGCCCTCCCCACCGCCGTCGACGTCGCCCAAGCCGACCCCACCGCCGAACCCGCCGTCGGCTGGTCCGCCAAGCTCACCGCCGCCGAATCCATCGACGGCGCCTCCGGCGTCAGCGTGCAGCTCGAAGCCGGCGGCGGCTTCGCCTCCTTGCCCGCCCACAACACTCTCCCCGCCGGCGCCACCCTCAAGACCGACGCCGGCACCCGCGCCATCCTCGAGCTCGACGACGGCGGCGTCATCATCCTCGATCAAAACACCGAGCTCACCTTGCTCTTAGGCGAGCAGCGAGCCGCCAAAGTGCAGACCGGACAGGCCATCTTCGACCTGCCCCACAAGCGCGACGACCAACCCAACGCCCGCGTCCTCCTCCCCACCGGAACCCTGACCCTGCTCGGCACCAAGGTGCTCGTGACCGCCGCCGCTGGCGAGAGCTCCGCCACCGTCACCCGCGGCGAGGTGCAGGCCAACAACGCCGCCGGCGAAAGCGTCCTGGCCAGACCCGGCGACGAAGTGCTCCTGCCCGCCGTCGGTAGCCCTTCCCTGTCGCCGTCCGCCGACTTGGGGCCCGCCGCAGGCTGGACCGACCTCGGCGACGAAGTGATTCGCATCCCGCGGGGACTCGGCTCCCTCGCAGCCAAACAACCAGGAACCAGCAAAGACGACCCCCTCGAGAAGGTCAGTCAAAAAGTCGACGTCACCGTGCAGGGCGTCATGGCCTACACCGAGGTCACCGAGGTCTTTTCCAACAAAACCTCGCACACCCTCGAGGGCGTCTACCGCTTCCCCCTCCCCAGCGACGCCCAGATCAGCCGCCTGGCGCTGCTCGTCGACGGCAAGCTCATCGAGGGCGAGTTCGTCGAAAACAAACGCGCCGAACGCATCTGGAAAAAGGTCATCACCCAGTGGCGCGACCCGGCGTGGCTGCGCTGGCAGCAAGGCGACCAGTTCGAGCTGCGCATCTTCCCCATCGCCCCGAACTCCACCCGCCAGCTCACCATCGGCTACACCCAACGCCTCGCCTCCGTGGCCAGCGGCCGGCGCTACGTCTATCCCATGCCCCACGTCCCGGCGGGCTCGCCCGACACTCTGAAGGTCGGCCAGTTCGACTTCGAGGCCAAAATCCTCGGCCAAGACGCCGGACGCGCCGTGACCGCACTGGGCTACGCCGCCACCATCGACGCGCAAGAGGGCTCGAGCCACGTCCTTTTCCACCAAACAGGCTTCACCCCCGCCGGCGACCTGGTCTTGCGCGTCCCGACCGAGGCCGACTCCGACCTCGAGGTCGTCGGTTTCAAGGACGCCGCGCACCCAGATGAGCTCGGCTACGCCGTCCTCTCCCTGCGCCCAGACCTGCCCCGCACCGCCCAGGCCGAGCCCCGCGACCTGCTCCTCGTCGCCGACCGCTCCTACAGCCGCACCGGCCTCTCGAAAGACCTGCAGACCAAGGTCATCACGCGCACACTGGTCGAAATGGATCCGACGGATCGCGTCGCCGTCATCGCCTGCAACGAGCGCTGCGTGCCCGTCGGCGGCGGCCGCTTCGTCAAGCCGACGCCCGAGCTCGTCGCCGAGGTCCAAAAGTCCCTCGAAGGGCTGGCCCCTGAAGGCGCCACCAACCTCCTCGAAGCCGTCCAGGTCGCGGCGCGCATCCTGCAAACCCGCGACTCGCAAGTGCGCGCCGGCCGCATCGTCTATTTCACCGACGGCCTAGCCAGCGCCGGCGAGCTCGAACCCGCGCGCCTCGAAAAGGGCGCCCGCGAAGCCCTGAAAGACCTCGACGCGCGCCTCAGCCTCGTCGACATGGGCGGCAGCTCCGACGCCCTCGCCCTCGCCGCCCTGGCCCGCGGCGGCCGCGGCTCGGTCGTCACGCTCGACCCGGCGGCCACCGTCGCCTCCCACGCCCTCTCGCTCCTCGGCCAGCAATACGGCGCGCTCCTGAGCGACGCGACCCTGACGCTGCCCAAAGGCTTCAGCCAAGTCTACCCCGAGACCCTGCCGCCCATCCACGGCGGCGAGGAGCTGACCATCGTCGCCCGCGTCGACGCAAAGGAAGCGGCCCAGGGCGAGCTCGTACTAGCGGGGCTTGTCGCTGGGGAGCCCTACCAAGCCAAATTCCCTCTGGTGATCGAGCAGAGTGTGTCGAACGGCAACGCCTTCGCCGCCAAGCTCTGGGCCGAGCAGCGCATCGCCGCCCTGCAGCTCGCCGAGGGCGACCACAGCGCCGAGATCGTCGAGGTCTCGAAGCGCTTCGGCGTGCTCTCGCGCTACACCAGCCTGTTGGCCCTCGAGAGCACAGAGATGATGCGCGAGTTCGGGCTTGAGGCCGGCGAGCGGACCGAATGGGACGCGAACCTCGAGGCGCAAGGCGGAACCTTCGAGCAGGCCCCCGACTTGGGGAGCCTCGCAACGGGTGACGCCCCGGCCATGCAAATGGAGTTGGGCCCAATGGAACCGATGAACTCGATGAACTCGATGGGCTCGGGCTCACTGTCTGGCTCCAGCTTTGACCTCGACGAAGCTCAGGGCATGGGCAAATCCGGTGGTGGCCTCCCCGCCGACGAGCGCGCTGCCACCGCCGACAACGGCGACGAGGAAAAATCCCCGAGGAGAGGCAGGGACTACGGCAAGAGCGCCGCCCAACCCACGCCGAAGAAGGACGCCACACCGAAGAGCCCCGCCAAGCCGGCCGACAAAGCGAAGAAGGACGTCCCCTGGGACAGCGGGCTCGACGAGGACTTCTCCTACCGCCAGAAACGTCCGAAGCGAACGCTGGACATCAAGGCCTACAAGAACGTCGCCAAAGACGACCTGAGTCGAGTCACCGTGCGGCGCGGCGAGGTCGACGCGCAGCCCGAGAGCATCACTCGCCGCAAGGCCCTGGTGCGCGCGCTCTCCCTCGCCGAGCGCTTCGACGAGGCCCGACAAGAGGCACGCGACTGGCTGAAGATGAACCCCATGGACGCCGAAGCCTTGACGGTTTCCGCCGAAATCGAAGCGCGCCTCGGCGAGGTCAACGCCGCCGAGCGCCTCCTCGCCGACGCCGTCGACGCCAGCCCACGAGCCCGTTGGTTGCGCGAGCGACTCGCCCTCGCCTACGAAAACATCGGCGAGTCGGCGCTGGCGTGCGCACATCGGGTGTCGTTGGATTCTATCGACGGAAAGGTGCTGCCCGACTCGGCGTTGAGCTGTCCGTTGGCCACGAACCTCGAGGCCTTCGGCCTGAAGCCTGCTGCCAAGGTCGCCGAGAAAGCGACGAAGCCACCCGCGGTGCGCGGCGATCTGAAGTTGGAGCTCAGCTGGAGTGGCGCCGGCGAGCTCGACCTCGGCGTCATCGCCAGCGACGGCCGCACGACGACGTGGCTGGGCGGCGAGAAGGGAACGACGTTCGCGAACCTGAGCGGAGCGGGCCCGGAGAAGATGGCGTTGAAGCACGCCGAAGACGGCCGCTGGTTGGTGGATGTGGTGCGGCGCGACGACGGCAAGAACCCCATCGAGGGCAAGGTCGCCATCGAGATTCATGGGAAGAAGAAGACGCTGGCGTTCAAGCTCGAGGGCAAACGGACGACGGTGGCGGTGGTGTCGTCGAGGTGGTGAGAGGTTGGCTCGTGCGGTTTGTAGTCGATAGATGCTTCGAGCTTTATCCGACTCAGGAACGTCGATTCGATTCCCGACGTCGATCAGGCCTCAGGCCTCAGGCATCAGGCATCGATCGGGCCTCAGGCCTCAGGCATCAGGCATCGATCGGGCCTCAGGCGTCGATCGGGCCTCAGGCATCAGGCCTCAGGCATCAGGCCTCAGGCCTCAGGCCTCAGGCATCAGGCATCAGGCATCAGGCATCGATCGGGCCTCAGGCCTCAGGCCTCAGGCATCAGGCATCGATCGGGCCTCAGGCATCAGGCCTCAGGCATCGATCGGGCCTCAGGCATCGATCGGGCCTCAGGCATCAGGCCTCAGGCATCAGGCATCAGGCATCAGGCATCAG
>PFUG01000258.1 GCA_002789955.1 Deltaproteobacteria bacterium CG_4_9_14_3_um_filter_63_12 | reverse complement strand
AACCAGGTCTTCACGCCCTCGAGCTGGGTGGTCATCCACGCTTCGTCGCTGTCGACCGCGAAATGGACCAGCGCTCGACTCTTGAACACGAAAAGGGGCGCCTTGGGGTTTCTGTCGGTCTTGTACTGCTGCTTGGCGTGCCCGACCTTCTGGCCCGTCATGGCGTTCTTCAGCTCGCAGGTCACCACGGGGACGCCGTTGAGGCAGAGCACCAGGTCCAGCTCGTTGTCGTTGCTGGGGTCGTAGCGGAGCTGGCGGACGACGGAGAGGCGGTTCTGCCCGTAGAGGGTCCACAGGTCGGGGTTCTTCTGGTGGCCGGGCTTGAAGTACGCCAGCTGGACCTTCTGCCCGTAGAACTTGAACCCATGGCGCAGCGCTTCGAGGGAGCCCCGCTGATCCATGACCTTGCAGACCTCTTTGATGAAGAGGGCGTCGAGGTTGTCTTTGAGGATGGCTTCGAGCTTCTCCCAGGTCTTGGGCTGGGTCGTCTTGACGAAGTCGACGACGAGCTGGGGAAAGAGGGCCAGGTCCCGATCGAAGTCGTGCGAGAAGGCCGGTTCGTAGCCGTGGGCCCGGAGGTGAGCCTCGATTTCGGCTTCGAAGGTGTGTTCGGTGTGGAGGCCCTGGGTCACCTTGCTCTCCGTGTCGGGGGTGTCGGATGGGCTTGTTGGAGCGGGTCCATCAAATAGCCATCAAATAAGAAATGTCTTTCGTGGTGCGGATTTGGGGCGAGTTCCGCCTCCGAACTGAGGCAACCGATCAAATAGAAATGCGGTCATGCGTCACCCCCACAGTCGCAATTGTGAAACGAGCTGTTTCACAATTGCGGGGTCGGGCCAGACCTCGGCGAACTGCCGCATAAAGCGCAGGTTGCGCTCAGAGAAACCGCGCATGTCGGGGAACGCCACCCGCAGGTACTGGGCGAGCAGCGGGATGACCTTGCTGCCCCACCCCAGCGCCGCCTGCTGAGCCCGGATGTCCTGACCGATGCTCCAATAGAGCAAGATCATCTCCTGGTTCACCGACAGCGCAGCCCGAAGCTGCGCGTGGCGGACCCTGGCCTTCAGCTCGGCCAGGAAGGCTCGGTAGTCGGGGCTGGTGGCGAGGTCGCTCATGTGCCGTCCTCCTGGGGGATGTGGCCGATGAGGGCGGCAGAGTTGGCGATGGCCGAAATGTACTCGCCGATGTCCTCTGGCTCCGCCCGATTCTCCTTGAATTCCACCCACTCGGTCTCGGTGGGCAGTCTTTGGAGTTCGCGCACAAGCGTTCGGAGAAAGTCGTCGGAGCGGTTTGGCATCACTCCCCCTCCCCGCTGAAGTCTCTCTTCTTCCTGGGGTCTCGCTCGAAGTCGTTCGAGAAGGCCGGTTCGTAGCCGTGGGCCCGGAGGTGAGCCTCGAGTTCGGCTTCGAAGGTGTGTTCGGTGTGGAGGCCCTGGGTCACCTTGCTCTCCGTGTCGGGGGTGTCGGATGGGCGACCTTGGAGAGGGCCCATCAAATAGCCATCAAATAAGAAATGTCTTTCGTGGTGTGGATTTGGGGCCAGTTCGCCCCCCAACCTGCTGCAACCGATCAAAGAAGATTGAGGTCATGCGTCAGCCCCACAGTCGCATGAGGGCCCTGAGTGGAGGGAGAGCTCATGATGCACCTCAAAGCTCGAAAGCTCTACGCTTTGCCATGCGTAGTCGGGTCAGAAGGCGCAGAGAGACGAAGATTAAGATTCTGCCGTCAGCTTCTTGATGAAATGCCTGATTGGGACTAGCTTGGGGGTGTTCTTCCTTCGGGGAGGGCATCTAATCCGCCCAGCGTCCAGGATACTGCATGCTGGGCTTTTTTTGCCTTTTGAGAGGGACACGTGGGGGCGGGTACCAGTCAGGTCGCGGCATTCTTCATCGATGGCAACAACAATAATTGAGGTCGGCCCTTCGTGGAGCATGTCGATGACCCTCGAGGGTGACGTGGGGCTGGTGAGCTCGTAGCCGCGGGCGAGGAGGTGGGCTTCGATCTCGGCCTCGAAGGCCTGCTCGGTGTGGATCATGTCGGCCCTTCAGCTTGAGGCGCGGATTGTTCGACGGCCATCGATCACTAACGGGAACGCCAAGGCGCTTCGCTGCCGGCCAACGTCTTACGGTTGGCGCAGCTTAGCACCCCTTCGGGTTTGTGTCCGATCTTTTGGCTACGTCACCACGCGATGCTCTATTGGGTTGCAGCGATCGTCACACCTTTTCCTACCCGGCGTTGTCTGGGCTCCATGTTAAGGAGTTTAGCCTCACCGCGGTCTGCGAACTCGTGGACGATGTCCTTGAAGACTCCTTCCCAGACGAGCGGTATCTCCAAAACCTGCGACCTCGCATCTTCGTAGGGGATGGACTTTCGTGAAGCGAGCAAACTGCGCAGGCGAGCAACTGCCTCGTCGCGCCGTTGTTCTTGCTCCTCGTGAAACGAGACATCTTCATCCGTGTCTGATGCGACGAAGAGCTCGGGCTGTCCGGTTCGCTCTACTCTCGCTGTCTGTTTTGCATCGGGCCGCACGCGCTCCTGCTCGGAGACTGCTTTGCGCTCGACCTCACGAAACTCGAGAATGCCTTTGGGGTGGTTCGTCCCATAGACGAGATAGAAATAGGAGCGATCCGAGGTTGGCTTGAGTACGCGGGTCGAGGTCACGTGTTTGAAGTTCCCCAACTCCTTTAGGCGACTGGCGTAGAAGTCGATGATCCGTTGTTCCCTTCGGGGTCCGGGGGCGACGGCGGATTCCCAACCAGGGCCACCGAATAGGTCATCGAAACTGGATTCTGTCCCAGTTTGAGAGCCTAGAAACCGGTTGATGTGGTCGAACATGAAGTTAATGATGACTTCACCGCGACCCTGAAGAAGCGGCTGGATGTTCCTCAGCCCAAAGCCTGTCCAGCCCGTCGGGTCGACGAACGTGAGCGCGAATTTGTTGTCGACGAAATCAACGATTTTTGGGATTTGCTCCTCGAACGAGCCGCACAGAGTACGCACTTCGATGTCGCTGATGCCCTCGACAGCGCGTCTCAGCTCGTCATAGGCCTTCGGATCTCGTTCGATAAAGAGGCAACGCATCCTCGGCCGGCGATCGCGTTCGGCGAGTCCAGAGGCCACGCGACGAAGCGCTTGAATGGCGATCATAAAGGACGTGTCGTCGTAGGACTCATGCTCTGCGCGCCAGGGCCCCGAGAACCCATCGACGTACACAAAGTCCTTGGCAACCCACCCGATGTGATAGGCGACTTTCTCCAGGTATCGCTCTAGAAAAAAGTGCTTGATGTAGGTCTGTTCACGGCCCCGATAATACTCCAGCTCTCTCATCGTCACCCTCTGGACAAACCAAGCCTCCAGCCTGCGGTCCCCACACCGGAATACCATCGTGGTATTCACCGTCCAGGAGACGTCCGGCGGCTTTCCGCTTTCGACCTCCCCACTGCTTAAAGAAAAACGGCACGTCTGATGCGGTGCATTCGTCGCGAATGGCGCGGACCCAATCGGGCTCCATGGGACGTGGGCTATTGCCGCTCTCCCCACCCACAATCACCCAGTGAATCCCTCGAAGCTCGAGCGGCTCGATAGGGCCAAGGAGGGGTTCCAAACTCAAAAACCGGATCGACGCAGGGACACGGCGAAGGTCATCGATCCGCGACGCAACCCGGTTGTCCTCGACGCTGACTCCAACCCAAACGTTTTTGGGCCACGGTAGACGAGAGGCGAGCTCTGCGAGACGTCGTGACCGCTTGGTCAACACCTGGAAAGTGTGCTGTGGGCACTCGACCATCACGTCGAAGACGCGTCGCACGTACGGCTCGGGGACCCCTTCGTGGAACAGGTCGGCCATGCTGTTCACAAAGATTCGACGGGGTCGGGTCCACGTTCTCGGTCGATCGAGCATCTCAGGGACCAGTCGAAGCTCGAAGCCGTGCTCGAAAGGGTGCCCAGGCACGCCGCGGAATCGCTCGGAAAAAGTCTC
>PFUG01000020.1 GCA_002789955.1 Deltaproteobacteria bacterium CG_4_9_14_3_um_filter_63_12 | reverse complement strand
TTTGGCTTGCGGCCTGTAACCCGGCGACGGGGACAGGGGTCAAAGTGGCCGAGGGCGTCGGCCTGCGGGACTACTTCGTGCTCCGCTCGGCCGATGGCAGGTTGACGACTCGCGATGCCCGACCCTCTGACCGTCCTCGCGAGGCCATCACTGGTGACGACTACTTCCAGATCAAGCTCGAGCACATCTACATGGGCACCGAGCTGGGTCGGGACGTCGGAAACCTGGCGATCGTCACGCAGATCGAGGGAGTGCTGCCGGACGGCATCAGCTGCAAAGAGCTCGACCTCACGGATCTAGGCCTCAAGCTCAACGAGCGGGAGCGCAACACTGGGCGCAGCTCGAACATGTGTGCGTTCAAGCACGTCGTCTCCATCAACCCCGTGTTTTCCAATGGTCACGCGACGTTCGATTCGGCCTTCATTACGCCGCCCTTCCGGATGGGCCGTAAGCCGGTCGGTCTGCGCTTCATCGTCGCGCAGCTCAACGACACCGAGCTGGCTCGCCAGATCCTCGAGTGGGGCCAAGATCAGCTCAACAACCTGTCGAGCTGGGGGCTGGACGAGCTCAACATGACGCTGTGGCAGAGCAAGCTCGTGGACATCGGCTTCACCCTCGCCAACTACATCCTCGATTACGCCTCACAGCCCGACTACGTCTTCGAGTACGAGACCGACTTCGTGCCCATCGAGACCGTCGCTGACGTCGACAGCCCACAGAACCTCTTCATGGGCGGCGACTACATGATCGTCGGCTTCCCTCACACCGAAGAGGTCGCAAAGGTTGGCGCGGTGGGTATGGCCGAGCAGCTCGTCTTCGACTCGGGACGCCTCAATTGGAAGGCCACGAAAGAAGAGTACCGAGACGGCGCCTACATTATCTTCAAGGTCGTGCGTGAGAGCCGCTATCCAGGCGAGCTTCCCGTCAACCTCGCCAAGGTCAGCCGCTCCATCGAGCGTGGAAACACGCCTGCCGAGCTCGCCAAGACCACCAAGAATCTCGTCCTCGACATGCAAGACGCCCGCATCCTCAACGAGACCGAGGGCGCCTATCTGAAAGACCTCATCGCGTGGTTCACGGAGGCGAGTGTCCTGGAGATCGAGCTCGAGGCGGCCATCAAGGGGCAGCGACAGGAACAGGCTCAATGGCCCATGCAGATGCGCGACGTGGGAATGGCTATCGGACCGGACCTCTCCATGCTGCAGACGCTGGCGCTGACCAAGGGGACCCTCGAGACCCTCGACGAGCGCATCTTCCTGAACTACGCCAAGAGCCCTGGCATGTGGCAGGCCGAATGCGTCGCCGTTCGCGGCGTAACTCAGGGCTTGGCCGACAACTATCGCAAGCTCTATCCAAAGGTCAAAACCTCGGTCGAGGACCTCAAGCTGGCGCGCCTCGAGCTCGACCGCAAGGTCAAACGCACCCCCACCGAAGACACCAAACGCCAGCAGCTCTCCGACACCGAGGTCTGGGCGGACCGCGAGTTCGATGGCCTCCCAACCGAGTTGCAAGAACCCGAATGCCCCGCGTTGAGACATTAGACCTATGAATCGGACCCCACTCCAAACCGCCTTCGCGAGCCTTCGGGGCTTGCGAGGGCGGTGCCCATTCTTGGCGCCGCTCCTGTGCTCCTTGCTCGTCAGCGCCCCTCTCTTCGCCGAAGACGTGCCCGCCGAGAAGCCCGCCGGGGACGCCAGTGCAGCGTTGCCGGGCAACCTGGTCCACTACGATCTCAAAGGGAAACGCTTCAGCTTGGCAGACTACGTCAAGGTCGAGGGAGAGTTCGCGCCGATTCCTGCCAAACAAGGGCCGATGATCCTCGTCTTTGGGGCGCATTGGTGTAAGCCCTGCAAAGAGGTCATGGCCAAGCTCCACGACCTCGAGGGCGACCTCGCGCTCAAAGGCGTCACGCGGGTTTATGTCCACGTCGACGACGTCGATCGCGGCAACGGCAAGAATAACAAGGAGATCAAGACGCTGGCCAAAGAGATGGCCGAAGCCGAGAGCTTCGCGGGCGTCACCGTGCTCCTCGGCGGCGACCTGGAGGAGCTCAACACCTGGATGGACCAGCCCGAGGGCAATGTTCTCCCAGGGGTCGTCTTCATCAACGCGGATGGAACGCTCTTCGCGCGCGGCGCAGAGCGATTCGACGAGACGCTGGCGGCCTTCCTCCAGGCGTCCCCGCCGAAGGCCGCACCGTAAATCGTTTGGTCTAGGGACTGCTCGGGGTCCCCAGGGCGTTGCCCTGGCCCCAGGGCGTTGCCCTGGCCCCGGGGCGTTGCCCTGGCCCCAGGGCGTTGCCCTGGCCCCGGGGCGTTGCCCTGGGCCCGGGGCGTTGCCCTGGGCTGGTATGGTCGGCCCTTTCAGGGCCGGGGCCCGACGCCCAGGAACAACGCAGTCCGTATTGTGACGGAGTACAGAACCTGGGCATCCGCCCTGAAGGGGCGGTCGCAGGAAGTAGCCCAGCGCGGAGCGCTGGGTCGCGCATCCGACCGCCCGAACCCACGTCGGGGGAGCCGCATCCGACCGCCCGAACCCACGTCGGGGGAGCCGCATCCGACCACCCGAACCCACGGCGGGGGAACCGCATCCGACCGTCCGAACCCACGTCGGCCGAAGCCCATACGCGTTACCGCACGCCCGAACCCAGCGTCGCCCAATCCACCCAAGCCCCAACATTTCGTAAACAAGCCCGAAGTGCACACGAAACACCGACTCGCGCACTGTGCGCCTCCTCCAAGTGCACACGAAACACAGACTCGCGCACCTTGCACCTCCTGCAAGTGTAAACACTTATTGACAACGCACGAGTTGCGGGTCCTACAAGTGTAAACACTTGTTGACAACGCGCGAGTTGCGGGTCCTGCAAGTGTAAACACTTGTTGACAATGCACGGTTTCAAGACGCTTCGAGTGCCCACACTCGAGGCCTGACCCTCGAACGCGCACCAAATCTGGGTTGGCGCTGCCGTTGGGCTCGCTACGTAACAACGGGATCACGGGCAACACTAGAGCCATCCAATCGTTTCGACATCACAAGCCCTCGAGACAAACCTTAGCGCACGAAGAGCCGGCCTCCGTCCCTGCCCCAGGCTGTGTTGCCGATGTTGGGCGCCAGGCCCCACGCTCCGCAGGAGGCTTGCGTGCCATTGCCGACGTCAAGCTCTCGACAGGAGCCGGTCGCCGTCGAGACGGCGCCGAAGGCGGTCCGGCGGTTGGGCACGTTGAGGCAGTCTGGAGTGGGGGAGTTGATGCAGGCCATGGGGATCTCCCTCATGACGCCGCCAGTCAGCACCGTCTGCGAGAAGATGGAGAAGTTGCCGTTGGTCTGCTTCAGGCTGATGGCGCTGCGGGCGCTGCTCCAGGTGTCGGGAACGGAGAGTTGGAAGGTGGCGAAGTTGCCGGAGGTCAAGCCGTTGTGGCTGATGGCGACCTCGCTGAAGGTCATTCCGTCCAGGGCGATGCTGTAGCCCAGGGTGTTGGGGTCTGAGCCGGAGAACACCTGTCCTGGCTGCGGGGTGCCGTACATTCTTTTGACGTGGGCGAACTCGGTCCAGCCGCCGCCGTTGTGGGTCATGTCGCAATAGACCGTGATGGGGTTGAGGCTGCCGACTCCGTCGAGGTCGATGGTGTAGAGGCCGTCGCCGAAGGAGCCGCCGCTGTCGAGGATCTCCTTACAGCTTCGAGCGGCTCCGCAGACGCCGTTGGAACACTGGCCGGACCAACAATCCGAGGCGTTGAAGCAGCGCTGCCCATCCCAGCAGGGGTCGCACTGCCAGCCGCCACAGTCGATGTCCGACTCGGAGCCATCCTGCCAGCCGTTCCAGCAGGAGTTCTGCGGCTCGCACTTGCCCCACGGACAGCTCCAGCTCATGCAGTCGCTGTCCTGTATGCACATCGAGAAGTCGGGACACTGCGCGCATTGCCAACCGCCGCAGTCGACGTCGGTCTCACTGCCGTCCAGCCGTCCGTTCCAGCAGGAGTTGGAGGAGCCACAGAGGCCGTTGGTGCAGACGCCGTTCATGCAGTCCGAACCGCTGAAGCAGCGTTGTCCGTCCCAGCACTGTTGGCACTGCCAGCCACCACAGTCCACGTCGGACTCGGAGCCGTCTTGCCAGCCGTTCCAGCAGGAGTTTCCGCCGCCGCAGATGCCGTTGGTGCAGACGCCATTCCAGCAGTCTTGGGGACCGTAGCAGCGGGCGCCGTCCCAGCAGGGGTCGCACTGGCCGCC
>PFUG01000458.1 GCA_002789955.1 Deltaproteobacteria bacterium CG_4_9_14_3_um_filter_63_12 | reverse complement strand
AAACCCTCTGCGCCTCGGCCGCCCTCTGCGCCTCTGCGATAAGATCGAAGCAATATCAGCAATATACCGCCAGAACCCGGCGATTTTCATAGCGGCAGCGTGTGATGAAAGGGGTGAGGAAATCCTGGGAGCACGGTCTCTTGCTCGTGAGCTTCGAATTCACCACGAAGGACACGAAGAGCACGAAGAGGCTGTTTCCTCCTTCCTCTCCTTCGTGCTCTTCGTGTCCTTCGTAGTGAAAGATCGAAGCAACATCGACGAAATACCGCCAGAACCCAGCGATTTTCATAGCAGTGTCACTGCTCACTCCTCGAAGAACGCCTCGACCGCGGCGAAATGCGCCTCGGACATCCACCGCTGGACAAAAATCTCCCGCTCACGTACGACGTTCGCCTCGAGGCCGTCGGCCTCGTCGAAGGAGACGACGGCCTTGATGGCGGCGATAAGTGCTGGGTTGCGGAGCGGGAACTGCAGTGCACGCTCGCGGGCGGCGGCCAAGGGGTTGTCGACGATCTCGTCGATGAGGCCGACGCCGAGGGCCTCGACGGCGGTCAGGGTCGGGCCGCGCAGCAGGAGGTCGAGGGCCTTGGCGCGGCCGATGCGGTGCACCAGACGAACGCCCGCGCCCCAGCCGGGAGTCAGCGCGAAGCGCACCTGAGCCAGGCCGAAGCGGGCTTTGGGCGCGGCGAGGACGAGGTCGCAGGCCAACAACATCTCGCAGCCGCCGCCGAAGGCGAAGCCTTCGACGGCGGCGATGACGACGGCGGGGAGTCGTTCGAAGCGGTGCAGCACGTCGGCCATGCGGCGCGACATGGTCCGCGCGGTCTCGGCGTCGGTGAAGGCGCGGAACTCGGCCAGGTCGCCGCCGGCGACGAAGGAGCGGTCGCCCTCGCTGGAGAGGACGACGACGCCGAGGCCGGCGTCGGCTTCCAGCGCGTCGAGGTGGGTCTCGAAGGCCGCCATGGTGGCGAGGTTGATGGTGTTGAGCGAGGCGCCGCGGACGATCTCGAGGTGGGCGATGGCGCCGTCGCGAAGGAGTCGAACGGGAAGGTCTGAGGTCACTGTTGGGATCCGTCGCTGTGGGTGAGGAGGGCGGTGCGCGCCAATTGGGCGAGGTCCGTGCGTGGGTCGGTGCTCAGGCGACTCAGGGCGCTGCGGGCTTCCGGGTCGTCGACGATCGCGAGCATGGGGATGATGGCCGCGACGAGCGCAGCATCGGCGCGGAACGTCAGGCTGGCGAGCAGCGGCGCGGCGAAGCGGTCGTTTTTCGACAAGCCTCTTTGCAGCACCCCCACGCAGGTCTGGCGCGTGCCCTCGACGCGCGACTCGAGCAGCTCGATGGCGTCGCGGACGTCGCCCTCGGCCAGGTCTTTGTGGGTTCGTACGATGGTGCCGAGAAGCTCTGCGGCGGCGGTGCGGATTTCGTGCGACGGGTGGTCGACGAACTTCATCAGCGGCGAGACCCAGGCACGCTCGGTCTGGCTGCCGGGCTCGGCGATCTGCGACATGGCCTGCAGCAGGAGGACTTGCAGGTCGAGCTCGTCCTTTGGGAAGGGCTGTTTGGACTCATAGACCTTCAGCGCGCGCTGGCCCGAGGCGAGCAGCGCGGCGCCCAACGGGCCGACCAGCGCCTTGTGGCTGGGCTGCGCCGAGGCGGCGAGACCCTTGGCGGCCGACTCACGCAGCCAGGGGTCGCCGTCCTCGAGGGCCTTGGCGACCTGCTCCCGCGCGTCGGGGTGTGGCAGGGCGGCCATGGCAGCCAGGGCGGCGCCGGCGACCAGAGGCTCACTGCGATTGCGGGCGTGCCGGTCGAGCGTCTTGTAGACCGCGTCGAGGTTGAGTTCCCGGGAAACTTGGGTGCTGGCTAGGGCGCGCAACGCCAGCACCCGTTCGTCAGGGGGGCTGGCCGAGTGGTCGGCGACGCCCAGGAGCAGCTCGTAGGCTTTGGCGCTGCCCACGCGGCCCAGGCCCATGAGGCCGCTCTGGCGGGCCAGCGCGTGCTCGCTGCGGGTGGCCTCGAGGAAGACGGCGAAGGGATCTTCGGAGCGCTTGAGGAGCTCGTCGATGGCCATGTTGCGTTGGAAGGCGTCGCGGCTGGCCAGCTTTTGGCCGAGCTGGGTGGTGGTGTAGAGTTCTTCGACCCCGGCGCCGTCGGCCTTTACGAAGGTGACGGAGAGGCGTCGGGCCAGGTCGCGGACGTTCTGTTCCTCATCGATCTGCGAGGCTTTTTCGAGGAAGGGCAGGGCGCGGGGGTCTCCGAGCTTGGCCAGGCCTTCTAGGGCGGTCATGCGCACGGAGGCGTCTGGGTCGCGGCGCAGCTCGAGGAAGAAGTCGAAGCAGTACTTGGTGTGTTTGGGCTCGAGCGGCGCCAAGATGGCCCGCATGGCGAGGCCGCGGGTGTCGTCGATGCCGTCTGGGGCTCGGTTCTTGACGTACTCCATGAGCGCCGGGATGGCCTTCGGGGCTTTGATGGCGCCGAGAATGAGCAACAATCGGCGCCGCACCTTGATGTTCTGCGAGCGCTCGAGGGCCTCGGTCAAAAATGGTTCCACCGCAGGTCCCATGGCGACCAGCTCGTCGCCGCACTGCTTGCGGGTCTCGGGGATGGGGTGATCCAGCTCTTTGATCAGCTCGGCGGCGGTGCGTGGCATCTCGATTCTCCTGTGTTCGGCTCGGCGTTCGCCGCTCAAAGGTCGGTCATCGCTCGATTACCACGGATGCGTCGAAAGCACGAGAGGAGTTGCCACGGCCTTTGGACTCCGGACTTCGAAGCCAACAGCTGCTTGGCCAGACTGGCCCAGAATCTGAACCTGACCCGGCCTGTCGGACTTGTCGATCCGCTGAATCAAGTTCGGAGTCCGGAGTCCGGAGCTGGCTTCTGCGCTGTTATTTGGACTTCAGCTGCATCCAAGGCAGCAGCTGGGTGAAGCTCCAGACTCCAGACCGGCCGGTTCGAAATCGGTGACGGTGAACCCTCGTAAACTCGCTTTTCTCGTCTGTGCCGTGCATATTCGCGGGCGCTCTCACGATCTGGGTCGCCCACGACCTCTTTTCGTTCGCACGCGCAGCAGGGATGAGGTTCGACGAGTACGATGAAAGAGCTTCCGTCAGTCGGTGATCAGGTCGGGGGGTATACGGTCGGCGAGCTTCTCGGGCAGGGAGGATGCGCCGCCGTGTTTCGCGCCACGAAAGGCGAACAGCAGGTCGCGCTGAAGGTCGTCCTGCCCTCGTTTCTCGTACGGCAGGCCGACGTCGGGCCGCGCTTCCTGCGCGAGGTCAACGTCGCCAAGCGCGTCATCCACCCCAACGTAGTGCGCTGCTATGAGCACGGCCAAACCGACGGATTCCTTTGGATGGCCATGGAGCTCATCGAGGGACCCGAGCTCGAAGGGGTGCTGCGGGACAAGGGGCCAATGACCCCGCCGCGGGCCATCAACCTGATGCTGCAGGTCCTCGACGGTCTGAACGCCGCCCACGAGAAGCTCATCGTCCACCGCGACCTGAAGCCCGCCAATATCATGCTCGTCGACGAGGGCACCGAGGACGAAGAGGCCAAGCTGGTCGACTTCGGCATCGGCAAGGCCATCGGCGAGAACGAAGACATGAGCGTCCAGGACGTCACTGGCTCGTTCGGTAAGGCGCTCTTCAGCCCGCACTATACGGCGCCCGAGTGCCTAAAGGCCTCGGCCGTCGGCTCTTTCACCGACGTCTACTCCATGGGGCTCATCTTCTTCGAGCTCTTGGTCGGCGAGCAGGCGGTCACCGCGAACACCATCGCCGAGGTCTACGCGCGGCAGTTCTATAACGAGCCGAAGATGCCCGAGTGGCTCGAACAGAGCCTGGCTGGCACGGTCATCAAGAACGCCATCAAGAAAGACCCAGCCTCCCGCTACGCCTCCGCCAGAGAGATGCGCGATGCGCTCGCCGAGATCGACCCAGTCACCATCAAGCAACCCGGCTGGGATCCCTACGCCAAGAAGAAAGGCGAGCCGGGGCCCATGGCCGCAAACATGCTGCTCGCCGTGGCCTTGTTGAGCGTGGTCATCGGGGTCTTGGTGAACTGGGTGTTCTGAGTTTTGCCGGCCGTTGACCGCTAGACAAGTCAGTGACCCGGGTCAGCGCTGAGATCGAGTTCGATTCGAGCTGCTCGTCTCCGACGGAGAGCTCGACAGCGCGCCCGACCGGGTCACATGTCGAACCTCGTTCCGCTTGATTCGGCGCCACAACTGACTTTGGCGTGTGATTAGTGCCCTGCTCCGGCAGAGTCCGGTGGGGGACTTGGGCCACTTCACCTCACCAGGTGACGACTCCGACCCAGATCGCATATCTCTAGAGCCCACTACACTCCCGGGGGCTCTCATGAAGTCGACCTTCTTCATCCTGCTGACCACCGCGCTCCTCTCCTGCTCCCACAAGACCCCAGAGTCCCCCAGCGGCGATCAGAGCGCGCCCGCGCCCGCCAAAACCGCAGACGCGGCGAGCCAACAAGAAACCGGCTGCTCGGGCGAGCTGGTCTTTGAGAGCCAGGAACCCCGGGCCCCCAAGCTCGTACGGGGCGCTGGGGGCTGGCTCGTCGGCTGGCTCGACGACGGCACGGTCGCCAAAGCCATGCTCTCCACCCAGGCGCGCGCCGAGCGCTGCGAGCCCCCCTTCACCCTCTCCGACAACGCCGAAGCCCTCGCCCTCGCCGCCAACGGCGACGCCGTCGTCGCTCTCTGGTTCGAACCCAGCGCTGGCGGCAGCAACGGCCTCATCAAGGGCGGCCGGGTCGACCTGAAGTCCGGACTGGTAACCGTCAACACCTACTCCGACCCCAAGCTCAACGTCGGTCCCGCCGAGCTCCTCGCCTTCGAGGACGGGTTTGTCGCTGCCTGGGTTGAAGGAGAGCGGTCTCGCGCGGTGAAGCTCGACGCCGCCGGCGCCGTCGTTGCCGAAGCCACTTGGTGGGGTGGCAACGAACACCCCGAAGGCCCCATCAACCCCATCAAAGGACAGCGCGCGCAGCCCCATTTGGAGCGGCCGACCCTCTCTCTACGCGACGGAGAGCTGGTAGTGAGCTGGTTCGGCGATTTTTGGGAGAGCGACGACATGGTCGGCTGGGAACGCTACTTCGCCACCATCAAGTGGGGCGAGAAGGACCAAGAAGGGATGCCATTGGGAATCATGTTCCCCGTCTGGGGCGAGCTCGCCGCCTTCGACGGAGAGCGACGGCTCGAGCGCCGACACGATCGCAACGGGGGTCCTTGGGAGCTCTATGCACACTTTGGGACCACCGAGCCGGTGCTCGTCACCTCGGAGGATGCCGGGCCGCTGACCGCCTTTGTCCGAGCCGACGGGGAGCAGACCTGGATCGTTTGGAAATCGCCGAGCCGCAACGGCTTGGTCACCCGGCGTGCCCAGAAGGACGGGACTCTGACCGACCCCGTCGTCTTTCCCCTCGTCGGCTTGAGCACAGAGACCGAGTTCGCCGTCGGCCTCTACGACGGCAAGCCTTGGTTCGCCTACACCGACCGCGTCGACGGAAAGGTGGCGGTTCGTGTCGCTGCGCTGCCGAGCCAAACCACCGATGCGAACCTCGAAAAGCTAGGCCGCAGCGGGGTGTACGCCGCCGAGAAGGAGTCTCCGGACTATGTCGGGACCGCGCAACTCGAGGACGGTCGGGCTTTCATCGGCTGGAAAGACTACTGGGCCCAAGGCGTCTCGGGACTTTGGCTCGACAAGGACGGGCTGCCAGAAGGAAAGCTCGTAAAGTTCCCGTCGCAGGCTCGTTGCTCCGGTCCCTCGGTGGCGCCCCTCGGCGAGAAGGTGTTGGTGACCTATGACTGCTGTCAAGACAAGGCGTCTTGCAGCGATCCCTCCATCTTCTGGTCGGTTACGAGCTGGGGAGAGGCCTCACCGACCGCTGAGGCCATTGTCGCTGACAAGGAGCACTACACTCCCATTCTCGCTCTGCGTCTCGTAAGGAACGTTGAGGACCCCGGTGCGGCCGAGCAGCTCGAGGCTTCGCTGGTGATGACGAAGGGGGGGTACACCCGTCACATCGTCGAGCGTCGTGTCCGAGTTGGGTCCGTCGGTGAGCTTGCCAGCGCGTTGAAGGCCGCGGACGAGCGCGTCGTCAAGACAGACGCCGTTGCCACTGCGAGCGCTTGGGTCGGCGACCAACTGGTGATCTTGGGCCACCCCACACTGCGTTCAGATAGGCCCTCGAGCAACGAGAGCATGCTGTGGAAGGTCACGGACGATGGCGTGGATGACGTCCTCGCCTTGACCAACAGCCGTTATCCAGTGTGGGGCGTGCACCGCATGCTCGCGGTCGACGGCGGTCTGGTAGTGGCCGGACAGAGGGTTCGCATCGAGAGCGCCGACGTCATTCTTTACCACCTCGACGCCTCCATGCAGCTGACGGGCACGACGGTGTTGGCCAAAAACAGCGATCTGCGGGCGCCCAATATCGCGGCGGCCGACGGTCGCATCGCCGTCGCATGGTATGACGGAAACACCGATGGAGACTATGTTTCCATCGTCGAGAAGGGGAGCCGAATCTGGGGCCCCTATCGCCTCGACGACGCGGCGGTGCGCGCCAGCTCGGGGAACCCTGCGATCTTCCCGCTGGAGTCTGGCTGGCGCTTCTTCTGGACCGATCCTCAGCGGCTGCAGACCTCGCGGCGCGAGTAGGGCCAGGCCCCGTGCCTGCTCCAACCCTTTCATTGGCAGAAATGTCCAGGTAGTGAGTTCGCGACGCAGGAATCTGGCCAAACGAGCTCGAAGGACGCGCGATGTGGGCACTGGATCTAGGGACGACGAACACGGGCTTGGCACGCTGGGACAGCGTGACGAACAAGCCTGTCATGGTCGATTTCCCTGACCTCTGTCGGGCGCCTGAGGCGACCGAAGAGCTGGAAGCGCCGCGCATGATCCCCTCGGCGGTCCACGTCCTCGACGACACGGGCTTTTGGGGCAAGGTGGGCAAATGGGGCTTCGTCGCCAAACGCACCTTTGTCGGCAAACAGGCCCTGATCGGTCGGGCGGCCCTCGAGCTGAACGAAGGCGAGCTCCAGCCCAACTTCTGCAAGAGCTTCAAGCACGCGCTCGGTGTCGGCCCGTTGCAGACCGTGGCGAGGGTAGGGCGCGAGACCTTCACCGCGCGCGACGTGGCCCGTCTCTTTGTGCGGGAGTTGCTCGCCCACGTGAAGTCGACGACCAAGGAGCGCGTGCGTGACCTGGTCATGACGGCGCCCGTCGACGCCTACGAGTCCTATCGAGCCGAGCTCAAGTCCATCGCCGAAGGTCTGGGCGTCGAGCGCCTCAGACTCCTCGACGAGCCCGTCGCCGCGGCCATCGGCTATGGTCTCAGCGTCATCGAGAAGCGCCGAGTCCTCGTCGTGGATTTCGGTGGTGGGACGTTGGACCTCGCGTTGGTCGACCTCGGCGTCAAGGGGCTGCAGGAGGGGACCTGCCAGGTGCGCGCCAAGGCGGGCGCGGCGATCGGCGGCGACACCGTAGACGCCTGGCTTCTAGAAGAGTTTTGTAAGCGCCTCGAGTACCCCCTCGCCCGCGACCGTGAGCTGGAGAGCGGCTTTTGGTACCGGCTCATGCTCGAGGACGCACGCCGCGTCAAGGAGGCCCTCTTCTTTCGCGACCAGGCCACCTTTGACGTCGCGCCGCCCGATGATTTGCGCCGGTTCGAGGCGCGTCTGCGGGGCGAGAGTAAGGCCGAAGCGCTCGACGTCAGTCGGGATGACGTGGTCGAGATCCTCGAAGGAAAGGGCCTCTACCGGGCTCTCGATGGTTGCCTGGAGACCGTGCTCGAGCAGGCCCGTGTGGCCGGCATCGAGCCCGAAGACATCGGTGACGTCTTGATGGTCGGAGGTTCGACGCTGCTGCCCAGCGTCTACCCCCGCATCGAGGCGCGCTTCGGCCGTGACCGAGTCCGCGCCTGGCAGCCCTTCGAGGCCGTCACCTACGGCGCCTGCACGTTTGCGTCGGGCAACGTCAGCCAGTCCGACTTCATCATCCACGACTACGCCTTGGCGACCTTCGACTCGGAAGGTCGCGAGCATTTCGAGGTCGTCGTGAAGCGCGGCACGCGCTTCCCAACGCCGCCCGACGTCTGGAAGAGGCAGCTGGTTCCCACTTGCTCGCTGGGCCAGCCGGAGAAACTCTTCAAGCTCGTCATCAGCGAGATCGGGGCCCCCGATGAGCGAGCCTTCGTCTGGGACAGCTCAGGGGATGTGCACAAAGTTGGCGGCAAGAGCGGGGAGACGCGTACCGTAGTCAAGCTCAACGGCGCCAACCCCACCCTCGGCCACCTTTTGCCGCCACATCAGCCCGACGACCGACGTCCTCGCCTCGAGGTCTCGTTCGGCGTCAACGCCGATCGCTGGCTCGTGGCGACGGTGCTCGACCTGTACACCAAGAAGCTCCTGATGAGCGGCGAAGCGGTAGTGCGGCTGCTGTAGGGGCGCAACGTGCTGCGCCCTCACACGTCCGTAGGGGCGCTGCGTGCTGCGCCCAAACCCTCTGGTCACCCAGGCAGATGGTACTCGACGAACAAGGAGCCACCTGACACCGCTCGGACTACGCGTTTCGGTCCCTCGACGCCCAAGGTCGAACGCAACTGCGAGTGCTTGGCGTGGTTCGCCAGCCCGGCGAGGTCGTGCAGGGCCTCCACGAGCCCGGGGCTCGGCTCGTGGCACACGATCCCAGCGCCGGCCAGGCCATCGGTTGTGAGCACGACTGAAAGCGAGAGTCCGTTTGGGGGCTCTGCTTCTAACACGTCGAAGAGGGGGCGAGGGGAGTCGACTGCCAGGTGCGAGAAGGCGTTTTGCAGGGAGATGAGCTGCTCTGCGACATCGAACCCCGCTGGGCGGAGCAAGAGTCCGACGTTTGCAGGCACCAGCGCCGACATGTGCAAGGACTCGAGGACCTCGATTCCTTCGTCCTCCATCCAAGCGAACAAAGAGGCACGGGTGCGGTTGTTCGGTAGCCACTGGGTCGCGGGCTCGACGGCGCCGCCGAAGAGCGACCACCCCAAGTCCACCGAGTTCGTCGATAAGCCAATCCAGCAGCTGGTCTCCGCGGAGTCGAGCGTCTGCACCGACTGCCGAAAGCGCCGCTGCACGCTCTCTCCGAGCTCAGGGATGGCAAAAAACTCCATGATCGTCGGGGCGAGCACCTCGACGCTCCCGCGAACGTTCAGCCTGACCCCCATGAAGTCGGCTAACACCCGGAAGTCAAAATCCTTTTTTCCTTCGATGGAACCAAACCCATCGAGCCAAGTGTCCACGAAGGCGCGATGAGCTTTGACTGCGCTGAAGGGCTCCAACGCGGCCTTCATGCGTTGAAGTCGCTCGAACTCGAGATCGATGAGGGTGTCGGACGCACTCATTTTGAAGCGGTTCTCATTGGCAGGCTTCGAAAATCCAATAGACGCGTGGCGACGTGGGCTCGCGGCCCCTGGAGACCTGAGAAGTACCGCGTATCAAGAAGCGGGGCAATGTCCGCAGACCGATGAAAGAACCTCGTGAAAGCGATGCTGGTTCCCCTGCGTTGTTTCAGATAGCTTCTGCAACGCCCGTCGGGGGCTCTAACCCACTTTGACTCCTCATGTATTGCTTCGAAAGTGCTGTCCTAAGAACTCGAGCCAGGGATGGCGAAGAGTTGTCTAGACCCGCAGCGTTGCGCGCAGGATGCGCACAACAACTTGATCCCATTCGTTTTTTTTGAATGCGCGATGGGGTTGGCGGCGGAACCTCTGTGTCGCGCGCGACTTGTCTCGAAAAGGCTCGAATACCTTGAAAAAAATCTATCCTAATTGGCTCGTTCTCGTTCTCTTCTCTGCTCTGCTCGCCTGCAGCTCACCGCAAAAGACAGACCACGCGTCGATGCAAGAAGCCGTCGGGAACATTGAGACCAAATCCCTCACCGACGCCTCGGTCACCGCCTATCAATCCACCGCTGACCCCTTCGACGCCCAAGACTTGCGCCCTCTTATGGACAAGGCCGAGGCCTACGTCGAGAAGTGGGAGGCCGTCACCTACCAGGACGATGGCTACGACCTGAAGATCAAGTTCGAGGTCGCCAACCTGGGCTTCGGGGACTTCAAGGGCAGGGTTTCCGGGCGCTTGCGCCTGCGTGCTGCCAGCGAGACGCTGGAGACCTTCGAGTTCGACAAGAAGTTCTCGGAGTCCCAGTGGAGCTACGCCAAAGACGGCTTCCGCGTCACCATGGGCGACTGGGAGATCTCTGGCGAACCCGGTGCCGTCAAGATCACCGGCACGGCCTCAGGCGAGACCGGCAACCTCTCCTTCGACTACGAGCTGCGAGGAGAAGCCTGGCGACCCGGCAATGGGACCGCCTTCTTCGGACGCGAGCTGGCCTTCTTCTTCACCAACAACATCCTCATCACCCAGGCCGAGGTCCACGCGACCCTCGTCCGCGATGGCAAAATCCTGAACAGCGATGGCGGCGTCGGCTTCGTCGACCACTACGCCACCAACCTCGGCGCCCACGTCATGGCCGACCGCATGGTCTACCTGCGAGACCACGAGGGCGACGTCTTCCTCGAGTGGCGCCGCAACGACACCACCGCCACGTACGACCACACTCCCTTCGAGTACTTCGTCGTCGGCTATCAGGGCACCGTCATCTTCGACTCCACCGACCTCACCCTCAATCAGGGCGACTTCTACACAGACCCAGGCAATCACGGCTACTCCGTGCCCAAAAAACTGCACATCGAGGCGAAAAAAGGGGCAGACAGCGCCCAGCTCGGCATCACGGTGACTCACGTCAACCCAAAGGACCCGCTCGCCAACCTTCCTGCGCTCGAGAAAGCCGTCGCCGAGAGTGTCGCGCAACCCACCAGCTTCGACCTCAAGGTCGACTGGCGGCTCGACCTCGAGGTGCTCGGAGAGGCCGCCACCGTCGAAGGCAGCGGCTCCTTCACCATCACGGTTTTGCGTTAGGCCTCAACCGCAGGCGCGCTCCGAGCCAGAATCCGACGCAAACGCCAAGCGGCGACGAGGATTCCTCGCCGCCGCTCGCATACTCGTCGTTGCTGCCGAGCTCCAAACGATTACATAGGCACCAACTTTACGCTCAGGGTTCCGCCTGCAAACGGGGAGAAGTCCCAGTAGGTCATCCGCTCGCCGACGCAGTCGAGGGTCTTGGTCGTTTCAGCGTCCGCTTTGAAGGTCGGCTTCGAGGGGTAGCCCCCGTCGTCGACGGTCCAGCTCAACGCCACCTCCTCGCGAGAGGTCGTCGGGGCCACGGCGAGGCAGCCCAAGAGGTCGTTGCGCTGTGCCAAGAAGAGCGCGAGCAGCAGGTTCGCAGTGCCGACCGTCGCCGTTGGGCTGTTCGTCCCAAAGGACGTGGCCGCGCGGGCACTCTGTCCATCGTCCGAAACCCCACCGTCGAACACGAACGGATAATTGACGGTGACGGCTCCGCCGCCTTTGGGGACTGGGAAGCGCATGCTCTTGACCACGCCGAGGACACAGGTCTGGACCGTTGAGTCGGGCAGTGTTGCCGACTTGATGTTGGCCGTGCTGACGCCTCCATCGCCGTCGATCACCCAGCTCACGACGAGCTTTCCTGGGGCTCCCTTCGCGCAAGCCACGAGCTTGGCGGCGTGGAGGTTGAGGACCTTGCGCACGATGCGCTTGTCCAAGCTGCCGGTGACCTCGGGTTGACTGGGTTTGAGCTTGGGTCTGCCCGTGGACTTGTCTCCGAGGCTGGCCGCGGCGCTGCCATAGTTACCGCCCCCCGAGCCGCCACCCCCATGTCCGGTGGTCCCAAACCGCCCGACGCCGAAGCCGCCGCTGTTGCTCCCACCGTACCCAAATCCGGCGCTCGACCCGCCCCCACCCCTTCCAGCGCCGCGCATGCCCAACCCGTAGTTGCCTGCGGTGTTCCCCGCCGTCGTGGAGTCGAAGCCCTGCGCCGCCATCCCCGAACCCAGAAGACCCGTCATCTCGCTCTCGGGCGCCTCTTCAGGTTGCACCACCAACGTCGGCTTGCCGTCGCCGACCACCTGAGTGCGGTCCACCGCCACAAAGCTGGTGTAGGGCGTCACGAGGCTGTGGGCCAAGCCAATCTCGGTGATCTCGACCGCCTTCGAGCCCATGCCGTAGGCCTCGTCGATCTCGAGGGCGTCGATCTTCGCTCGAGCCCACAGCGTGCCGACGACCTGGGCGTCCTCGTCGACCTCCGGGAAGGACACGTGCAACGGGATGTCGACACGCTGCCCATCGACTCGCCCACGGATCGTGATGTTCGCCTCGCCCGGCTCGGAGTACTGGCCATGCAGCATCAAGGGGCGAGACACGAAGAGGTCCGGCATGACGCGGGGGTAGGTCTCTTCGACCTCCAAGCCGTTCCAGTCGATGCTGAGCTGCTCCATCACTGGGTGATCGACTTTTTCGAAGATGCGGTTGACGGCGCGTGCGGGCTCCTCGCGCTGCGTCGCGTAGACGGCGAGCCCGTCGCCGACCTTGGCCATGTCCTCGATGAGCGCGTGGTTGACCGAGCTGCCAACCCCGACCCCAAAGACTCGCGCCTTGTGGCCACTCTCTTGAAAGCGCTCGAGCAGCGTCACCGATTTGGCGAGGATCTGAGCCCCTTCGCCGATCTGGGCGTCCGTCATGAAAAACACGTAGCGATTGCGCCCAGCCGGCTCCGCGCCCAACGCCTTCTCCACAGCGTCACCCAAGTGAGTCCCTCCACCGGCCCGCATGTCGTCGATGTAGGTCGAGGCGTCCTTGATGTTGGTCTGCGAGGCCGGACGCGAGCTCTCGAACAGGATCGAGGTGCCACCCGAGAACTTGAGGATGTTGAAGGTGTCGCTGGGGCGGATCGACTGCAGCACCTGTCGCATGGCGTCTTTGCACATGGCCAGTGGGCGGCCGCTCATGGAGCCCGAGACATCGACCACGAAGATGAACTCGCGATCGCCGACGAGGGCGTCCACATCGAGGTCGGGCGGCTGAATGAGCAGGTTGAAGGTGCCGACCTTCGAGCGACCTGGGTCGCGGTAGGTCATCATCGAGGTCGTCACCTCTTTGCTGTCGACCTCGTAACGCAGGACGAAGTCGCGGTTCGGGATCGACTCCGCCTCGGCCAGCATCAACTCGAAGCCCAGCGCCTTCGTCTCCACGGCCACCTCGTGAGTCGGCACCTGGATGTTGCGCGGCGTCAGGCCCACGTCGGCTCTGATTTCGATGGACACGTCGTGGCCGCTGCGCATTCCCTGACCGAGGATCGGCGGCGTGATGCGCGAGGCGTCGGGCACCGTCGTCGTGTCAGGCGCGAGCCCGGTCCCCGAAGCGGTCCCCAGCGACTCGCCGCCAATGAAGCGAGGCCCAACCACCATCGGGAAGACGAACTCGTATTCACCAGCGTCGTAGGTCAGGTCCTGAACGTAATGCGTCGAGATCTGGATCGTGCTCTTGGGCGCGATGTTGGCGACCGACTGCGTGAAGATGTTGGGCCGCTCCTGCTCGAGCAGCGCCGCCGTGTGCCCCGCCGCCTTGGCGTCCTCATAGGTCTGACGGGCCTCCTCGCGTCGTTGAATGATGGCCTCGATCACCCGCTCCCCGATGACCATGCGCATGGCGTCCACGGCGCTGTTCTCGGGCAGCGGGAAGACGTAGACCGTCTCCAGAGCGCGCTCGAGCGGGTTCTCGTAGGTCTGTTGCACCTCGACCTCGGCGACCGGGCCGTGGATCTGCACAGACACATGCGTGTGTTTCAACGGCAGCTCCGAGACCGCCCCGTTCAGCTCGTAGCGCAGCCGAGGGATGTCGCCGGGCTCGGTCCGCACCGACTCCGCAAACGCCTGCAGCTCCGCTCCGTCCTCCAACGGGAAGCTCACCTCGGCGCCCGGCCCCAAATGCACCGGAGCGGGTTCGCGACCCAACTCCCAGCCGGACTTGTCGACGGTAGACAGGCTCGAGGTCGACGTCTCCGTCGTAGCCGCGGCGTGGTCGTCAGGGGTCTCTTCATCGACTCCTTGACAGCCTGCGAACAACCCGAGCATCAGGAAAACCAAACCCAGTCTCAGTCTCGTTCCATTCATAGCAATTCCCCGCAGGTTGAGGTGGACAGGACGAAAGGCGGCACTCGGCGAGCCCGCACTCAGGCGGTCCCGAATCATCCTCTCGCTCCCCCACGAGGCTCAACGCCTCGTGGTCGAGGGTCGCACTCGCTTGACGACTTCGAAGCCCTTGACAGCAAGGCCCAAAGGATGTTCCGAGAAAAGTGAGAAATCCAGGCCACACCTAGAAACTCTGTGCACCCGGAGCCCAAGAGATGTCTGACTTCGAGCGCCTCATTCGCCAGACCCTCGCCCACGACCCAGAGGCCGCCCGGACCCTGCTGAGCGAGGCCAAACGTCGCTCCGACCCCGCTGCCGCCTGCCTCGCCGCGCGGGTTCTGAAGGACCGAGAGGCTTTGAGGGAGCTCCTGCTTGGTTCTTGGAAGGAGGGGCGCTGGGACGTGCTCGAGCGCTCGGCCGCCGCTCTCGGCTTTGCTCTGGACGGCTCACAAGCTCAAACCATCGACGCGCTCCTCCATCGCGCCAACGGCAAACGACAGGCCCGCACCCTCGGCCGGGAAGGCGTCGTCGACGCGCTCCTCATGGCCCTCGACGAGCCAGGCGGCATCGGCCTCTGCCACGGCGGACTCGCCAACGACGGCACCCAGAAAACCACTCTCTGCCTCGCCTACCGTGGCGACGACAGCCTCTGCGTGGGCCTCGCCCTCGCCGCCGCCAAGTCGGCCTCCCCTGGGAGCGCTTGGGGAAGACTGACGCCCTGGATGAGCAAAGACCTCCCCAAAAACCGAGGCCGCCTCGAGGCTTGGAGCAAAGACCCAGGCGAAGACCAGGTTCGCCTCGCCCGCGTCGACGGCGAGCAACTGCCGCTCGAGAGGCCCTCGACGACGACCAACTCCAAGGACGAGGAGGACCCCCAACTCAGCCTCGTGCAGACGCTCCTCGAGACACGATCCGGGGCCGCTTGGAAGAGTCTGTGCGAGCTCGCCGACGAAGCAAACACTCCAAACACGACCGTGCAGCTCATCGCAGAGGGCGTCAGCGCCTGGCCCGACGGGCTCCGTGTAGGCTCCCCCAGATGGTTTCGCTCAGCCACGAAACCAAAGACCGCACACCGCTTCGATCCATGGGTGCGTCGCCTCGAACACCACGAGAAGCTCTCGGAACGTGACGTCCGCCTTCTCTTCGGCTCCAGCCTCCTCGCGCAGCTCACCGAGCTCGACCTCACGCACAGCATCCTCCCCACGATTCCAGTCGGGACGCTGCTCGCCGAGTGTCCGTTCGCCAACAACCTGAAGTGGCTGTCCTTGGCTCGAGTCTGGGCCGTGCCCACGGGCGTAGGCTGCCACATCCCCCTCAGCCACGACGAGGTCGTGGGCGTCCTCGCCTCCGAGCGGCTCCCGAGCTTGCAGCACCTCGACCTCCGGGACGCCCTCAACGACTCGAGTGCTCCGCAAGCTCGCAGCTTCGCCGATTTCGCTCTCCCGGCCCTGCGGTTCCTCGACCTGAGCAGCGATCTCCTCACCGATCGCGACGTCTGCGAGCTCGCCACAGCTCCCGCACTGCGCCGGCTCGAGACCTTGAATCTGAGCTCCAACGACTTCGGGCCGAGAGGGCTCGAGGCGCTGTTCGGCGAGGAGCTCCCCCAACTGCAAAGCCTGGCCCTGGACGAGAGCCGCAAGCTGGGGCAATCCCTCATCGACACGCTCTGCGCCGCCAAGCTTCCCAGCCTCCGACGGCTCTCCGTCCGAGACGTCGGTCTCACCGGTGTTACCTGGCGCAAGATTCTCGATTCGCCGCTCGCTCGGACGGTGCGTGAGCTGAGGCTCGGCAACAACCCTCTGAAGGGAGACAGCCTCAGCCCACTGGTCGAGAGCGGCTGGCTGGCGCGCCTCGAACATCTCGATGTGGCGCACACCGGTCTCGACGATCAAGGCCTGAAGACGCTTCTCGCCCACTGCGTGGCCCTACGTTCGCTCGACCTCTCCCGCAACCCATTGGGTAAGCCTGGGCTGGTGGCGCTGAGCGAGTGGCCACGTCTCGGACAGTTGGAGGGGCTGAACCTCGACGGCCTCCACCTCACGCCCAAGCTGCGAGGGCTTCTCACCCAACGGCGCCGCTAGCGGCGTCGTCGGGCGAGCACCAACAGTCCGAACCCAGCCACCGCAGCGAAGCCCAAGGGCGAAGTGGGCACGCGGCCGCCATTGACCGTCGAACAGCCGCAGTCGCCGGTGAGGGCGAGGGTCTCGCTGGGGTCGAACGCAGGCGTTTCGGTTGGCGTCTCGAGGTCGTTCATGGGGTCGTCGATGATCGGTTCGTCCCCAGCTTCGGACGGGGTGGACGTCGACGTCGCGCTCGGATCCAGCTTCGGCGAAGGCGTGCCTGGTACCTCTGGAGTGACCGGAGGATCGGGCGTCGGCTCGACGGGGTCGGGGGTCACGGGCGGGTCGGGTGTGGGATCGGGTGTTGGGTCGGGCGTCGGGTCGGGCGTCGGGTCGGGAGTCGTTCCGGCCTGGATGCGAGTGAGCCGAATCGCGTCCGCGACGATGTGCTGGTCGGCGGCGACGGTGGTGGGGACGTCGTCGTAGAGGTCGACATACTGGTAGACGCCGCCCCCTTCGAAGTCGAAGACGCCGATGGAGAGCCAGCCATTGCCCGACGATTGGTCGATGTGAACGGTGAAATTGCTGGAGCCGTAGTGCACGGAGTAGCGGGCGTCGTCGTAGACCGAGTAGCCTGGCGTGGTGAACACTTCGACCTCGTACTGGCCGCTCTCCTCGAAGTAAAGAGCCCAGCGGGCCCAATTACTGGGCGCCGAAGACTTGAACACGTTGGTCCAGATCAAGTGGTTGTCGTGGCCTTCAGCGACCTCGCGCCAGTATTGATTGGGGCCGTAGGCGACGAAGCAGGGCCCCGTCTCCTCGACGACGCCACCGCCCGCGCCGATGACCGCACAGGGCTCGCTGCTGGGGGGCGCTTGGGGACCGGAGAACCAATCGGTCTGGGCGTTCCCACCGGCGACGGAGAGCTCGATGTGCAGGTGGTCGTTGTGTGGGTGGGCGCCGCCGTAGGCTTTGTCCTTCGAGCCCGCCGGCTTCGAGGCGTTCCAGGTCCAGCCATCCCAGATGATGTATTGGATGCCGATGGTCTGCGCGTTCTCGATCAGCCAGTTGCCGATGGGGTCGCCAGCAATGTTGTCCGCGTTGCCGCTCTGCAAGGGGATCATGATGTCCAGCGCGCGGCCGGTGCCGTGGACCGACATATGGGCCGGGTCGCCGTTGATCGCGCGGCAGGAGTAGCCACCGATGCTCGAGATTTGCGGCCAGTTGGCGTTGAGCCAGGTCCGCAGCTGTGTCGCCCCTGTGGTCAGTCCCCCCGAACAGGCGTCGGAGCCTGTCCAGGCCCCCGCACCGGTGTAAGCGACATACTGCTGGTCACCGATCGCCTTGGTCTCGGCCGGGATGTGCCAAGGATCCGCCACGTAGACCGACCACTCACCCTCGACGAGCTGCGCCGGGTCTGCCTCGTCGGCGTCTTCCACGCAGCCAAAGGCCTGCAAAGCGACGCAGAGGAGGAGGAGGCTGAGCGGTCTGTTCAATGACTTCATGGCGACTCCGACGAGAGTGTTGGGCCGCCGAGTTGGTAGTCAAGACTTGTGCCAGTCGATGTGCCCGTCCGGAAAACCCCCATCTGCGGCGTCGCCTTCCTCCCTCGCTCCTCGGCGTACCGGTCATGCGCCTGCGTCACTCTGTCGTCGGCACCTTGCACCTGGGCATTTCCGAACGGGCACTCAAAAGATGTCCTTTTGGAAGGATCGCGTGTTTCGCTGAGATCGGTTGAAAATGCGACCGAACTCTGACTTTCAAGATGGACTCAACTTGCTAGTGTAAACCGTCATGACTCTCCATGTTTATTGACTGCAAGGAGCGC
>PFUG01000372.1 GCA_002789955.1 Deltaproteobacteria bacterium CG_4_9_14_3_um_filter_63_12 | reverse complement strand
ACCGACGCTGCCATCACGCCTCTGGCGATGCTCAAATGGGCAGGTTGTTTCCTGACGACGCCTAAGTATCCGCCTGCCTTTCTTTACATCTGGAATCCAGTACCGAGAGCCACGCCGGTTCGAACAGTGCGCTTCGGGTCGCCGCAGCAGACGAGCGAACTCCACGGGGTTAGTCGTCTTGCGAGTTCACTTCACGTTTAGTGACGCGCCGCAATCCGGAGGGGCTGGTCGGCTCGGCGAGTGTGCACAGGTTGTCGCGACCTCTTCGAAAGCACTCGACCGGCTCTGACTTCGAACGGCAATCCTCTCAGGAGATAACGAACCTATGCTCAACCAGCTCAGCCAGACGCCTGCCAGTGGCCTTCTCGCCGCTGCCGCCGGAAGCGGCGAAAACACCGTGGTCCTGATCGCCATAGGCGTAGGGATTCTGTTCCTCGTCCTGTTCTTCGTTCTCAGCAGAAAGAAGCAGGCCGACGCCATTGCGGAAGAGGAGAGGCTGCGCAAAGCCAAACAAATTCGGCCTGAGGAGCTCGAAGAGCGCAAGGACGAGCTGTCGCTGGCCGAGCTGAAGAAGGCCAAGAAGAGCACTCTCGGCGAAGAGCAGACCAAGGAAGAACGCCGGGAGATGAGGCGGAAACGCCGCGCCAAGGCCCAAACGGAGAAGGCACAATCAGAACGAGAGGTCGACGAAGGGGACGAGGAAGACGAAGAGCTCGAAGACGACGAACAGCTCGAAGAGCCTGTGCTCGTCCGTAAGGCGAAGGTCGAGGAAGAGCCACTGAGCGACGCTGAAGCGGCCGAGATCGAGCGCGAGAAGGAGCTTGGCAAGCTCCTCGACGACGCCGTCGACGAAAAGAAAGAAGAGCGTGCCCCCCTAGGGCTCGACTTCGACGACGCGGTCAGCTCCGCCAAACAACTGTTGGAGTCCGCCAACATCCCGACTCTGGGGTCTGGCCTGATTTCCCTCAAGGATATGAAGGCCCAGCCTTTGCCGGCCATGGGCGGACTCGATGACCTCGAGCTCAAGAGCGACGATGAGGAGCGACAGGACGAAGAGGAGCAAGAGGCGCGCGAGTCTATAGAGAAGGTCGAGAGGACCGAAAAGAAGGCCGAAAAGACCGAAAAGACCGAAAAGAAGGCCGGAAAGGCCGGAAAGACCGAAAAGAAGGCCGAAAAGACCGAAAAGAAGGCCGAAAAGACCGAAAAGACCGAAAAGAAGGCCGAAAAGGCCGAGCCAACTGGCGACGACGAGAGAGAAGAGCGGCGGCGACGCCGGCGCGAAAAGCGTGAGGAAGAGAAGGGCGGCGACGAGGAGAGTTCGCGAGCTCGGCGCTCGTCGCGGCGAGCGAAAGCCGAAGAGGCGGCCCAACAAGGGCCACGTACGCTGCGCGAAGGGCTCGACAAGACTCGCACCGCGGGATTCGTAGCGAAGCTCGGCCACCTTCTCGGCGGGAAGCTCGATGACGATGTGGTCGAGGAGCTCGAGGAGATCCTCTTCACTGCGGACATCGGCGTGCAAACCAGCCGCTCTCTCCTGGACAAGGTCGAGAAGACCCTGAGCCGCAAAGAGCTCAAGGACGGCAAGAAGGCGCTGGAGTTCCTGCGCTCTGAGATGCAAGAGATCCTGGAGAAGTCGGAATCTCGTTTCGTGGTGGGGCCCGAGGCTCCACACGTCGTATTGGTCGTCGGCGTCAACGGCGCGGGCAAGACCACGACCATCGGGAAGATCGCCGCGAAGCTCATGAAATCGGGCAAGAAGGTTCTGATGATCGCGGGAGACACCTTCCGGGCGGCGGCCATCGAGCAGCTGCAGGAGTGGGGCGCCCGCACGGACTGCCCAGTGCACGCGTCGACCCAGGGCTCGGACCCTTCGGCGGTGCTCTTCGACGGGCTGGAGCGTGCCAAGAAGGAAGGCTTCGACGTAGTCCTCGCCGACACCGCCGGGCGCCTTCACAACAAGAAAGATCTGGTCGAGGAGCTGAAGAAGATCCACCGCGTCGCGGCGAAATGTGTCCCGAACGCGCCGCATCAGACTCTGCTGGTTTTGGACGCGACGAACGGCCAGAACGCGTTGGCACAGGCGGTCGAGTTCAAAGAGGCGGTCGACTACACCGGAATCATCCTCACGAAGCTCGATGGGACCGCGAAAGGCGGGGTCATTATCGGCATCTGCGACGAGCTGAAGATGCCTGTCCACTTCATCGGCATCGGTGAGACTGTGGATGATCTGCGCGACTTCAATGCGGGCGAATTCGTTGATGCCTTGTTCTAGTCTTCAATTTTTTGGCTGAGGCGCCGCAAGAGATCATCGCTGGCTGGTTGCCTGGCTGGATTTGCTCGTGCTATACGAGTGGCCTCTCGATGAGTAGGAGAGGCTCTCGAAGGGCGAGCGGTGGCAGACCGTGGGCCAGCGAGAGTGTTTTTTGATTCGAGGCCTTCGCGCTCCTCGAGAGTCACGGTGGGGAGCCCGTCTCAAGCGAACCCGGAGCGAGTCGATGCGGCGCACAGCCTGGTTGATTCTCTTGGCCCTGAGCATCTCGGTGTTTTTGCCGGTGATGGCGATGGCCGAAGAGACCGAGAAGAAGAAAGAGTTCAACGACTACATCGTCGTGATCCAGCGCAAGCCCTATCTGCGCAAGGGACGCGTCGAGCTGACGCCAATGTTCCATGGCTCGTTCAACGACTCTCTTGCGCAGCAATTGAGTGTGGGGGCGAGCATCAACTACCACATCGCCGAGTGGATCTACGCTGGCGTTACGGGGGGTTGGCAGGATTGGCGCTTCATGAGCCGCGACGCCACTGGCTTCACGGGCACCTACGAGCAGGTCATCGACGCCACCGACGCCATTCCCGAAGTGAGCGTCATCGACGCGTTCGTGGGCGGTGTCGTCGGTTTCGTCCCCCTCTACGGGAAGCTCGCGCTGTTCAACAGCTCCATCGTGCACTGGGATCTGTCCGTCGGCATCGGCGGAGGCGCCATCCACACCCGTGCCAACGGACTCACCGGCGGCGGCGTGCTCACTGTCGGTGAGCGGTTCTTCCTCCTGGATTGGCTGAGCCTCACCGGCGAAGTCAGGGGGTACTTCTACCCCGAGGAGCTGAACCAGAGCTCTGGCTTGTTTACGCAGTGGCAAGCTGGTGTCGGCGTGTCGTTCTGGCTACCGACTTCGTTCGAGTACGAGTCGGACTGAGGCCAAGTCTCGAGAGTCGACCCCACTTCGTTACGCAACGGCTGCAAGAAGATATAGGACGCTCATGAAGCGCAAGTTGACATACCTCTTGATCGTCGGATTCGTGGTTGCCTTCCTCGCTCCGCAGCTCGCCCTCGCTGAAGACACCGAAGGGCAATCGAGCCTCGAAGAAGGCGCGCCCGTTCGCCGTCTTCTCCTGCTGCGCTCCGGTCGCTTCGAGATTCAGCCGCTGGCGAGTTTCTCCATCAACGACCCGTTCGTGCGCAACATCGGCTTCGGCGCCGCCCTCTCCTATCACTTCAACAACTCGCTTGGTCTCGGGGCCGATTTCGCCTATGCCCCCGCTCATATGGACACCGACGAGACCAAAACCGTCCAACAGGCCGGCTACAGCCCACGGGTTAAAACAGCGCTGTCCGTCTCGCAACTCTCCGTTGCGGGCGACCTCGGCATCATCTACGTCCCTGTCTTTGGCAAGTTCTCCGTCTTCGGTTGGTCCGCAAACTACGACCTCCACGTCTTCGGAGGCGCCGGGGTGCTCCTCATGGATGAACGCTGCGCCGACGAAACCGCCGCTTGCACCGTGAACTCCAACCTCGACGGCGCAAAGTTCGCTGGCGCGCTGGGCATCGGGACCCGCATCTACTTCAACAACTACCTCGCCCTCAACCTCGAGCTGAGAGACTTTCTGACCTCTTTCGCAGAGTACGGACGCTCGGCAAACGAGGACAACGCCGAGTTTCAAAACTACTTCATGGCAAACGTCGGCCTGAGCATCTTCCTGCCCTTCGACGTCTACATCTCCCGCTGAGCCCACGCTCCAATGCAGGACGTCGCCAGTGTCGCGGCGTCCTCGAGCACAGCAAATCGGTCCGCGCGAGTGAGCCATCAGTGCCCCCGTGGACCTGAATCAATTGCGAGCGCGCTTTCAGCTTGAGTCCATCTTGAAACTCAGAGTTCGGTCGCATTTCCACCGAAACGCGCGATCCCTCCCAAACGACATCTTGTGAGTGCCCGTTCGGAAATGCCCCAGGTGCAAGGAGCCGACGACCGAGCGACGCAGGCGTACACCGGTACGCCGAGGAGCGAGGGTGCGCCGAGCATGGCGCAGAGAATTGGAGGTAAACATGGAAATGTGA
>PFUG01000668.1 GCA_002789955.1 Deltaproteobacteria bacterium CG_4_9_14_3_um_filter_63_12 | reverse complement strand
TCGTACTCGCCCGATGCTATAGCGCGTGCAGCGCACCTCGCCGAGTGGACCTGAATCTCGGGACTTCGCGGCCGTCTGAGTCTGCCTAAGGCGCCCTTCCGCCCCGCCGAAGAAGGTTATCACCGGTTTTTGCCCGCTCCACCCTGTCGACGTAAGCTGTGCCTCACCGTGTTTGTCGGTGAGGTTCTGCCTTTCGAGGCAGTCCACCGCAAAACACCGAGCCCCGACCTCAAGGTCGCCGCCCACCGCCCCGAGAAGCTCATCATGCGAAAGAACCTCCATCTCATCAGACTTTTCTCCCTCCTGGCCGTCTCCTTTTGGGTCTTGCTCTTCGGGGTGACCGACGCCGCGGCGAGCCACTACGACCTGGTCGACGTGGAGCTTATCGCCCCTGAGGCGCAGGCCAAGCTCATCGAATCCGGCATCCTGGACACCAAGGCGCTGCTCGATGTGGTCGTCACCTCTGAGGGCAGAGAGGCCATCGCCAAGGTCAGCGGGCTGCAGCGCGACGAAGTCGACGACCTGGCCCAGGTTCTCGAGTTCATGCAGATCGTCGGCATCGGTCCCAAGGCTGCACGCCTCCTCATCGCGGCCGGCACCCCCTCGGTTGCAGCCCTCGCCAAGTCGACCCCCAACGAGCTTCTCGAGCGCCTCACCACCGCCAACCTCGCCCTGCAGATCACCGGCGTCGACCCCGATATGGCCGTCGTCGTGGACTGGATCGACAAGGCAGGGCATGCCTCTGTCGCGCTGCAGTAAGTCTCCCTGCGTCCCTTGAGAGCCCCAAGAACCATGCCCCAGAGCCCGACGACAAGTGAAGACCGAAGACGACCGCTGTTCATCACGTCGGCTCTGCGGTCCATAGAACGAGGGGAGCTAACGGCGGCCTCGTTCACGCTCATCGAGGGCTACCTGCGACGCTCGGACGTGCTCCGCGAGCGTTTCGACGAAGCGCTCGACCTCCTCGCCAGAACCCTTGCCCATCGTGGCCAAGACCGCGAGCTCCTCGATCTCGCCCGCGTCTCCTTGGGCTTGGGGCTCGATCTCTTCATGGCGCTCGCCGAGCGGCTACGACGGCTTGGCCGCAGCGAGGTCATCGCCTACCTCGAGCTCTTGGCCACGAAGCTTCCGCCGGTGTCCTCGCCGGCTCTCGGGCCTGCAGCCGTGGAGCCGGCGCTCGTCGGCGCACCGACACAGGCCACTTCCTTCTCCGAGGTCCCCTGGGCCGTGGCGCCGCTCGACGCCGCGGGGCAAAAGCCGACCAAGCGGTCGTTCGCTCGAAGGCCGTCGAACACCCGTTTGTCCAAGGTGAGCCCAGAGGCTCCATCTGCTGAGTCAGCCACGCCGCCACGCCGAACCCGAGGCGTGTCGGGAGAGCTCCCGCGGGTTCAGCTCGCCAAGCCCGTCGCCATCGGGGCCGCTGCGACCCGCGGTGTCTCCGTAAACCAGTGCGACGCTTGGCTGCGAAAGCACCTCTCGGACGACGTCTTTCGTTCGGCACGCTACGGCTCGAAGCCCGCGGCTCGGCCGACGGGCCCGAAGAAGGCGCGCACCAAAACCGCGGTGAGCCAGCACGGCGAAACCCTCGCCCCGCTCCGCTCCCATTCGTCGCGGGAAGAACTGCTGGCGGTTGCAGCCCAGACCTTTGGCCGAGATGGCGAACAGCGACAGGCCGAGCGCAGCCTGCGCCGAACTCGTCAACTGCGTGTCGCGGTCATGCTCCTCGTGCTGCTCTGCGCTGGCACGACGTTCGGCCTCATCGGCTGGCAGCTGCTGGAGCACACCTGGTACGAGTCCGAGCTGCGGGCCGCCGAACAGCAGGCCAATCAGGGCACTATGGGTGGACTGCAGCGGGCACGCACCTCGTTGCTCAGCACCCTCGACCTCGGGGCGATGAGCCTCGAGGCGCATCCAGAGTCCGACCGCGCGCTGGGAATGGCGTTCTTCATCGATCGGGTCTTGGTGGATCGCTACGGAGACGCAGGCGTCTCCTTGCCCCTAGCGAACCATGGCGCGGCGATTCACCGTACACCCTGGGTGCGCTTGGGCTTGATGTTGGACGCGTTGAGCGCTGGCGACGTCGCCCTGGCCCGGTCGATCTTCGACAGGACGGGAGCTGAAATATGGGCCCGCGACCCAGGGACACGAGAGTGGGCCGCCGCCTGGTTGGCCCTGGCCGACGACGACGGGGACGCCGCTGCCCTCGCTTTCACCGAGGCCACCAAGGTCTGCGCGCTGGGGACGTTGCCCCTGATGGAGCTGGCCGACCTGGCGATCGACCGAGACGGCGTCGCCAGCCGACTCTTTCTCGAGCAAGCGAAAGCCGTCGACAGCCGAAACCTCTTCGTTTGGATGACCGCACAGCGACTCTCGGAACGAGAGGACGAGCTCGACGTGCTCGAGCCGCTCTGGCAACCCGAGCAATATACCGCGTCACAGAGCGCATGGGTCGCTTTGTTCTTGGGAGAACGCGCGATGAACAGCGGTGATTGGCGCCGTGCCGAGCGTGATGTCGCGGCCGCAGGCGAGGTTGCGCACGCTGACCTAGCCCTGCTCGCCGGTCGGGTGGCCATCGAGCGTGGCGCGCCCGATGAGGCGGCCGCTCATTTCGTCAGAGGGTTGAAGGGGCTCGCCGGCCGGCCGCGCGCCGACGCGCGGGCAGCCGAGATCGAAGAGATGTTGCTCGAGCGAGGACAGGCTGAGTTGGCGTTGATGGTCGTCGAGACGTCGCTCGGGCTCGAGGGGGTTCGCGGCGGTCGCTTCGAGGCGTTGCACCAACTCAACCACGCTCGGGCGCTGATGGGACTCGGCCGCTGGGGGGCGCTTCGCACCTTGGTCGAGCAAGACCCCAGCCCGCTCTATGCCGTGGCTCGTGAGCAGCTCGCCGCGCGAGGGACCCCAGCGGCTCCCGCTCCAATTCTGCCCGGCAGCGCACGTGGGCTGGCGGAGTTTCAGGTGGTGCTGGCAGACTTGCAGTCACGCGTCAGAAACGGCTCCTTCAAAGAAGCGCTCGATGAGGCCTCACGCGTCTCGACTGCGCACCCAGACCGTTTTGTGCCGTTGCAGCTGCGCGGCGAGTTGCTGAGCCTGGCGGGCCGAGCGGACGAGGCCGCCTCGCTGGCGGATTTGTGGCGACGAGGCCATCTCTCGTCCGCGAGGGCGAGCCTATCGGCCGCGCTGTTCATGGCGCGAGCGGGAACTTTGACCGACGACCTGGCTGCCCAGAGCGCCGCCCTAGAGGTGACCGACGTCGACCTGCTCGCAACGAAGGCGGAGATCGCGGCGCGACGAGGCGACTTGGACTCGGCGCGAACCAGCGTCGAGCGCGTGCTCGAGGCCGACCCCAATCATCCGCGCGCCCGAGCCGTGCGCGGGCTGTGGCTGAGCAAGAAGGGCGGCGCCGGACGCCTGCAAGACCTCGAGGCTGGACTGCAGGGCCAGTTGACCTTGCCCAACGTGGGCATCGAGCTGGCTCGGGAGTTGGGCCGGGCCGGACACACCGATCGCGCCATCGCGGTGTTGGAGGGCGCGCTCGAGCGCCCCGCCGAGCAGCTCGCCGCAGTGGAAGCGTTGGCCGAGCTCTACATCGCCAGCAAGCAGCCCAAGAAAGGCCGAAGTCGCCTCGAAAAGGTGCTGGCTGGGATGTCTCAAGACAGCGAGAACCGCGTCCTGCGTGGGCACATGGCCTACTGGCTCGGACGCCTCTACGCTCCCTCCGAAGGAAACTACGCCTCGGCCAAATACCTGAAGATGGCCCGACTCCTCCTCGGTGAGCAGCCCGACATCCTCTACTATTTGGGGGAGTATTTCTGGGCTCGCGGGAACCACAAGATCGCGCTGGATTTCTTCCGCCAGGCCAACGAGATCGATCCGAGCTACGCGCTGGCGGCGAAGGCGCTGCAGCGCAGCTAGGGCGCAGCGCAGGCCCGGGCGCAGCGCAGCTCGGGCGCAGCGCAGGCCGGGCGCAGCGCAGCTCGGGCGCAGCGCAGCTCGGGCGCAGCGCAGCTCGGGCGCAGCGCAGCTTGGGCGTCAGTGGCACCATCGTCAGCTCCAACTTCGTCACCACGAATGCCATCTGCACCGAAAACCCACACGCCCGCGTTCCTGGGCTCTACTACTGCGAACCCATTGTCTTCGTCGACGCTTTGCCCACCGGCGCCATATCCTCTCGCTCACCGCCATGACCGACCAGCTCTTCGAGCTCCACCTCCAAGGCCTCCGCCTCGAGCGGCCCTACGCGCAGAGCCAAGCGCTCCCATGACCGACCAGCTCTTCGAGCTCCACCTCCAAGGCCTCCGCCTCGAGCGGCCCTACGCGCAGAGCCAAGCGCTC
>PFUG01000181.1 GCA_002789955.1 Deltaproteobacteria bacterium CG_4_9_14_3_um_filter_63_12 | reverse complement strand
GCCTTCACGATGGTCGTCGGCACGACGCCGTGGGCCAGGTTGTAGCTCTCTTGAATGGTGCGGCGACGGTCTCGCCCATTGCGGCGTCGATGGAGTCCGTCTGCCGGTCGGCAGCTCCACTGCGTTTCGCTACCCTGCTCTTTGGCTTCCAGCCCAACCTCGACCGCGAGCGCGTCCTGGAGCTTGCGACTCTTGATTTCATTCGTCGCGCCAAGAGCCTGCTCATCGCAGGACCGCTAAGGGCGCGCCCACAAATCCTTGCGCTCCGCCAGCAACGCCTCGACCACCTCGCGCGCGTCGCCCTCGGCGACGCACGCGGTCCGCTCCAGCGCGTCCGAGTCGGAGCCTACCACGGCCTTCTCCTTCAGCACGGTCCCCAGCGCGTCGTTGATCTGACGATAGAGGCGATCTCCAGCCGACTCGACGAACTCGCTCAGGCGCTTGCCAAAATCTTCGATCATGGCGACGAGCTCTTTCTCGGCGTGGGTGGAGGCGACCTTGATGGTGTCCATGCCGGCCTTGGTGGCCAGGCCTTTGACCCGGGCGTCTAGGCGGTCTTTGAGGACGAAGGCTACGACAGGGGTCGCCAAGGCGATCAAGCCGCCGACGAGGGCATTGATAAAAACCAGCACCGAGACGCCGAAGGCGCCCAACGCGAAGACGCTGAAGTCGTAGGCCCGCGAGTCGATGGTGACGTTGAGGGCGTCGGGGTCGACGCCCAGCTCTTCGTTGAGGGCGTCGACGGTCTCGCGCAGGTTCTGGTTGGTGACGGCGATGATCTCCTCGGCCAGGCGCTCCAGGGACTTGCCCAAGGCACGGCCCTCTTTCTCGAGGAAGGTGCGGAAGCAGTCCTCGATGAAGCCGGCCAGGTATTTCTTGACGTCCTCGGCGCTGACTTTTTCGATCTCGCGCGGCAGGGCGTCGAGAAAGGCGTCGCGAAACTCGCTCAAGTTGTGTCTCGCGGTCGCCGTCAGATTCGTCGTGGCCTCTTCGATGCGGGCGACGTTTTGCGAGATGACCCGGCGGCTCTCGTGCAGCTTGTCGCGCACGGTCTGGACGCGGGTCTCGAGCTCGGCGGTGGCCATCTGGTAGCTGCGGCGCTTGATCTGCAGATTGCCCAAGAGCGCGCCGCCGCTGCGCAAGCCCGTGCTCAGCGCCGAGTCCAAGAGGATCAGGTCGCGACGTTGGCTGAGGAAGCGCTCCAGATGGGTCTTGAAGCGGTCGAAGCCCGGGTCGCCTCCGCGCTGGGCGCGGCGCGCCGAGAGGGGAAAGATCTCCACCGGCCCCAAGAGCGCCTCGAGCCGCTGGCGAGCGTAGCGCTCGACCTCGTCGGCCTCGTCGTCTTCGAGGCGGTCGACCTTGCCGATGACGAACATGAGCCGGTCGCGCAGGCCGCTGAGCAACCGCTTCTCGATGAAGCGCAGCTCGGTGCGCTTGAGCACCTGCGTGGCGTCAAGCACGAGGATGACGACGTCGGCGCGGGGCACGATGCCGTAGGTGACCTCGACGCGCTGCTGCGAGATGTCGTTGACGCCGGGCGTGTCGACCAAGACGACGCGCTCGGCCAGGGCGCTGGTGGGGTGCCGCACGATGACGTGGCGGACCCGGTCGTTCTCGTCCCGGACCAACGCCTCGAGGTCGCTGCGGTCGACCGCCTGCTCTTTGCCATCGTCAAAAACCACGGTGACGCCTGGGTTTCCGTTGACGATGCGGGTGATCACCGCGGTCGTGGGCGTGATGCCGACAGGCAGCACGTCCGCCCCAAGCAGCGCGTTGAGCAGCGTGCTCTTGCCGTGGTTGAACTCGCCCAAGACGACGACGCTCAGGGCGCCCGACTCCAAAGCGGGGATGCGCTCCAAGATGAGCTCGTCGGCCACGGTCTTCAGACCGGCGGCCTGGGCGAGGGAGGCCAGACGCTTCAAGTGAACGAGGGCGGTGTCCATCGAGGTCATGGGTCTTCTCTCGTCGGGTCGTCGTCTAAAAGACGGTACCTAATGCCATCCCCTCGAATTCACGACAAGAGGAACGCTGATGAGGGCGACTTGACTCCCCCTCTCCCGTTTCGGGCCCGTTTCGGGGAAGGGTCGGGGGCTGTGGGCGGCGAGGGGCGGGAGGGCCCAAAAAATGGGCCTCAGACGTCTCCGGGATTTTCGGTTGCCAACGAGTCCCAGGGTCAGCGTGCCGAGTAATTACAGCGGTAGGGGGATGACGTACGCCAGTGACGTTTCTCCCCGGTGTTGCACTGGGTGAAATCATCGCACGTATAGCGAATTAATGACCGCTGCGCGATGCACGACCCATTGAATTACCGAGGATCCAGCTCTCTGGTCGATGCCAGCCCTCTTGACCAATCTGCTTAACCCGTCACCACAGACCCTGGGAAAAGGCGTCTACTCATGCCTCGGACGTCTGCGGCCCAGCTCCATCCCTTAGCACCGCCGCGACTTCGGCGTCAACCTCTCCTCTGCTCTGCAGCGGCCCGCGACGTCGGACCGCGTCCGACGGCTCGAACCCACAACGGGGAACCGCCTCCGACCGCCCGAACCCACGACGTCGGACCACCTCCGACCGCCCGAACCCATGACGACGGACCGCCTCCGACCGCCCGAACCACGACGAGAAGAACCGCTCGATGAACCCCATCGAGCGAGTCGATGAAGACGCCAATGGCGTCTACTCGGACGTCGGCGCCCCCGCTCCATCCCTCAGCACCGCCTCGACTTCGTCGTCGACCTCAGCCATGGAGCGGCCTTCGGTGCTGCGCTTGCCAATGTGGTCAAAGTAGTACTGGGTCTCGGAGAACGCCCGCAGCGCGGCGAGCCGAATGGACACGGCCGGCGCCTTGAGGGTGAGCTTGTCGAAGAAGCCGGCCTTGCCGCCGTCCGCCTCCAGGGCTTTCACGAACGCATCGACGTCGACGTCCTTCTCGAGGCGCTCGAGGGCGATGGCCTCGTCGATAATCTGCCGCCCCGCCACCTCCAACGACCGGCAGGCCAGCAAGCCCGCCCGGTCGGCCGTAATGGCCGCGCGCCGTCGCCACTGATTGAGCGCCACCTGCCCGGGCGCCACGGCCCAGCGCACCACCACATTGGCGATCTCGTCCACGTAGAACGCCGCCGTCTGGTAGATGACATGGCCGTTCTGGGCGTGCCCGAGCTGCCGCCCGATGACGAACGTCAGCTGCGGGTCGCTCATCTCGCGCACCGCGCCGGTGTGCACGGCGATGAAGGTCTCCTCGTCGTCGCCCAGGGCCTGCGCCGGCACCTCTTTGAGGTGGTGGGTGAGGTAGACCGGGATGGGCGCCATGTGCAGCGCCCGCGCCGCCTCGTTGGACACCTCGAGCAGCCGGCTGGCGTCTTTCTCACTGGCCCGCACGGCGTCGGCGAGCACCTCTTTGCGTCCCCAGCCGCTCCACAGCTGCATGGTCGCGCCGACCATCAGGCGCACCGGCACCAGCGTCGTCAGCGTGCGCAGCCACTTGATGTCGCCACGAAACGCGTAGTCCCCGAAGGTCAGCGACTTGGCGCGTTCCTCGGGGTTCTTGCGGTTGGAGATGTAGCCTTGGAAGTCGAAGGTGTTCATGTCAGTCCCCTTTGGACTTGTTTGGGTGGACGCCTGACGGCGAAGCCTAAGGCCTTCCACCTCTGCAGCTCTTTCTTTCGGACCCCATGTTCGGCGACTGGCTCTGGGGAGCGCCGTGAGGGAAGCCCAGTCTAACTTGGCACCGCTCAGAGCCAACAAGAACCCGACGCGGACAGGCTACTCGTTCACCCCAGAGCCCGCCACGTCGCCTCGGCTCACTGGGCCGAGGCCGAGAGCCAGGCCGACTCGCCCTTCTCGTCGCGGGCCGTGAAGACCATGACGAGGTCGGAGTTGCAGACGACCTTCTTGCCGATATCGAACTGAAACGACCAGTGCTGCGGCAGCTCGAAGTCGGGCTCGGCGACCGCTTCGCCGGTGAGCTGCACGGTCTCGAGTCCGCCGATGGAGACCTCGACCGAGACCAAGTTCTCGTCGATCACGGAGACCTCGCCGCCGGCCAGGATCAGCCCCAGATCGGGGTCGCCGCTGTCGGTGCAGGTGATGGCCGCGCTGCCCTCGACGAGCTCGGGGACGTGATTGGGTTTGGGCGGCTCCTCCTCGCAGCCCAACGAAGCGAGCGCAAGGGCGAGGAGTCCGAGTGTGGCGATTGCTGCTCTCTTCATCGTGCATCCATTTGGCGTCAGGGAGATCCGTGGTGATTCAGGCGCTCAGATGACCCAGTTTTGGCACAAAATGCAACAGGTCAGAACCGACGCAGGTGCTGCCGACGCAGAATCGAACAAGCAAGTCTGGAGTCT
>PFUG01000044.1 GCA_002789955.1 Deltaproteobacteria bacterium CG_4_9_14_3_um_filter_63_12 | reverse complement strand
AAGGGTGTCTGCGGCGTTGGCCTTGGCTGAGCAACGGTCGGTTACGCCGAGGCAGGCGTAGCACGCACTGACGCTCGTGAGCGCCGGACCGCCGGCCTCACAGCTCATGTCGCAGACCACCGCACGCTGGCAATAGCTGTCCCAGAACTGCCGACACGCATTCTCATTAGTCGGCAGTGTTGCACCCCCTTCGTCCCCACAGGCCACCATCGTCAGCGCGAGAAAGAACCCAACCCACACCCGTATCGCTTGTGCCACTCTCCCCTCCAAGTGCCGTGCCACAACGTTGGCGTTGGCTCGGCCGTCTGCAAGAGCTCGAAACCACTGTGCGTCACCACGACGACCACTGGATGGCACGAAGCTAGCACCTCCGACCGACTCCAACAACTCAACACGATTGCCATCGTGCAGCTCCGCTCGCTCTTGGCCTCCACGGCGGTGAAGCGACTGACGGCGCCAGAGAAGAAGTAAAGAAGAACTCGCAGCCAGAGATGGCGGAGAGTCGTGTAACCCCGCACCCTAGACGCACAGGACGTGACCGCCCTCGCTGATTGACAGCCTCAGACCGCCTCGGCGAGCTCGCCCGCGCGCTCAAGCCAGCCACCGAATTTTTTGCAACGGGGCGTCGCCCACCGAAGACCGAGACGCCGTAGCGCTCGTCCGACCGCCTGAGCCCACAGTTGCAGCGTTCGAAGTCGAACGAGACCTTTTGAGAGTTCAGCGGGACTCCAAATGAGTCTCGTTCGACCCTACGGGAGTCTGGCTAGACGGTTCGAGAGTCTCGGTCGACCCTTCGAAAGTCTCGTTGGACTTTTCGAGAGTTTCGTTCTCCTGTGGGACAGTCGCCGTCGACAAATCGACAGTCTTGGTTGCCAAAAAAGAGTCTCGATCGACTAAATTTAGTAGATCGAGACTCTCGAGAGGGGTCGTTGGCCTTTTTTGGCACGCTTTTTGTCGGGAGCCGTGGGCTCGCTGCATCGCGCCAAGCTCGATTCGAGAGCAGCTCTCCGTGCGGGAGAGCGTCGCGAGAGTCGGTGGCGGGTGGGCTCGGCTGCAGCTCAACCAAACCTGCCTTCGAGGGGGCGAAGCCCAAGCTTCGAAAGCTGCAGCGACGCTTCATCGACGCAGTCGTGGTCGCGCGAGTGACTCGAGGCTGGCGTAGAACGATAAACCGTTCAAGAAACGCAGAGAGCACACACTCAGGTGTGTGCTCTCGCATCTTCTAGACTCACCCACAGCTTCGTTCTTCTTCGCGCCGGTCCTCGACCTTCGCCGTCAACTCTGCGCCTTCGGGGTCGGTCGCTTTCACGTCGGCGCCGACCTGGCCAAACGCCGCAAGGGTATATTGGGCGATCGAGCAGGGCATGACTGCCCAGTAGGTGGCTTGCCGGAACGTCAATCCGCACAGCACTTTTATTTCAGGTGATAGCATGCAGAAGCAATGGGCTTGAGAGCAGAAGCGCAATCCTAGTGTAACGCGTTACATGTACCCTAGATTATGGAAAGATGCTGATTCCGGCACGAGGCGCAGAGACCTTGAGCAATTGGTTGCTTCGTCGTGAGGTTTGCTTTCTCCCCGCTTGGGTGACGCGCAGCGTCTCAAGTGGCTGACATGGAAATCCACCTTCAGCTTCGCGTTCTCCGCTTCCTTTGCTGGCTCTGCGTGGTTCGAGAGAATCATCGATTCGCTGGCGATCCCAAGATTCAAACGCAAACGCAAAGCCAGCAGAGGCAGCAGAGGGCACAGAGATTGGCTCGCTTTGAGTGGGAGAACGGTCGCATAAACATGTGGAGTCATGACGGGTTACACTAGAGTCGCCAGCTCTTCGAGAGAGCCCACCCGTCACCGGCTCTCGCGACGCTCGGACACACTCCGAGCCACGTCAAAGCCGCCGAGGGCAAGCCCGAGGCATCGGCTCTTCGGGGGGCCGAACATCCCCCAGCCCAAGGTGAAACCTTGGGCGGACCGACGCGAGCCCAGCAGGACAAGCTCTCTGTGCTTTCTGTGTTCTCTGTGGTGAGAACAGAACCCAAGAGCTCGCGACAAACCTCTCGAGCCCAGCAGGACAAGCTCTCTGTGCTCTCTGTGCTCTCTGTGTTCTCTGTGGTGAGAACAGAACCCAAGAGCTCGCGACAAACCTCTCGAGGCAAGCAGGACCTCCGTGGTGAGACTAGCCTCCAAGAACTCGCGACAGACCTTTCGAGCCAGGGAGTCGATGGGCGCAACAAAAGAGAAATGCTGGTTTGAGATGCGCGGCGTCTGCGCTATCTTGGCACGCGCTCTGGTGGCGCATGGCCACTGCCGTGGCCAGACGCTAGGCCCGTTTCTGTGGCGAAGGGGAGGAGGCGATGGGGCGAAATTCACGCAGTCGAATCAAAGAGAAGCAGAAGAAAGAACCAAAATTGCCCGAAGGGGTGAAGCGGGAGCGCGTCGAAGAGGACGACGAGGCCATCGGCGGGCTGACGTCGCTGCGCTCGGGTTTCAAGTCCATCGCGGGGACCGGGGAGGAAGTGACGAGCAAGACCGGCAAGTGGCTGAACTGGGTGCTGCTCATCTTGGTGGCTGCGGCTTTTGTCTTTTTCATGGTGGGGCGCTGAGGCTGTTCTCTGGCGAGGTTCCCTAGAGCCTTGAGATCTGCTGAGGTGATGTTCTCCCGCTTCTCTGGTCCGTCTCTTATCCCAAGGCCGTTTCGAACAGCCGAAACCCTGAGCGTGGTTCGCCGTTGAGTGAGCAAGTCAGAGTTCCTCCCCACAGCGCCGAGGCCGAGCAGTCACTTCTCGGCAGCGTGATCCTCGACTCGAAGGCCATCGATCTGTTGACGGACACGGTCAAGGTCGAGGACTTCTACGTGGAGGCGAATCGGCAGGTCTACCAGGCGATGGTCGACCTGACCTTGGCGGGCTATCCCATCGACGCCACCACGCTCTATGCGCGCCTGAAGGAGAGCAAGCCGGTCGAGGCGGCGGGCGGGATTCACTACATTTTGCAGCTCGCCAACCGGGTCCCGTCGGCGACGAACGTGCGCCACTACGCACGCATCGTCAAAGACCGCTCGACCCTGCGCGGCCTGATCGACATCTCCGCTGGGGCGATGAACAGCGCCTACGATGGCGTAGACGACGTCCCGGACTTCCTGGACGAGGTCGAACGACAGGTCTTCGGGTTGGCGCAGAGCGAGATTCGGCAAGGGTTCACGCCGATTCGCGAGGTCATCAAGACGACCTTCGTGCAGATCGAGGCGCTCTACGAGCGTCAAGAGAAGGTGACGGGCGTCCGCAGCGGCTTTGTGGACATGGACGAGATGACGGCGGGCTTCCAGTCCAGCGATCTGATCATCTTGGCCGCCCGACCATCGATGGGGAAGACCGCCCTAGCGCTCAACTTCCTGGCCAACGCGGCGGTGCACACCGGGGTGGCGACGGCGTTCTTCAGCCTCGAGATGAGTAAGGAACAGTTGGCCATGCGTCTGCTGTGCTCGGAAGCCCGAGTCGATGCCTCGCGGTTGCGCGCCGGATTTCTGACCGACCAAGAATGGACCCGCTTGATCGAAGCGGCCGGACGTCTGAGTGAAGCTCCCATCTTCATCGACGATACGCCCGCGATGCCGGTAATGAAGGTCCAGGCCATGCTTCGTCGGCTCAAGGCGCAGGCCGATCTGGGGATGGTCGTCATCGACTACCTGCAGCTGATGAAGGCCAACTCGAAGATGCAATCCCGCGAGCAGGAGATCTCCGACATTTCGCGCAACTTGAAGGGCATCGCGAAGGAGCTGAACCTCCCCGTCGTCGCCTTGAGCCAGCTCAACCGCGGAGTCGACAGCCGCACCGACAAGCGTCCGATGTTGAGCGACCTGCGCGAGTCGGGCGCCATCGAGCAAGACGCCGACTTGATCATGTTCATCTACCGCGACGAGGTCTACAACAAGGAGAGCCAGGACAAGGGCATCGCCGAGGTGATCTTAGCCAAGCAGCGCAACGGTCCCATCGGCACGATCAAGCTGAAGTGGTTCGGCCACTACACCCGCTTCGAGAATTTGGCGAAGGGCGCTGGCGAATCGCCCTTCTAATGGTGGAATCGCCGTGTCGAACGAGGCAGGACCCGCAAAGCAGAAGGGCGAGAGGCCGGACAACGAAGCAGCGCGAGGAGGGCGGGCTCGTTGGGCGCGGCGCTTGCTGATGGGCGCGGGGGCGTTGGCGCTGGTCGTCTACTTCTTCGTGCCATTTCTCAACGCAGGGACGTTCTACCGTGTGGTGGTGCAGCCGGCGTTCCGGATCTCCCCGACGCTCTCGAAGGCGGAGCTGCAGGCGCTGGAGCCCGAGCTGAAGAGGCTCGTCGAGGCGGCCCATCTGCCCGAGCTGCAGGAGGCGGTCGGGGAGCCCTATCCGCTCAGCGCGCGCGCCGATGATGAGCCGCATGTGAATTTGACGCCGCATGAGACCCTGCTGTTGGCGCGCACGGTCGTTTCCATGTCCGCCCAATCGCACGTCGAAGGGGAGACCCGGGTGATCGCTGACGTGCTCACGATCGGGGCGCTGTCCACCTTGTTCTTGGCGGTCATCTGCCTCGTCTTTCCAGTCGTCGCTGGCGCGTCCGCTGACGCGACGCTGGTGGTGAGTGGCGTTGCGGCGTTGGTGCTGCTGGCGAGCCATCTCTTGGGGGTCGGCTTCGACCTCTCTGGAGTGACCGACGAGGCGGCGTTTACCTGGCAGAGCCACGTGGCGTCGGCAGTGCTGGTCATTGTTGCGGGCACTGGCTCCGCGCTGCCGCTCACGCCACGCAATGCCTTGCGAGTCATTCTCTTGACGCTGGCAGGGACGATGGTGAGCTTCGGCTCGCTTGGTGCGTACTTGGTGTTTGGCTGAGGAAGGTGTTTTGCCTTGTCTCTGGATGGAGCGTGCAGTACTCCGGCTGCGGTGAATTCCTTTGGCTGGGAAGCGTCCATGGCGACGATTCGGATTTTCGCGCGCCTACGCGCGATTGCCGGGCGGCAAGGAACAAATCTATTGCTTGCTGTTGACGGTAGGAGCTCGAAATCGATGTGGTTGGCCGCAGAGAGAAGCGAGTGACCTTTGAGAGTCGAGAGAATTCGGAGGGCCTGACGGCTTCAGGTCGGCAGAGCGAAACGGGTCGTGTGGACCCTCGAGTCGAGGTGAGAGGATGATTCGGCAGATCTTGATCGGCATTCCCATCGGGTTGCTTTCTCTGATTCCCCTGGCTTTGCTGGCTGGTGAGCCGCAACCGGAAGACGCGGCTGCGGTGGTGCCCGCCGAAGGCGCAGAGGCCCCCAAGCCTCTCTTCGAGCAGGACGAGGTCGACTTCAACGTCGTGCTGGTCGCCGCCGAGGGCGAGGCCGTGGTGTTGAAGGTCAGCCCCAAGGCGCCTTTCCACATCAACCAAGAGTATCCTTGGAAGTTCCAGGCTGGCGAGGACACGTTCAAGCGCGAGACGTTCTCCCTGAGCGAGGCGCAGGCCACTTTGAGTTTGCCCAAGGCCACGGCAGGTTTGCTGCGGTTCAGTGTGTGCAACGATTCGGCCTGCCTGATCAAGAAGGTCGAGGTCAAGCTGGACTAGTAGCGCCGGAGGAAGCGCGTGTAGATCGACTTGTGTCCGGTCATCGGGAAGTCGACGGTGGCCATGACTCCCTCGGGTCGGTCCTCGAGCTCGAGGACCAGCCCGACGCCATACCTCGAGTGGGTCACGTGATCGCCTGGGGTGAGTTCCTTGTTCGCGCGCTCACGTTTGTCGTTGCGTTTCGCGGGCCTGGGGCCCGTCGGATAGACCTCCTCCTCGTCGTACACGATGTGGGTCTCGCCGAAGTGGGTCTGTGAGTCTTCGGCGAGGGGCTCGCGGCGGAGTTGAGTTTCGCTCTCGTAGTCGGGGAGCGGCTCGACCGTTTCGTCTGTGGCGCGAGGAGCGAAGGCGGGAGGTCGGCGATGCTGTTGCGGGTCGGGTCGGGGCGCCGGAGCGCTGACGCCAATCCCTGGTAGGCCTACGAGAAACGGGCTGACCTCGCCTCTATGCCAGAGACCGTGAAGCTGCCGACGGCTCGCCCACGAGAGAAAGAGGCGGTGCTTGGCTCGAGTGAAGGCGACGTAGCAGAGCCGGCGCTCTTCTTCGGTGTCGACCTCTTCTTCGCGCCTTTTGTAGGGCAGGAGCTCGTCCTCGAGCCCGGTGACAAAGACGGTGTCGAACTCGAGACCCTTGGCGGAGTGGATGGTCATCAAGTTGACCACTCCAGTGGCCTGCTGGCCCTCGTCGTCGACGGCCGGCCCGCGGTCGAGGGTGACTCTCTCGAGGAAGGCGGCGAGCGAGGAATCTCCAGGCTCGGACTCAAAGCTGAGCAGCGCCCCGACGAGCTCGGCGACATGGGAGACTGCGTCCTTCGAGCGGGTCTGTCTGTTCTCGAGATGGTCGATGAAGTTGGTTTCGTCGAGCAGGGCCTGCAGGAGCTGCGATGGGGGTTCGTCGAGGCGATCTCTGAGGTGAGCCATGAGGGCGACGAAGCTGTTGATGCCGGGGAGCGCACGTTTGGAGCGCAGGTGCAGCGCTCCGGAGGCGACTCCCTGAAGAGTTTGGGCGAGGTTGCCCTCGCGGGGTCGGCTCAGCGCCTCGAGTTCGGCGAGGGTTTTGGCGCCGATGCCACGCGTCGGGACGTTGAGGACGCGCAGCAGCGCGATGCGGTCGGACGGGTTCACGAGGAGGCGGAGGTAGGCCAGGAGGTCTTTGATTTCGGCTCGGTCGTAGAAGCCGACGGAGCCGATGATGCAGTGCGGGACCCCGTCAGCGCGGAGCTGCTCCTCGAGGATGCGGCTCTGGGCGTTGGTTCGGTAGAAGACGGCGAAGTCGGAGTAGTTGAGTTGCTGGTCGAGGCAGAGGCGTCGAATCTCCCGGGAGACGAAGCGGGCTTCTCCTCTGTCGTCGAGGCAGGGTTTGGCGACGATGGGGGCTGCCTCGCCGCGATCGCTCCAGAGTGTCTTAGGGAGTCGGTATTGATTGCGCGCGATGAGCTTGGCGGCGATGTCGAGGATGGGCGGGTCGGAGCGGTAGTTCTGCTCGAGCTTGATCAATTTTGCGGCAAACTTTTCCTGGAACTCTAGCATGTTGGCGACGTCTGCGCCGCGCCAGGAGTAGATCGACTGGTCGTCGTCTCCGACGACGACAAAGGTGCGTCCGCGCTCGGTGTGATCGCCGACGAGCGCGCTGAGGAGTTTGAACTGTGCGGGGTTGGTGTCCTGAAACTCGTCGACGAGGATGTGTCTCCAACGATCCCGGAGTTGGTGCTGGATGCGAGGGTTCTCGCGCAACAGGTCGGTCGTTCGCAGGATGAGGTCTCCGAAGTCGACGGCGTTGGCTTGGGTCAGGGCTTCGGAGTAGCGGGCGTAGACCTCGGCGACGAGCTCCCCCTGGGCGCCCCGTGCCCTTTCACGTGCGGACTGCACGTTGATCCCTGCGTTCTTGCAGGCCTCGAGCTCGCCCAAGAGCTCTCGGACCTTGTTTCGATCGAGCCCTGCTCGCTTGTTGCCGCCCTCGCTCGACGTGAGCGAGGGGCTGGTTTTCCGCTCGTAATCGGTGCTGCTGGAGAGCTCGTGGACCACGCCCATGAGCAGGGAGAGTTGATCGTCGCTGTCGTAGATGGAGAAGCTGGGGGAGAGTCCAACGGCGGGCGCGTATTTTCTGAGGATTCGTGCACAAAGAGAGTGAAAGGTGCTGATGGAGGGGTCGGAGGCTTGTGGGTCGAGGACGAGCTTCTCGACCCGCTCTATCATCTCGGAGGCCGCCCGGTTGGTGAAGGTGAGGGCGAGGATCTGGAAAGGGGGGACGTGGAGTACGTCGATAAGGTGGGCGATGCGATGGGTGATGACGCGAGTCTTGCCGCTGCCGGCGCCAGCAAGGACCAGAAGAGCAGGGCTGTCGTCGAGGACCGCCTCTCTTTGAGGTGGGTTGAGGCCATCGATGAGCGAACGGGACATGGCGGGTCCTGTTTGGTGGGAGCGCACGCTGGAGGCAACCCCCTTTGATTGACGAAACGAGTCAGCTGCCGTAGCTTCGACGCTCGGGAGATTCGCTGGGACCTTACCCGACGTTGTCACGAGTTTCATTGAGCGAGAGGAGCCAGCGTCCCCGAGTCCTGAGTTGCGGTGAAGCTTTCAGCAGTCTTTGCGGTGGCTCACTCACTAGAATTATTGGTCGACCGCTCGAGTGTTTGGCGGCTCCCGCCAGATGTCTCGGCGATCAGTTCGAAACGCCGAATCCGTAATGGAAGCCAGCCATGATCGTCACTTGCGAGCGATGCGAACAACGATACAAGATTCGTGAAGAGAAGCTGCCGCCTCAGGGCGGGAAGATTCGCTGCCCCACGTGTCGCCACGTCTTCATCGTTCGCCCTGACGGCACCCAGGCGGAAAGCTCCGACGCTGTAGCCGCGACGGAGACTCCCATCTCCGGAGCCAGCGAGCCGGCGAAGCCGAAGGCTGCTGCCGCCGCTACCGCTGAGCCCACGAACGCCGACGCGGCCAAGCCTGCGGCGAAAGCTGAAGAGGCCAGCGACGACAAGGAGACCTGGAAGCTGCGGGTTTCGGGCCTGACTTACGCGTTCCAGGATTTGGATTCGTTGCAGACCTGGCTCACCGCCCGCGATTCGGTGAAAGGGATCAAGGTCGCCAAAGGTGCCGACGGCTGGAAGGAGCTCGGCGACTACCCGGACGTTTTGAGCATCGCGCTGTTGTCGAAGTTCTTCCCGATGGGGGACGTCCCGACGAGCAAAGACGGCGAGAGCGTGCCAGAGCCACAGAAGCCTAGCAAAGAGCCGAAGGGGAGCTCCGAGAGTGCGGGCTCGTCTGCCAAAGGCAACTCGGACGACAAGGCGAAGGGGCAACGTAAGGCCCGTCAGCAGCCTCGCAAGCCGGACGTTCGCCGGCCACGGCCCGAGACGGAAGAGTCGGCGTTCGCCATGACGCCACGGGCTCGCAAGCTCTTGATTGCGGCCGTCGTGCTCATCGCACTCGCGGTCGTGGCGCAGTTTGCCGGTTGGCTGAACCTGACCGCTCTGGTGCCTGGGTTGACCGAGAAGAAGTCGGAGGCGATCGACACGAGTGCCACCGCGACGTCCACGGCAAAGCCCAAGGGCAAGAAGAAAACGGCCCGAGTTGCTTCGGGCGTAAAGAGACCGGGTGACGAGACGGAGGGGCCACGTGAGGTGGGACCGACGAAAGTCGTGTATGTCGAGGGCGAGGAGCCCGACTCGACTGAGCCACCTGAAGTGATCGAGGACAAACGGACACCGGAAGAGATTCGTGCCGACAAGGTCAAGCAGGGTCGGGTTTACCTCGAGTCAAAGAGTTGGGAGCAGGCGCGCGGTTTCCTGGAGCCCCTGATGCAGGTAACTCCAGATGATCTCGAATTGAACCAAGCCATGTTGGAGGTGTACATAGGACTCGGCCTCGAAGCAGAGCACCCCGACCTCGCTGCGAAGGTCTTTGCCGCGAAGATGGAGCGGGGGAATGCTTTTGTGGAGTCGAAGAGCTGGGCGGAGGCGCGTGCATTCCTGGAGCCACTTTTGATGGAGCATCCGGATGACCTCGAATTGAACCAAGCCATGCTAAAGGTATATAAGGGGCTCGGCCTAAGCGATCAGCACGATGACCTCAAGACAAAGGTTGCAGCGCTCCAACGTGCAGCCAAGAAACAAGAGAAACCTTGAGGTCGGTCGCGTCCTCAGGCGGACTCTTCAGGCCGGTCGCACAGGTTCTCTCGCGCAATGTCCTCGAGTCTATGGACGGCGTTCGGACGATTCCTCATGTCGGCGAGTGAGACAGGGTCATGGAAGTCAAGTGCCCAACGTGCCAGGCGCGATACGACATAGACCCCGCGATCGTCAAATCCGGCCCTGCACGTCTGCAATGCTCGAGTTGTCAGCGGACCTTCAAGCTGCAGGTCGCTGGGCAGCAGAAAGGGTGGATGGTCCGCATCGTCGATGACGGTCGGGTCATGGCGCTGGATGACCTGCCTACCCTTCAGCGCTGGATCGTCGAGCGCCGTGTCTGTGCCGAGGATGAGATCTCTCGCACCGGGACGCAGTGGAAACCCCTGGGTGCGATCACCGAGCTGTCGAGCTTCTTTGCGGTGATCGAGCAGCTCGATCGGGTGTCGAGCAGCGACTTTCCAGCGGCAGACGTCGTCGATTCCATCATGGCTGGGTTTAACGCCACGATGAGCCTGCCGCAGGACCCATCGGTCCACACGAAAGAGACCGCACAGGTCGATCCGCGACAGCTTTTGGGGGCACTGAGCAACTCGACGGTCGAGGCCGCGCTGGATCGCATCGGAGAAGAGCAGTCTGGAGGAGACGCGCTCCAAGAAGCACTCCTGGCCAGCTTGGAGAAGAGCGCGGACCGCAAGCCCATGTCGGGCGTCCACAATCCAGACAAGCTGCGCGAGCTGCTCGCCAGCCAGTCCGATGAGCCCTTCGCGAGAGAGAGTCTTCTGGCTCAGCCAGCTCTGATCCTGGAGGCGACGGCGATTGAGACCCCCCAGGGACTTGACGGGGCCAGGAGGTCACCCAACATCGGCCCCACTGGCGCCGATTGGTTCGAGGAGCCAGAGGTCAGTCCTCTCAACCTCGGCGGGGCGCACGATTCCGATGAGGTCGTGGATTCGATCGCCGATGGCGAATATTTGCCTGCGCGATCCAATGCCTCGATGATCCTCGTCATGGTGGCCGCTCTGCTGGTCGGAGGCGGGATCGTTTTCGTCCTGATCAACGGCTCGACGGAAGAGACCTCGGCTGGAGCGACGGACGAATCGGCGGCAGCCACCAAGCAAGACACCGCGAGCGGTGAAGGGCGCACCTCAGAAACAGATGCAGCAGTAGGGCCGGACGACAGCCTCGCAGCAGGCGTTAGAGCCGATGCTCTGGACGACGTGCCCAAAGCCGCTCATCCCCAGCTTGTGCTGCTCCAGCCAGGCTGCACCAAGGGAGCTTCGGTCGGTGTGTGCGCTGGTACCCATAAGGAAGCCACGACGGTGGAGAGGACCTCCAACCCCGTGAGCCCCAACCCCACAGACCCTGCGATTGGGCCGGACGACGGGGGTTCCTTCGATTCACTCTTGAAAAGGGGCAAGCGTGCCCGCTCCTTGGGTAACCACCAAGAGGCCCTTCGCTACTACACCGATGCGGTCGAGCTCAAGCCCCGAAACGCCGAGGCGAACGCCGGCCTGGGCTGGGCAAACCTCAACCTCGGGAACTCGGCGAAGGCCATCAGCGACTTCGAGGAAGCAATCGACTGTTCGGACCGCTTTCAAAATGCCTACATCGGGCTCGCCAAGGCCTACCAAAAGGCAGGAAACAGCAGCTCGGCTTACAGCACTTATGTTCGTTACTTGCACGAGTTCCCAGATGGCTCGGAGGCCAGCATCGCGCGGGCGCAAAGCGAGAAGCTGGCAGAGAGCTTGGGCCTCAACAAGCCCAAGGAGCCCCCGAAGGATACGACACCGCCGAAAGACGTGACACCGCCGAAAGACGTGACACCGCCGAAAGACGTGACGCCCCCGAAAGAGCCAGACGGCGGCAAGAAGACGATCATCATCATCAAGAAGTAGCTGCCTTCGAACTGCTCAACGGAGGGCGCAACACGTTGCGCCCCTACGCGCGGTGATGGTTCAGGGAGCGAAATTGCTTGCTGGTGGCACGTAAGATTTCGTTCTGGGGTTGACGGTCGGCTCAGGGCGATTAAATCGCAAGGGTCTCGAGGCGTCATCGCCGGAGTCTGGAATTCTGACCGTCCAGGGAGCTCGATATGATGCGGTTCGCCATCTCGAGGGCTTTGCTCGCCCTCCTCTTTGCCTTGTCCTTTGGCGCGATGTTCTTCAGTGCCTGTGAGAGCAAGACACCCGAAGTCGCGTCGGCCAAATCCGCGCGAGCGCTCGTCGAACAAGAAGGGGCGCTCTTGGTGGATGTGCGGACCCCGCGAGAATACGCCTCTGGGCACATCGACGGCGCGGTCAATATGCCCCTCGCGGAGCTGTCCTCGCATCTCGAGGAACTCAAACAGCACGAGAAGGTCGTGGTGTATTGCCAGGTCGGGGCACGTGCTGCAGACGCGGCCAAGTTGCTGAAGCACGAAGGCATCGATGTGACCAACCTGGGGGCGATGGCCGCCTGGTACGACCAAAAGTAGTAGGCGGCTCAGGTCAGGAAGGCAAAATGCCGCTTCCAGCCGAAGGCGCGCCTTTCGGCGGCGAGTCGAGTCATGGCGGCCTGCATGCGTCCGAGGACGACTTCGTGGCAGCTCTCGACGTAGTGCGCGTCGTCGGCGGCCTCGTCCCCTGACCGCTCGAAAGTGATGGGCTCGAGGAGCTCGATGAGGATCTTCGAGGGGAACGGCAGATGCGGTGGTGTGGGTCCGATCACCAGTCCCCAAGGAAGGCTGAAGGTGATCGGCCAGACTTTGATGCGGAACCAGCGATCGGTTCGCAAGAGGCGCGCAAGCCACTCGCCGTTGTTGAAGATGAAGAAGGTCGACTGCCCACCGATGGCGACGACCGGGACGATAGGGACGTTCTCGCGCAGCGCAAGGCGGAGGTAACCCCGCCGTGGCCCGAACACGATCCGGTTTCGGTCCTTGAAGGCGCGCATGCTGTCGAGGTCGCCCCCTGGGTAGACGAGGACCTTGTTGCCCCTCTCGAAGAGCGCGTGGGCGTTGGCGTGGCAGGCCCGCACAGCCCCCAAGGGCACCACCAAGTGGTGGAGAATTGGGAGGCTGATGGCGAGCTGATGCCCGAGTCCATAGGGCATTTCATCGACGCCGACGGCGTCGAAGAGCGCCTGTCCGAGGATGAACGAGTCGGGGATCAAGGTTCCACCGCTGTGATTCCCGACCAGCAGCGCTGGCCCCTTGGGGAGTCGCTCCAACCCTTTGACCACCGGCTTGAAAGCGTTGAGCAGTCCACGGGTGAGGTTGACAGCACGTCGGATGGCGGCTGGGCTTCGGTTGTCCAAATCGTCTATGTCGTACTTTGGCATGGAGCAGTCCTAGCGGCTAGATTCCGAAACGTAAACTGTGATCCTCCAAGATGCTCACTCGGCGAACGGTAGAAGTGAAGAGGGGGACGTGTGGTCAATCGAGAAGGAAAGCCTATGGAAACGGCGGCAGGCCAAGGAGAGGCGACGAGCTGGTCCGACTTTTCGCGGCGGACGCTGCGCGCATGGGCTGTGTTCGAGGCTTTGTACGCGGTTTCGTTCTTGCTCGTCATCGCGCTCTTCCTGCCATGGAAAACGCCGATATGGAACCTGGGACTCATGGGCTATGGGGCGCTCCATGCCGGTGCGGCCATCGGGCTGTGGGGGCCTCGCCGATGGGGCTGGCGGTTGGCTACGATCGGTGCGTTTGTTGGCTTTACGCTGGCGATCTTGGTGATCTCGGGACTCGTGGCGAGCTGGATGTACTTACACTCTATCTACGGAGCGTTTGGCGCGGGGGCCTCTCTTGGCGCGTTGCTCTTTGCCAGCGTCGGCGTCGAGGTCCTCGGCCTGTACCCTACGTTGTTGCTGCGCGCGATGCTGAGACGAGAGGTTAGACAGGATGTGGGCGCCGGGAAGTCTTGGGGACGGGTGGCGCTGGGGCTCTGCGTGCTGCCTTTCATCACTGCAGCCTATGTGGACGCCCGCTACGACATGGAGGTCCTCGAGCCAGTTTCGCAGGAGGCCCGCCAAGTCTCCATCGCCTACCTTCGAGCGTCGCTCGATGGGCGAGAGCTCCCGAGCTTGGAGGCACTGAGCGGCGTGCCGGTTGGGCTCGGCCCGTTGCAGGTCACACTCTGGCGCCGGGGCGCGGTGATGGTGCGGGTCTTGGGCGACGGTCGTGACATGGCCGAGTCCACCCAGTTGGCAGCCGCAGCATTGCTCAGCGCCCCAGCGTTGCATGGGGTCGAGCCGGGTGACCGCCTCAAGGTCGACCGCGTTGTCGGGCGTGCCCCGATCTTCAGCGAGCAGCCGATGTTCCTGGCCCTCTCCGTCGACCCGGGTAGGGACGGCGTCGAACAAGGAGGAACCTCCCTCTTGCCCGACGACCTCGTCAAGGCCCAGCTCTTCGGGGTCAAACCGCTGGTGCCGCAGGTCGACGAGCTGAAATTTGGACTCAACGCCGAGGGCGCACTCGCGCTGCTCAACTCAAAGGGGCCGGTCGAGCGGATTCGCACCGAGAGCTGGGTGGAATACGCTGGTCAGGCGCTCGCCGTCGAACGCACGAACACGCTGGAGCGCGGCACGGGGCCAGAGGTCTGGCGAGAGGCGGCCGTGTCCGGGGGGGATTTTGTGCTTGGCCAGTTGATGGCGGATGGCCGCTTCTACTACCAGTACTTCCCGCACAACGGGCAAAAGCGTGCGGTGGACGCCGCCAACTACAGCCTCCCGAGGCACGCAGGAACGGTCTACGCGCTGGCGCTGCTCTATGGACACACCAAAGAGCCTCGATTCAAGAAGGGCGCCGAGCAGGCGATCAACTGGTTGGCCTCGCAGATCCCCGCGACCTGTGGTGCTCCGAGCCGAGGATGCGTCGTGCAGCAAGGCAGCGCCTCTCTGGGAGCCGCGGCGCTGACGATGGTGGGGATGCTGGAATACCAACGCAGCACAGGGGATGCGCAGTACGAGCCCATCATTCGGCGTTTGGGGGAGTTCATCCTCATGCTGCAGAAGGAGGACGGCGATTTTTTCCACACCTATGTGCCCACGCAAGACCGGATCGAGGAGCAGGATCGCGAGATGTTCTACTCCGAAGAGGCTTCACTGGCCCTGATCACGGGCTACAAGGTCCTCGGCGAGGCGCGCTATCGCGACGCCGCAGAGCGCGCCTTGGATTTCTTGACCGGTCCCAAATACGAGTCTTTCTTCCTGGGCAACTTCGTCTTTGGAGCCGACCACTGGACGTGCATCGCGGCGGCCGAGGCGTATCCGGTCCTGGATAAGGCGGTCTACCTGGATTTCTGCAAGGGGTATTCGAGCTTTATCCGTGGCTTGCAGTACGAGTCGACCTCATGGCCAGCGGGTTTCGCTGGGCACTATGGGTTCGGTGCGTTCTTGGTGCCACAAGCACCCGCGACAGCGGGGTTCTCCGAGGCGATCATCTCGACCTACGAGCTCTCCGTTCTGCGCGGGGAGGAGGACGAGGCTTTGGCCGAGCAAGTGCGCGCCGGCTTGGATGCGCTGAGCCGGGACCAGATTCGTCCGCAGAACGCCTGGATGATGCCCCAGCCGGCCGAGGCGACCGGCGGGATCCGGCGTTCGTTGGTCGAGCAGGAGGTGCGCATCGACTTCACTCAGCACGCGGCGAGCGCACTGATCCGAGGCTCGACGTTGAAACTGTGAGCTCGCCGAGTTGGATTCAGAAAGAACTGGTCAGAGCGGGAGCAGGGTCTAGGTTGCAGCCCTCCAGAGGTTTGATGTGAGTGTCCGCTGGAACCACTGCTGAATGGCCGTTTGAACCAAAATTTCAATCCACTCACCGCAGAGCTGCAGAGATGGTCGAATTCATTGAAAAGGTTGATTGGGTGATCGTCATCATCGGGTGTCTGACTCTGGGCTTGGCTCCCTTCACGCCGGAACCGCACATCGTCGAAAAGCTCCGGATGTTGTTCCAGGGCAACTTGGTGCGTCCCATCGATTGGTTTGATTTCGTGTTTCACGGCATCCCCTGGTTCTTCTTGATCGCGAAGGTGATTCTTCGTTTTCGATAGTGAGGGTTGCGATGTCCGCGGCGCTCTACCAGCCGTTTTTCTGCGAAGAGAACATCACCAAGCTCTGTGAACGGACGGAGTTTGCAGGGCACGAGATGTGGGCGGTGTTCATCACGAACGCGGCGCGCACCTGTGTCTGTCAGCAGCAGCGCGCGTCGAGTGAGAATGAGCCCACGCTGTGGGACTACCATGTGGTGGCTTTGAGCACCGCGTTTCCCGGTCAGGAAACGAGCGCCACATCTGGAGAGGAGGTGGCGAAGCCTCCCCACGGACACACCGAGGTCTGGGCGCCCTTCGTGATCCCCGCTGCCCCTTCGGGAGACTGGCTCTGCTGGGATTTCGACACGCGCCTGCCATTCCCGTGCTTGGCTTCAGACTACATCAGCAAGACGTTCGAGGGGTTGGAACGCTTTCATAGGTCGACGTGGCCGAGATTTCGGGTCGTGGAGCGGCGTCGACTCTCGGAGCTGTTCTCCTCGGACCGCATGCACATGCAGGTCGAGGGCGCCTGGCTGCAGCCACCCCCGCCCTGGAGGCCGATCCTGAACGGACCGCCGACCTTGAGTCGTTTCCTCGATGTGGACGACGAATTCGGCGGGCCTTGGCTGAGCTTGGACGAGCTCTTTGCGTTCATTGGCGGCCGTTGAGCCCGCGACTTTCCCCCTCGCCAAACGTCGATGCCATGGCGCGCACGCACCGTCTCTTCTTGCTGGGGAGCCAGGTTCGTGACAACTGTGGCGCTAAGCTCTGCGAATGGAATCCAGCGGAGGACAGGTGGCGAGGTCGACAGGAATCGAGCGAAAGACGGCTTGGATGCGGTGGGCCGCGCTCGTCGGCACCCTTGCTATGCTCCTGTTGGCGTTCTGGCACCGAGACTTCTTCTCGTCGGACGAGATCCACGAACAGGTGGCTCGATGGGGCTTCTGGGGACCGTTGGCCTTCATCGCGATCTATGGGGTGGCGACGGTGTGCTTCGTGCCGGGCTCGATGCTGGCGATGATCGGTGGGGCGCTCTTTGGTCCTTGGTATGGTTCGTTGTGGAACCTGCTCGGCGCCATCCTCGGCGCGAGCAGCGCATTTGGGATCGCTCGGCTGCTGACGGCCGGTTGGGCCGATCGATTTGCCGGACCGTGGACCGAACGTCTGCTCGCCGGGGTCGATGACCAAGGTTGGAGGTTCGTGGCGTTCGTGCGGCTCGTGCCGCTCTTTCCATACAACGTCTTGAACTACGGCCTCGGCCTGACCCGGCTCCGGGCCTCACACTACGTGCTGACCTCCGCGCTCTGCATGATCCCCGCCGCGGCCTCGTATGGCTGGCTTGGCCACGCCAGCGAGACGGCCCTGGCGGGGGACGACAATCTTGCGCAGAAGTTGCTCTACGCGGTTGGGCTCATCGCAGGGCTGACGCTGAGCCCGTTCATTGTGAAGCGCTGGCGAGCACGAAAGGCGGCCATAGATGCGAGGCAATAGAATCCAATGGTTGGTGGCTGGATTCCTAGCGCCGTCCCAGCCAGGGTTACTCCGGTCCACTTGCACCTCAGGAGATTGCGATGACTTCCCCGCACAAGCCGTTAACTCTGTTCTTCTCGTTCTTGTTTGTCCTTGGCCTCGTCGTGCTGGGCAGCTGCGCCCGTCCCGCGATGATGCCGGGATCTTCGGACCGCGGTTATATCGTCTACGGTTATGTGAATACCGACGCAGAGAACACCGCCGAGGACGAGACGGTATATTTGTTCGACGATGGTACGGGGACGTTGGTCTCGACGGTCAAGACCGACACGTTCGGGAAGTACGCGTTTGCGTACCACAAGCCAGGGCGGTACCGCGTCGAGGCTCTGGAAACCTCGCGTGTGGTCGTGATCATCGATGGCGACATCCAAGTCGACCTAATGCTCCAATAGGTCGGATACCGCCTCTTTTTGCCGCCACCTAGCGCCCGTGTTACGCCGGTGGGTGAATCGATGAGTGGTGCGGTCTGGCCGCGCTCACCTCGCGGTTTGTCCGCGATAGTACTGGAGCAAGGACGCTCCTAGCTGCGCGGAGGGTGCCCCAGGCAAACCCGTTCAGTTGGCGAACTGGGTGTGCACCGGGTCCCTAGAGCGACGATCCTAACGATCCAAAAGTCAGGTACCAACCTGACGCGACCTGCGAAGCTCATGGAAGAGACGCTCCAAAATCCCCTATTGGGGTTCGGTCAGCCCGCGGTCATCCGGCGCGCTCCTCGCCTGCGGTGGTTGCTGTTCGTCTGCGTAGGTGTGTTGGGACTCTCTGCGTTGGTTGGCGCAGGGAGCCTGATTGTTCGCTCGGAGTGGTTTCTCCGCAGCCGGATCGATCCCAAACTCGAGAGCCTCGGTGCGAAGCTGCATGGCGAGCTGACCTATGAGCGCGTCAGCCCAGTCGGGCTTACTGGGGTCATGCTCGAGGGCGTGCACTTCGAGCCCGATCAAGATCTCGATCTGGCTAGCCCATTCAGCATCGAGCGCCTGATCGTCTACCCCGATCTGGCGGCTATGTTGACGGGAGACCTACAGCCTCACGCGCTCGAGCTGCACGATGTCCACGCCGAGTTCTGGCTAGACGGCGGAGCGACGGGGCGAGGTCATTGGCCTTGGTTGGAGCGGGTCGTCGACGAGTGGAGCGCATCGCCCCCGAGCGCACGGCGAGGCGGTGGAGGCTCCGGGGGGAAATCTCCTCTGCCCGAGATCCGAGTATTCGGAGGTCAGGTGGAGGTCAAATCCCCAGAGGGAACCATGCCGCATATGGGCATGAGCGTGGACTCGCTGGTCGTGCGCATGGTCGACGACCAGCTCGAGCTCGACGGCGCGATCAACGTCGATGGCTTGGGTTATGCGCTGCTCTCGGGCGACGCCAGCCGGCAAGCCAAGCGAGCCGGCGTAGTGGTCGAGCTGGCCGACGCGCCCGATCTGCTGAGTTTGGCGCCACAGAGGGACCTCATTCGCGAGGTCGTCGGCGAAAACAGCCGTTTGGAGCTCGGCGGCGTCGCGGTTCAATGGCCGCCAGCCATCATCGTGCAGCAGGTCCGCCTGACCGACACGCACATCGGTGTGCCTGGTCAGGACACGGCGTTCATCGAGCAAGTTGGCGCCGGTGAGATCGCGCTGCGTTTCAAGGATCAGAAAGCGCTGATCGAGGTCAGCGACTTCGACGCCAGCGTCCGGGTGGAGTGGATGGACCGCTTCGGCACGAGCATTCCTCTCAAGTTGCCGCTCTTCACCGTGGTCGCGGACTTCGAAGAGCGGCGCATCGGGGCGGGCTTCCAGTTGGACACCGGCGAGAGCGGTAAGCTCGACTTCGCCGCGGCGCTGGACCTGACCTCGCTCGATTTGGCGGTGCAATTCGCGGCCGACCACTTCGACGCGGGCCGAATGCTCTCGTTCATCCCGTATACGGGGCCTGTAGACATCACGCGGGGGCGGCTCGATGGCCACGCGTCGATGCGTTACCCACTGCGCGAGAAGCTCGTAGAGGTCGATGCGTTCTTGAACATCAGCGAGTTGGACATCAGCGTGCCCTGGATCTCGGAGCTGCCCATGACCGACGTCGACCTGACGTTCGACGTGAAGACGTTGTTGGATCTCGACCAGCGTCAGCTGTCCATCAGGGACGGGATGATGTCGCTCGGCGAGCTGATGTTCAGTATCTCTGGCCTGGTTCGTCAGACCGGTGATGGACGGAACGTTTACATCGAAGCCTCGGTCGCGGGCGAAGATCTCGTTGCCGACGACGCGCTCTCGAGCTTGCCGAAGGGCTTCGCGCCAGCACTGGAAGGATACGAGCTGGCAGGAAACTTCAGTGTGGCCATGCGTCTGAAGCTGGACACCCGACACCCCGAAGAGATGGAGCTCGAGCACGAGCTAGACCTGTCCAACTTGAGGGTATTGGTGCATGGGCCACGAGCCGACATCCCGCTGCTGGCGACGGAAGACTTCGCTATTCGAGTGCGCACCGCGACCGATGAGACCGTGATCAGTCCACGTGACGTGGATTGGACGCCCTTTTACCGTGTCCCCAAGTACTTCCCGATGAGCCTCATCACCGCCGAAGACGCTCGTTTTTTCAGCCACAACGGCTTCGACGCTCGGGCCATTCACAGCAGCATCATTGCGAATCTGAGCGCCCACCGCATCGTGCGCGGCGGCAGCACGATCAGTCAGCAGGTCGTGAAGAACCTCTTCCTCAGTCAGAAGAAGACGGTTGCGCGCAAGGTCCAAGAGGCGTTCTTGACTTGGCAGTTGGAGAATCACCTCGAGAAGCAACGCATCATCGAGCTCTACATGAACCTCGCCCACTGGGGCCCGAACATCTACGGCATCAAAGAGGCGGCGTTCTACTATTTCCGCAAGCGGCCGAGTCGTTTGACCATCGAGGAGTCACTCTTCCTCGCCTCAATCCTTCCGAGCCCGGTGCGTTTTGGCCGGCACTACGCAGAGGGGTTCATCCGCGAGGATCGCCTCACCAAGATGAAGAACGGACTCTTCGCGCTGTATCGGAAGGGGTTCATGGACAGCAAGGGCTACGAGGCTCACCTGCACAACCTGAACCGGGCGAACGTCTCCGACGAGCCTCGGCCGAGTCTCCCCGAGAGTGGGACGCCCGCGACGACTCCCGAGCCAGAGATTGAGGCCGACGAGAAGACTGCGGAGCTCTGAGTGGTCATCGTGAGAGTTGGCTTGTGGCGTCTCTACAGCTCACGAATTGGTGAGTTTTTGAGAGTGTCGAAAGCACGGTCCGAAAAGTTTCGAGTTTCGAGTCCAGAGAGATTTTGAGGTCGGGTTGCCTTTCTCTCAATGAGTTCGGAATCTCATCGTGAATCGGATCGACGAGATCGATTCCATGTAATTCGATGTTGATAAACTCGCGATGATAAAGTGCAGAGACTTTAATCATGAGAGATGAGAGTGTTCCTTTCGCCATCAAGAGGCTGGTCCCGATGAGTGGAAACCGTGAGATTGGGAGCACACACATCGGAAGCTCCAAGAGGTTACTCTTAGAGTCTCGGCTGCGACGATGTACCGCATCCATTCTCGGTGTGTAGGGTTTGAGCGGCGCGAGGAGAGTGCGCGCATCCACCATGGAAGAACCACTCTTCTTTCCCCTGAGGCGAATCAACGCCATCACCGTCGCCTTGGCGAGGTAATACGGAGGGCAAGGGAAGATCGAGGAGTCGTAGGTGTATCCGAGGCCAGCGATGATCTCGAGCACCCGTGGGTCGACGTTGTATCCCGGCGCTCGGTAGCCCACGCAAGTCAGGCCGCAATGGTCCAGGATCGCCTGATGGGCGCCGTCGATCTCCGCCCTGAGAACCTCAAATGGTTGCTTGGCGAGGTCGTAGCGGTGGTTGAGGCTGTGGTTGGCGATCTCGTGCCCAAGCTGTGCAGCTTTGACGAGCTTCTCTGCTCTGCGCTCGACCTTGGCGTCTTGTCCGACCACGAAGAACGTTGCGTGCACGCCGAACTCACCAAAGAGCTCGAGGAGGCGGTCGAGCGCGCTGTCATAGACGGCGTCTGGGCCCAGGTTCGAGTCAATCCCGTGGATCGACGCGTAACACCAGATGGGGTCTAAGTCGACGCTGATGGAGCAGAGGGGCATCAAGTCACCGGTTGCGGACGCGGATGACCCAAATCAGCTTGCCGATGCCCTTGAGCACCGCGGGAACCCGCTTGGTCAGTTTTACTGAAGGGGCACGGAGCTCTTCGAGCTCGATGGGGACCTCCGTGAGCCGGTAGCGCTCCCGTTGAGCACGGATGACGAACTCGCTGGCGAAGAGGTCGCGCCCAACGACGCAGCGCCGTGCTACTGGCAGGAGCCGTTCCCTCTTGAACGCTTTGAGCCCGTGTGTGTCCGTGCCCTGAAAGCCAAGACCGACCTTGAGCATCAGGTTGATGACCGACGTGGCGAAGCGACGCAGCGGAGGTCGCTTGTCCTTGGCACCCTCCATCGCCTTGGAGCCTACGACCATGTCGTAGTTCTCCTCTTGAATCTTGGCCAACGCACGCCGATAGAAGTCTGTGTCGCAGAGGTCGATTTCGTCGCAGATGACGATGGCTCCTCGGGCCTCCTCGATCCCTCGTTTGAGAGCCAGACCGTAGTCCGGCACGTCGGAGTGCAGGATGCGAACCTGGCTGTGGCGATTCTGGAGCTGACGAGCGATGTCCAAAGTACGGTCTTTGGAGCCGTTCTCCGAGAGGATGAGCTCGTAGGTGAAACCGAAGTCGTTGTCGAGTCGCTCGGTCAATCCCGCGACCGCCGCGTAGATGATGGCTTCTTCGTTGTACACGGGGATGACAATGGAAAGGTCGGGCGCTGGGGTCTCGGGAAAGAGCTCGGTGACGTTGGCGGGAAGCTCACTCATCAAATCCTCCAAGGTTCTCTCAGCAGGACGAGCATCTCTCTCGAGCGCGGCGTCGGTCTCAGCACGAACAACGGCTCTATAGCAGAAAGCCTCGCCGCACAAAAGCGCCCACACAGCCCATCGGCAAGTTCGCTATTTCGGGGGCGTCCAGAGTCGTCGTCGCAGCTCGCACGTCCCAAGAGGACGAGCAAGACGGACCACGCTCGAACGGGGTTTCGCGTCCACCCATCAGCGGGAGAACAGGTCTTCGTTTGTTCACCAAAGGCAGGTGCTGCCTAGTTCTTCGGGTCTGCGGTGGAACACCTACATGCGCGGCGTGTCACCGCAGAGGCCCTCACACCCCTTCAGAATGCCGCGTGATTACAGGGAAATATTGAGTGCCCTCAGTTTCCGAATAGAATCTAGAAGCGGTCCATAGGTAGGCACGCCGGCTGCCGCACCGTTGAGCTCAGGGCTGAACTCAGCGGTATGCATCGCAAGGATCAGTGGAACCCAAACGAAGCCAGCTATGGAGAACGTTACGGCGTAGAAATTGGGGTGTTCTTTCTTGTTCTGTCCAAGACACGTAGGTGTCCGGCAAAAAGGGGCGCGGATTTGACACGGATGTTACCGCTAAGGATCCCACGTCCTGACCAAGGGTGTTGGCCATGTTGACGCTAACTCGGAAGGTCGGTGAGACGATCAAAATCGGGGATCATATCGAGATCATCGTCAAAGAGATCCGAAAGAACCAGGTGCGCATCGGCATCGTGGCGCCGCGGGAGGTCAAGATCTACCGCGAAGAGGTCTACGACAACATCGTCGCAGAGCGCACTACGGTCCCGGGTGAGCGAGCCAAACCCAAGTCCAGCAAGGGCAAGGACGAGTTGGAGAGCGACGATGACGAACAATCGAGCCAAGACGAAGACTGACTCTGGCCTGCCGACTCAGCGGACTGAAGCAGGACCTTGACGACCAAACGCTCACCCAGGAGGTGGCTCGCTTCGAGCCACCTCGGGGCCGAGTCGCGCGCGAAGTCCGATCGCGCGTAGGCACGTCAGCTGGTTTTCGCTTCGAGCCAGCTTGGTGCCGGGTAGCGCGCGAATCTGATCGGATTTCGCTCGCTTCCCACTGCGGCGCTCGCGATCAACGAGTTCGCGCGCGAGCGTTCGGGTTGGAAGCCTACTCTCCGACCTCTGCACGAAGGCGAACCATCAGCTCTGACACGTCGGCGCCGACCTCGACCGGATACTCGCCGAAGCCTTCGATGGTCAGTAACGATTCTGGCAGCGACGCGATTTCCGTCTGGCATCGGGCTCGAGTTGCCGTGATGTCCGGCAGGGAATAGACGCATTCGCCGCGCTCGAATATCGGAACGAGCAACGGTGTAGCCCGCGGCGACGGCGCCCCTGTCGAGGCGAGCTGCATCACGTCTCGCACACAGCGGCCGACGTCGTCGCGCTCCCTCCAGAACTGTTTGATGCCTGGATAGGTCGCCTTACCGGGAGAGAGCTTCATCGCGGCTTGCTCCACCCCTGCCACCTGCCTCGAGACGAGCTTGTAGACTCCCCCTAGCGCTGGATGGTCCTTGCTTGTGACCATCTCGGTGCCGACACCAAAGGCGTCGATCTTGGCGCCCTCATCGAGCAGCGCGCGGATCTTGTACTCGTTCAAGTCCCCACTCGCCACGATGCGTGTGCTGTCACGTCCCTCGGCGTCCAGTATCAGTCGCACCTCTTTCGACAGCTGCGCGAGATCCCCGGAGTCGAGCCTCACTCCCTTCAGCTCCCCACTGATGTGCGTCGCACGAACGGCCCCTCTCAGCGTGTCGTAAGTGTCGATCAGCAAAGTCGTGTGATCTGGAAACGCTGCGTGATAACGACGGAAAGCTTCGTCTTCGGAGGGGCAGGCCATCGTAAAGGCATGAGCCGCCGTTCCAGTTACGGGAATTCCGCACAGCTTCCCAGCAAGGAGGTTGCTCGTCGCAACCATCCCGCCAATGTAGGAAGCACGTGCGGCGTACACTCCAGCTTGAGGACCGTGCGCCCGACGGCTACCAAAATCGACGCACGTTCGGTCCCCAGCCGCCATGGCGACCCTTGCTGCCTTGCTCGCGACACTCACTTGGTAGTTGATCGTGCTCAGGAGATAAGTCTCAATGAGCTGAGCTTCGAAGAGCGGTGCACGGATCTGCAGGATCGCCTCGTTCGGGAAGAACGGTACCCCTTCCGGAATGCCTGCGACGTTTCCGCTGAACTTCCAGGCCCGCAGCCGTTCGAAGAAACGTCCGCTGATGTTGGCAAAGACCTCGTGAGCACGAAGGAAGTCGATGTCGTCACCATCAAAGGTCAGCTCGCTCAAGTATTGGATGCACTGTTCGAGCCCCGCTGACACTAGGAAGGCTCTGTGTCTTGGGAGCCGACGGACAAAGAGCTCGAAGGTGGCGGGCTCAGACATCTCGAACTCGAGATAGGCCGCCATCATCGTGAGCTGATAGAGATCGGTGGCGAGCACCATGTTCTCACGCGTAAGAAAGAGGCTGTTGGGGGACTTCTTGGGCGCGGACATGAGGGTTGCTCCAGGTTGAGGAACGTCAAGAGGCCGAGAGAGAAGGCCATTGTGTTGCACAGAGACCTTCGACATTGCAAGCTCAGTCGGGTTCCCTCCTTCGACGGTGAAAGTGCTGGTCATTGACCAGACTTCGCGCGCTACTCGGAACAGGGCTGGCTCGAAGCGAGCCAACTCGCGTCCCTACAGATCAAAACGTCGTGAAGGCAAGACGATGAAGGATTCCGTCAAGGCGCTCTTCGATGCAGGGGATTGGCGTTTGGCCGCCGAGCTGGCGGAGTCCAGCGGAGATCTTCGCGCTGCGGAAGAACTGTACGAGAAGCTTATGGACAGCGCCGCCGCAGGTCGCGTGGCAGTGGCAAGCGACCAACCCATCCGGGCGTTGGAACACTTTCTTCGAGGAGGCCACTTCGAAGAGGCTGAGCGGGTGCGCGCCGCGCTCATCTCCAACCTCTCCCCTCTGATCTCTGTCGCCGTCGAGACCCATGCTCGAGCCAGAGCGTTTCAACCAGCCGCAGTTCTCGCCCTCAGTGTCGGGCATCTTGAGCGTGCCGCCGAGCTCTTCATCGAGGGCCATGAGTACGGCCAGGCTGCTCTACTCTATGAGCGCCTCGGTCGATGGCGTGCGGCGGGGGAGCTCTACGACCAGCAACTTAGGTTGACCACCCCTCCGGCCGCCGCGATCTTGGGGATGGCGCGCGTGATGCAGCGACTCGATCAGCACAGCGAGGTCTGCTCACTGCTCGCCGCTACGCTCGTTTCGGACGAAGCGCTGGATCGTTTCATCTACTCGGCGCTGCAGCTTGGCTTGCCTCAGACGGCACAACAGGTCTCCTCTCTCTGCCGGGGACACGACGAGGACTTCTCGCGCTTCTTAGCCCGATTCGACGCGGAGTATGGTGCTCAGACTTCCGGCTTCGGAGCGCGCTACGAAATCACCGGGGTCGATGCAGGTCCATTCCCTGAAGCATACCTAGCGCTCGACAGCATGACTGGGGAGGAGGTGCTGATTCAGCTGTTGCGTGGGACGCTGAGCTCTCGCCAACAATATGTAAGCGACCTCTACGAACTCAGTGAGCCTCCGCAACCAGGCGTGTTGCCGATGCGCGAGCACGACCCTCGCTGGCGCTACGTCGTCTTCGACAGCCCAAAGGCGAAGACCCTGAGTGAAGCTCTGGCCAGCGGGGCGAGCGTGCCCACGCTCAATGTCGCCCGACAGATCGCGAAGATTCTCCATATGGTGCACCTTCGCGGCGGTGTGCACGGCAGCCTGAGTCCATGGTCCGTCTACCTTCGCCCCGGCTGTGTCGTTGTTGTCGCTGGCTTTGCCCTGTTGGAGCTCGCCTCGCGAGAAGAGACCGCGACATTCTCGGGTGGAGACACGCCCTTGGCCTACCTCGCCCCCGAAGCCGCGTTGGGAGGAGCCTTGACCCCATCGACCGATGCCTATGGCCTGGCTGCGGTTCTGCACCGGCTTGTGGTTGGCGAGCCGCCGCCGTCCCCTTCGGCGATCGCGCGTAGGCAAGGAGCTGACTCGCTTCGAGACAAGTCCGTGTCGAACACAGACGCAACCTGGAGAGGGCTCTTGGCTCCGGAGCCCGCGAGCCGACTCGGCGTCCTCGAGGTTTCTGAGACGATCGCAGGGCTCCTGCCCCTGCGAACCGTGTCTGAGCCAGGGACTGAGACACGAACTGTGGGGTCTCGCTACACATCGACGGGGGAGCGCCTCGGGGCCGCGGAGCGCCTTCATGACAGCCTGTTGGGTCGAGAGGTCTGGCGGATCGACATCGCCCCACCACTTACCATCGAGGAGAAAGAGCGACTGAGAGCGTTCGCGAATCATGGTGAAGGGGGTCTACAGAATATCCTCGAGCTGGGGAGAGGAGGAGAGTTTGCTCTCCTCGAGAGTCTCAGCCCGTCCGACAGCATCGACGAGTTTCGAGCGCTGCCCGAGTCAGTGAGATTGGCGGAAGTCGTCTCGCTGGCCTCCACCGTTGCAGCACTTCACCAACGCCATCAGTGCCTTGGCGTCCGCTCTGACATGCTGCACATCGACTGTGCGCGGCGACGGCTAACGCTGCGGGTTATGGAGGTGATTCGGCAAGGGGCGGACGAGCGGTTGACAGGATACGAGCGCGACCGAAACCTCTTGCGCGAGGTGTGGCAAAGGATGGGTGGAGCCGACGTTGACTGGTCACACGATCTGATGGAAGTCACAAAAGAACTTCGCGAAACTGCAGCAGTCGACGATGGAAGGGCTCGACTGCAAAGTCGGATGTTTGCCCACAGCGATCATTCCGAGACTCTGACACGGAGGCGTCGCGCCTCTTCGGCTAGGGCGGTTTCTGCTGGGCCCGATGTGGACAAATAAGGTCCGTAATGCATTCGGAAACTTGTTATTGGCGTATCTCCATCGTTGACTATGGTGGCGAGGCGCGATTGGGGTGGTTGTCCTGACCAATCCACCAGACGAGAAAGGTTGTCGAAGCAACGTGCGACACGGTAGAGAGTTCTTCCCCCAAACAGGGGTCGAGGCCGCGCCAATTTCTCTTGAAATCCTCAAAGCCCCGTTCCTTGCCATTGTTGGGGGGAGATTTTAGAATCCCCCCGTTAATGGGCCCATTTGCCGCGAGTTTCATGTCGTTCTTGACGTAGTTTTGAACCCGTCCGGCATGTTGGGGGTCGTCATCATCGACAGGAGAGCCCATCCATGCTTCAGGCCTTCGTCTCGCTAAAGCACCAGCAGCCCCCGAGGACGGAGTCTGGTTTGCAGAGCTTCCTCGAGGCTCTGACTTCGGCGGCTTACAGTCCGCCGACTTTCTTTTGTACAAACCTAGATGCCACCCCTCAAAGCTACACGGTAGACGGCCTCACGCAGGCCTGTCTGCATCAGAAGTGCAAGTTTGCTGTTGTCAGGGGAGACGATCCCCTGTTTTGGCAGGCGACCATCTTGATGCCGGACAAGGAGGGTCTTGGGGCGCTCTTTTTCCAGTTCGAGAGCGACACCAGTGCCTGCCCAACCGCCGACCAAGTGATTGAGTTCACGAAGAAGCTCTACAAGAACCTCGAGCCTCGTATCATCCGTGCAGGCGACTCCGAGGCTCGCGAGAAGCTCAAGAGCCGTCACGGCTTGGTCTTGATGCCGGGGCTCGGGCGGGTCGAGTGGCTGCAAGTCGTCCATCCGGACGTGTACGGCGAACTCTACAATCCCAGTGAGCTGGTCGCTGCCCCCGCGTACGCCGCGGAGATTTGGGAAGACGGTGCACTCTTCCTTCGGGTCTATGGCGATCCCAAAGATTGGGACAACGAAGAGAACATCTCGTTGGCCAACTTTATCCCTGGATTCCTCGCCGGGACGGCCAACGTCACCGACGGTGAGAAAGAAAAGCAGAACGTTCGCATCATCGAGAAGCTCTGGAATCGTGCGAACAAGACTGCCGAAAGAGCCGCCGAGATCTTCGATCCCCCCTCGAGCAACGCCGCTGCCGTGGCCAAGCCAACGCCTGTAGCGCCGAAGCCCGAGCCCGTCGTCGCCAAGCCAACGCCTGTAGCGCCGAAGCCCGAGCCCGTCGTCGCCAAGCCCGAGCCCGTCGTCGCCAAGCCCGAGCCCGTCGTCGCCAAGCCCGAGCCCGTCGTCGCCAAGCCCGAGCCCGTCGTCGCCAAGCCAGAGCCTGATGAGGACTTCGACGACCTCTTGGTCGCCGAGCCCACCGATGAGTTAGATGACCTCCTAGTCGCAGAGCCGGAAACCGAGGACGCAGCCGAAGCGACAGCGGAGCCAGCGCTCAAGGACCCACCATCGCCAGCCGAAGTCGCATCGATCATCTCCGAGCAGTCGGCGGACATCGAGCTCGACAGCAAGAGTGTCACTCGCCTCGACACACTCTTCGACCAGACCATCTATCGAGCACAAGACGCCAAGACGGGCGACAGGGTCTTCATTGCCTTCAGCCCCACTGAGGACAAGTTGAGAGTTCTCGACAAGCTCGAGGACTTCGCGGCCTTCCTGCAGGCAGAGTCGCTCAACGTCCAAGAGTCTGACCGCGCGGCTATTGTGGACTGCGTCAAACGCTACCACCGGCCCTACGTCACCTATATTGACAGCGTCGACGATGTCTCTGGCTCGGCGGGGAGCGATCCTCGCCTCAAAGAGTTCGAAGCCATCGTCAAGCCAGCACACTTCGACGTATCGGACGAGACCCAACAGCTTCATGTTTGGGCCTACAACCCGCGCAATTCTGGGTTGGAAGAGATCCTGATTCGGCAATTCGAAGATTGGCCGCTGACCATGGAGATCAAGCGCCACATTCTCGAGCTGAAAGAACCGACGGACGTGGCTGCAGAAGTCAAAACCAAGAAGAAGAAGAAGAAAAAGAAGAAAGCGGAAAACCCCAACCAGAGGCGCGTGATCTTGTTGGGCGTGCTGCTCTTGATCCTCGCCCTCGCTGCGTTGGCCTACGTCTACATCCTTGGCGCGGACCCCCAATCGCTCTGGCACTACTGAGCATCGGCAGCAAAAGGAAAGGAGGCCCTGGATGGGGCCTCCTTTCGCTTTTGCGCTCAACGCTGCAGGCTGGCGCCACAGAATCTAGGATGCGCCTCGCCATCTCAATCAACATTCCGCAGGCACCCAATGGGGAGCCTGCTATTTACACAACATTCCTCTGGAGGTGACTCATGGGGGCGTTCGAAGGATCGATCTCTTTCAAGACATTCTTCGTCGACGGTGAGCCCAGCGAAGGCTTCCAAGACGAATTCCTCGCGCGTATGACCCAGACCGCGTTCGTAGAACTCTCACCCGACACTGAAGACGAGAGAGCCATCGGCTGGGTCTGTATCGACAGCCCACTTGACACGAACTTCACGCGAAAATCGACAATCTTCAATCAGTACCTCGCGCTTTCGCTCAGAGTGGACAAATGGTCCATGCCCTCCACACTCCTGAAAGCCCACATCAAAGAGGCGACCCGCGAACTGCTCGTCAAGAAAAACGTCCCTGCCCTCAGCCGCAGAGACAAGGACGAGCTCAAGGCGGTCATTACCTCCAAGCTCAAGAGACGCATCGTGCCATCGATGAAAGTGGTCGACATGGTGTGGAACATCCACACGAAAGTCGTCCGATTCTGGACCCACAGCACCGCGCTCTGCGAGGAGTTCCAGGAGCTCTTCGAGGACACCTTCGGCATGACACTCACACCCGACAGTCCGTACGTGGCAGCGAAGATGGAAGGGTTGGACGAGGACGATCTCCAGAAAATGGCCGAGGTCGAACCCGAGTGGTTCATTCGACCGCCAACAGAGTGAGCGCAGACCAAGTCAGAAGGCAGTGACGAACGCCATGCAGTATGGCCAAACCCAAGCGCGAGAGTCCCATGGATCTCTACGATCAGATCGAAAATACCCGATATTTGGGCGAAGAATTTCTTACTTGGCTCTGGTACGCCTCCGAGCAGAATGAAGGGGTGTTCGAGTTCGGAGATGGGCTCGAGATGGAAGTCCTCTTTGACAATCAACTCACGCTCGAGGCCAACCTCGCCGAGGCTGAGAGAAGCAAGCTCAGTGGCGGTGCGCCGAGTTTCAGTCGCGAGGCCAAAGAGGCTCTCAAGAGCGGCAAGCGCGTCACCCAGGCCAAGCTCCGACTGCGCCGCGAGGAACGCGAATGGGTATTCACGGTGACCGCACGGACGCTCGGCATCAGTGGCATGAAGATGCCTGCCGTGCTTAGCCGTGAAGATGACGACCAATTCTACGAACGAATGGACCTTATCGACGAAGCCGACACTTCCCTTCGTGCGCTCTACCTCCTCTTCTTGCAGCGACGCCTCGGCGACGAATGGGGTGTAGAGCTCGAGAAGATGATGGAGTGGGCCGTCAGCGAGTGAGCCAATGAGCCTCTGGTTTGCCATTGCCGCGCTTGCCCTTGTCCAAGGGGCAACGGAATTCCTGCCCGTGTCGAGCTCTGGCCACCTGAGCCTGGCGCACTCCCTATTGGGACAAGGCGAGGCCGACGTACTCACCGACGTAGTCCTGCATTTTGGGACGCTCCTCGCCGTGGTTTGGCATTACCGCGACGAGTTGCTGCGTACGATCAAGGGGTTCGTGTCTGGCGTTCGGGACCTCGCCAAGGGCGATAGAGAAGGGGCGAAGGCCAACTCGGGTTTCATGTTTTCGCTCTACGTGTGCTCAGGAACGCTGAGCACAATGGTCATCGCGCTGAGCCTGAAGGATTGGGTCGAGGGTGTTCTCAGAGGCCCAGTTTTGGTGGGGTCGATGCTGTTGCTCAACGGCGCGATCCTCTTCAGCGCTCCTCGGCACCTGACTCAGACGGGAGCCGGGGAGGGCGAGCTCGGGGCGGGGCTGAGTCTCAAAACCGCCCTGCTCATAGGTCTGCTGCAAGGCATAGCGGTAATCCCCGGGATTTCCCGCTCCGGCCTGACCATCACCGGCGCCTTGTGGCTCGGGCTCTCGGGCACTCAAGCGGCACGCTTCAGCTTCATCCTCTCGATCCCCGCGATCTCAGGCGCACTGATTCTGCATCTCGGGGAACTCGCACCCGGCCAGCAAGTCGATTGGGGAGGTCTCGCTCTGGGCGCAACAGTCGCGGCGTTTGTGGGTACGCTCTGCCTGCGTTTCCTTGTCGGAACACTGAAGCGGGCGCGTTTCCACCACTTCGCCTGGTATTGTTGGGCTCTGGGATTGACCGCCGTCGCCCTCAGCGTCCGCTGAGCGCTCTCAGTCCGAAATCTCTGCGCTGATTGCCAGAATCAGAATTCCACCTTTGTGCAGCAAGCCTGCCTGGAAAAAGGTTGACCCAGGCGAGGCTTTGACCTCGGCGGCGATCTTTCCCCTCAAGCCGACCTCGAGTCGCAACAGAGGAGGCGTCTCCTTAGACAGACCGCGATAGGTCAACTCCAGTGTCGACTTCTCGTCGTCGGGGAGCTCAAGCGAGCGCTTCTCGTCCAAGGACACTTTGAGCTGTGTCTTGCCGAGAAAGCTGAATGTGTTATATCCAGGGAAACCCGAACGGAGCTCCTCTTCGAGGGGCTTTAGCTCCACGTCAGTCTGTCCGTCTCCGATGCTTGCCGACAGGGTCTGGATCTTCACAGCCACGCTGTCGGCAAAGGCGAACGCCGGGATCAAGAGCAGGGAGGCCAACATAAGGGCGACGATTCCGAACCTTTGCCACCCCGACTTGGGCACTCTCCTGTGGCAGGAAACCGCACTTCGATGAGGATCGCGGGCGGGGACACACATGGATCTACGCTCCTAATGAACTGATGCCGTTGGCGGTAGACCCCGCAATGAGCCAAGGGGGCCGATCCGCCGGAGGTCACCGCGAGGACTAGATGGGCCCGTTGTTCGGCTGAGTAGTGTCAGGATTCGTCGGTGAACTCTCGATTTGCTCCAACCTCTTGAGGATTCTCTGCAGCGACTGCCGGAGCTCTTCGGGCGACAGTGTTCTTTGGTCCAGGCCAGAGGGCGCGGTGCCAACAGACTGTCCCCAGGAGGCCGCGTGCTCGAGTCTGCTAAGAATTCGCTGCGCGGGTTCTCGAATGTTTTCGGGCAGCTTCGAGTAGTCGAGGCCCGATTCGACGGCGCCACCGCCGAGGTACCAGATCACGGGGGTATTGGACTGCGGAGTGTAGCTCACCGCGCCCGTGGAGTTGCCCTCGAAGCGCAACGGCTCAACGATCACGATGGTGCGCTCTTTCTCTATGACTCGGTCGGGAGGTGGAGTGTTGGCCAATCGTGGCAGCACGATCACCGCGACGATCGCCACAACAGCCGCCAATGCAAAGGCGCCACGATGCCCAGCAAACAGGTCAACGAGTTGCTGCCACAAACCCCCTGTACGGCGCTCGACCTCTCGTGCGGGTTGAACGGGAGTTTCCACGAACTCGAGGGTGCTCTCGAGACGAGACCACAGCGCGCCGAACTCTACCTGCTCAATCCCTTGCTCGACATCGAAGCGAACCAGTTCGCGCATCTCTTTGAGTGCGGAGAGGCGTTTCGCGTCACTGGCGGAGTGCTCGAAAAGTGTCTCCACTTCGAAGCTCTCGGCCTCGTCCAGCTCACCATCGAAGTACGCCTGGAGAAGCAGAGGTTCGATGGCCTTCTCTTTGGGGTTTTGAGAGTCGTGATGTGCCATCACAGCCTCAGGGCGCTTGGTAGGAATCTCAATGGGAGGTTCCAGAAGGACGTGCAAAGAGCGGCTTCGACAGCCGACACATCGTGGACGTCGTCTATCCCTGACTATTCAACCGATTCTGTGCGCTGTCGACTTAATTGTTGTGCGACCATTCGCACGACCGGCGCGTCGGCGCGTCGAGCCACGGCCAAACCACGAGAGCAGGCGGTAGCCTGCTCTCGTTTTGCGCTCGATGGACTAGAGGTTCAAACCGCCATCAATGTCGAGGCAACGCCCAGTAAAGTAATCACATTCGATGATGAACTTGGCGCCCAAGAAGATCTCCTCGCACTGGCCTGCTCGCCTCAATGGAACCCCTTGCAACACCTTGCCGAGGACCTCGGGGCGCATCCCTTGGAGAATCGGTGTGTCGATGAAGCCAGGAGCAATCGCACCGACTCGGATTCCGTATCGAGCGAGCTCACTGCCCCACAATCGCGTGTCGGCTACGAGCCCTGCCTTCGCTGCGGAGTAGTTGGACTGCCCCATATTTCCATGGCGACTGACGGAGCTGATGTTGACCACGACGCCGGGTTTGCTATCCGTTTCGAGGAGTTTGCCGGCAAACTCTCTAGTGCACAGGAAGGGTCCAGTCAGGTCCACGCCGATCACCGCGTTCCAATCATCCATCGACATCTTGCGGACCTCCCCGTCCTTGCCCTTTTTGACGAGCAACGAGTCGCGGAAGATTCCTGCGTTGTTTACCAACGCGTTGAGTCCACCCATTGCCTTGAAGGCTCTGTCGACGAGCGAGACCACCTGCGCTTCTTGCGAGACATCGCAGGGCACAGCGAAAACCTCGCCCGCTAGGTCAGACGACTCTTGAACCAGCGCGTTGAGGGCGCTCTCATTGACGTCGGAAGCGACGACCCTCGCCCCAGCCTCGGCGAAGCGCAGTGCGAAGTGCTTGCCCATTCCGCTCGCGGCTCCAGTCACGATGATTTTCAGCTCGTCGAGTCTCATAGGTTCCTTCCTCCTTTGACAAAGGTTCAGCCGCGAGTGTCGTGTCACATGCCGAGACAGCTGGCAAGCCTCACACATGAGTGCGCCGTGCTCTGTTCGGCCAGGTGTCAGAGTTCCCCGGAGCGGAGCAATCAAAGACGGAGGCTAGCAGCTTTCCAGCGCTCGGTGGATCGCCTCTCGGCTGAAGATTTGCTTGGGCTCGGTCCGTAGTTGCCGAACGAAATCTCTCATGCTGCCAACCAGGAGGAAGAAAGAGCCAAATGCCAGCATCGAAACGATGATGCCTTCCTCTGAGCTGAGGCGAACCGTGTTGACCAGCGCACTCCAGCCGAAGAGGATCGTCACGACGTTCAACATCATCGCCGGGAACATCCGGCCGAGTGGTTGAGGCGTAATGGCCTCGGTCTTCCGCAGCCAGCGCACGGTGAGTCCTCCAACCACAAAGCCAACGGCTGCCACGACCAGCCATCCTGCACGGGTGTGGCCCTGGTATGCGTTCAGCCCCAAGATCAAAGCGATGTTGGAGGACCAAAAGAGGCAAAGGCTGCCGCTCACTCGTCTTCCGAGCCAGGAGAAGAAACGGCCGTCGGACCAAGACTCCCCGACAAGCGACAGCGCGAAGAGCGCGGGGTAAGCAAAGAAGATCGCGACCGTCACGAGCTTGAACTCGGCGATGCCGTCAAAAACGGACAGAAGGTCGGCGGCGCCAAACGCGGAGAGCGTCGCGCGCGGGTTCCCGTCCAGGATGAAAAGCGCCATGCCGATGACCAAACAGAGTGCTCCAGCGGTCGTCATCAGACGTCCGGGGCTATTCTTGAGCGCGAAGGCGTGTCGATGGGTCATGATTCTCCTCGAAGGCTCGAACCTGGGCCGTTTGCGTGCAGCGAACATGCCACGAACATTCGACGCCAAGCGGGGGCTTATGCTGATTGGGTTTGCGCGTTTCACTCCCGTAATGGCTCAATGGACGAGCTGCGGCGTTGGTTGGACACTCGAAGCGGCGAGACTGGCCGAGGCTGAGTGTTCGTCTCGCTTTCTGGACGTTTCGTCGATGGGAAAGAGTCGAGTACCCAGCGCAAAGGGGCTGGAACCTTGCGGACGCACCTGCGAAAAGCATTTCGCAGAGGACGAGAGCCAACTCCTCTACAAACGTTAGCGTTGGCGGCTCGTGGCTGATACATTGCGCCAACGTCCCTCGTTTCTTGATGGGAAAACCAAAGCGATGCTCGAAGATCGACAGCTCTCTCAGATGTTCCTGCGCAAAGGTCTGCTGGACCAGGAGACTTTGGAGAAGGCATCGGAGATTTGTAAAAGTACCGGTCGCACGCTCTACGACGTGCTGCTCGGGGAAGGGTTGGTCAGCGAGGAGCGAGCGATCGTGGCGGTGAGCAAACAGCTCAACTTGCCATGTGTGTCGCTCAAAGAATTTGAGGCAAACCAGAAGATTCTCGAGCTGATTCCTCGCGATCTGGCGATCGAGTTTCGATTGATGGCGCTCGGGTTGACCGAGGAGGACGGCGAGCGAAAGCTCTACGTCGCCATGGCCAACCCACTTGACATCGACGCCATCGAAAAAGTGAGCAAGGCCAGCGGATTCCCTGTGTTCCAGCTGCTCGCCGGTCCCTCTGACATCAAACACGCCCTCGCTCGCTCGTACCCAAGCGCAGGCGCGCCGCACACGCCAACCGCCAAGACCTCGGACTTAGGCGGAGACGATGAGCTCGGTGACATGTTGGACGGGCTTTTCGACAAAGGTGTGTCGAAGTTCATGCCAGCCGAGGAGCCAAAGGCTCCGCCGAAAACGAGGCCCGTGCCTCCCGCGGCAAAGAGCAAAGAAGGGGGACTGGGAGAGTTCACTCTGGACTTTGGGGACCTCGAACTGTCGCTCGGTAACGAGAAGGTCAGGAGTGATGATGTCCACAGTAAAATGACCCTACCTGCTGGAACGGAGCTTCCGTCCGATCTCGCAAAAGCCGACTTCGCGAGGACTCCGACGACGGTCCGCAAGAGCCCATCCTCTGAGCCGATGACTTCGCTGGCGACCGAGAGCGACAACGTTGCATCGAATCTCGGTCTCGGTGACGACTGGAGCGACCTGGGGGATTTCGATCTGGACGATGACGGCGTCAAGAACAGTCCTTCGACGAGTCGCCTGCAGGCACCCACAGCGCGGACGGAAACCTCGACGATTCGATATGTTGCGGACCTTTCCCTGCAAGGACGGCCAAAGAAGGACCATTTCCCCTTCAACGTTTCGAGCAACCACCTGGTCCGTGCCACCGTGATGGCCTTGATTCAAAAGGGAGTGATCTCTGAGGCCGAGATCAAGGACATGCTCAATACGCTTCGACGGCAACGCTGAGCAGGTCTCACATGCGGGCGGTCTGACCACTCTGACCACCCATTTCGTTGACCCTCGTCAAGCGCGTTGGTACATTCGCGGAGCTGTCGAACAGGGCCGACAATCTCCACGCCTTTCTTGTTCGAGATGAAGGATTTCGGGCCATCAAGGCAACGAGGTCGCAGGTTCGGGACGATCAATTGAGCGGCAATAACGTCGCTGTTTGGCTCCATCGAGCCACAACAACGGCGGCCGGAAAGAAGTCAGAGTGACCCAAGACGAGGTGATATATGTCGAATGGTGATGCGCGTCTCGGTGAGCTCCTGCTGCGCTCCCAGCTGATCTCACACGCTCAACTCGAGAGAGCCAGGACCGAGCAGAAGAAATCCGGAGGAAAGTCTCTCTCTGGACAGCTCGCCAAGCTCGGATACCTCGATGAAAGCGAGATCACCAACTTCCTCTCCAAGCAATTCGGGGTTCCGTCGGTCAACCTCGATGACCTAGAGGAGGTCAGCCAAGAGATCCTTGACCTCGTCCCCAAAGAGGTCGCGGAACGCCACACCTGCCTGCCGATCAACCGCGCCGGACAATCGCTGATCGTCGCGATGGTCGACCCGATGAACATCTACGCGATCGACGACCTCAAGTTCCTGACGGGCTACAACATCGAGGTGGTCGTCGCCGGCGAGCAGGCCATCCGCGATGCCATCAACCGCTATTACGAGAGCGAGCCGGACTACGACTACGACGAGTTCTTCGACGGCTTCGACGCCGACGACATCTCCTTCGGTGATGACGATGACCCGTTGGACGTCACGGATCTCCAGAACGCAGCCGAAGAAGCCCCGGTCGTCCGTTTGGTAAACGCGATCCTGCTCGACGCCATTCGCAAGAAGGCGTCCGATATCCACATCGAACCCTATGAGCGCAATTTCCGCGTGCGTTATCGGATTGACGGCGTGCTCCATGAGGTCATGACGCCTCCTCTGAAGCTCAAGAACGCCATCACGAGCCGCATTAAGATTATGTCCAACCTCGATATCGCCGAACGGCGATTGCCGCAGGATGGGCGCATCAAGCTGCGAATCGGACATGGCAAGGAGATGGACTTCCGCGTCTCGGTCCTGCCTACCCTCTTCGGCGAGAAGGTCGTCATGCGACTTCTCGACAAGAGCAACCTCGAGCTTGACATGACCAAGTTGGGATTCGAGGTCGAGCCCCTGGCATGGTTCCAAGAGGCGATCCACAGACCGTACGGAATGGTGCTCGTCACCGGCCCGACGGGCTCCGGGAAAACTACCACCCTCTACTCCGCGCTCAGCGAGCTCAACACGGTCACCGAGAATATCTCGACCGCGGAGGACCCCGTCGAGTTCAACCTCCGCGGAATTAACCAAGTGCAGATCAGTGACAGCATCGGCTTGAACTTCGCTGCGGCACTGCGCTCGTTTCTCCGGCAAGACCCCGACATCATCATGGTCGGGGAGATTCGCGACTTCGAGACCGCAGAGATTTCGGTCAAGGCGGCGCTCACCGGGCACATGGTGCTATCCACGCTGCACACCAACGACGCGCCGGGGACCGTCAGCCGATTGCTCAACATGGGCATCGAGCCCTTTCTCGTCGCCTCATCCGTGAACCTGATCGTCGCTCAGCGACTCGCTCGCCGGCTCTGCGTCGAATGCAAGGAGGTCGACGACGTTCACGTCGATGCTTTGCGCACGCTACAGGTCCCAGAAGAGGTGATTGGCAGCGCGCCCCTCTATGAGGCAAAGGGCTGCAAGAACTGTTCGGACACCGGCTATCGCGGCCGCATTGCGCTCTACGAAGTGTTCGCGCTGACCGATGAGATCAAGCAGTTCGTCCTTCAGGGATACTCCACCGCGGAGCTGAAATCGGAAGCCATTCGATTGGGCATGAAGACGTTGCGTCAAGCCGGAATCAGCAAAATGTACGACGGTGTGACCACGGTGAAAGAAATCACCCGCGTGACGGCCCCCGATTGACGCAACATGACCAAATCGACGAACCATGAAAAAGGCGGCCCAAGGACCGCCTTTCCCATGGTTCGGGCAGGATTCATCCCATGACGAGGAACATCGGTAGGCCGATGGACGCCGAAAAGACGACGAGCAACAACAGGCCAAAGAGCGGCGCCTTCCACCAGTTGCGAGTCGACAGACCCGTGAACGCCGAAATCCACATCAACGCCCCGCAGGCCATGAAGACGATGACTCCTGCCTGCATGAAGGGCTGAAGATGCACCCCCATTACCTCTTTGCTCTCGTCGACAAGCAGCATCCCCAATCCCGACAACAGCCAGAGCAGCCCAAAGAGGCCGTTCCAGGCGATTTGAAAGGCGTTTAGCGCTCGCAGTCCCCGCATCACGGCAAAGGCGACGGCCAGAAGCCCTGACAGTCCAATCCAAAACATTCCGATCCAAATCCCTCGAGCACCTCCCTTGGTCTCCCGGTCGACTTCGATCACCGCCGAGTTGAAGTCGAAGATCTGAAAGAACCTCATGAACTGGAAACTGCTGATGCCATATTCGCGGACGAGGGTTTGCGCGTGGTCTCGGTGGTCTCGAACCTCATGGAGCGAGCGATAGAAATCATCGAATCCAATGGACTCGAGGAGCTCGCGGCTCACTGCCACCTCTGCTTTTTGGTCGTCGGGAACGATGCTGTCCTCTTCGAAGAGAAGCCTGGGATTGATGAAGTTCGCTTCGTCGGCGATCTCATCTGTGAGGTATGCGCCACTGATCGTAGGGACGAAGAAAAAGGCAATGACGCCGATTCCCGCGATGAGCGAGAGAATGGCGCTCACACCGATCCCTTTCTTCTCGGGCTGCTGCGAACGTTGCGGCCCCCCATACTGGCGTTGGTTGCTCGCGTACGGGTTAGCCTGCTGCTGTGGCGCGCCGCCGTACGGTGGCCCTGACGACTGGGGAGGCTGTGGGCCGTATGAAGGCTGCGGATGTACGTTCGGTTGCGGGGTGGACATCGGTCCTGGGCCAGAGATCGCCGGCATCGCTACGGTCGCCGCAAACTCCATGTCAGGATTCTCCTCGAATGGGTCGTCTGGGGTGTCATCATAAGGATCGTTTGGGTTGCTCATCTTGTCTCCTGTCGAGTGAGCGATTGGTGCCGCTCGCTGAAAGTCTGCGTATCTACTGAAGCAAAGGGATGGTAGGGGATGGGTTCTTGCTCAACGATAACCTAGACCGCTGACCGTGTTTCGGACAGCAAGAGAAATTCGGGCGCGGTCCGATTGCGTGTGAGACATCGCCGAGAAAACTTATCCTGGGCGGTGAGTGTCCAAATACTCGACGAGAACATCGATTTGGGCGACTTGGTCGCTGGCCCCGAGCATCTCGAAGACCTCTCGGGCGTGTCCCAGGGAGACTCGGCCAAGCTCGTCGTGGCCCGCAGCGACGGCCAACTCCCCCGCTCTGGCCAGCGCGGAGCCGTAGTCGCGATCGGCGGGGACGCGATCGAGCCCGATCTCCTCGATGCAGGTGAGCCAGCCCATGCAAGCCTCGAACATGCCGGTTTCCGCTTCCGCGCGGGCGAGCAGCCCGCACACGATCGCCTCGAACGGGCGGAAGCCGAGCCGATGGAACGAGGACGCCGCCATGTGCAGGGTCGCCTTGGCTTCTTGGAACCGCGAGCGCTCAAACTGCACGAGCCCAAGGTTCGTGCGAATGATGGCATCGTCTTCTTCGAGCACGCGTTCACCCAGCAGCTCGAGCGCCTGTGAGTAGGCGAGTTCTGCGTGCTCGTATCGCCCTCTGGACCTGGCAACTTCACCCAACCCATTGAAGACTTGGACCAAGCCGTGACGGTCCCCGATGATGTTATAGGCCGAGCGGGCAGCTTCGAAGTTCTCCTCAGCTTCTCCAAGTCGGTTGAGGAGCAGGCAGATCCGTCCAAGTTGAAGATAGCTCTCACCGACGCCGAGGACGTTCGAGTGATTGAGGAAGAGCTCGAGCCCGTCTCTGAGCGAGTGTTCGGAGGCCTCGTGTTCACCGTCGTCAAAGAGGATCACCCCACGGGTGAGCAAGACCTCGGCGACGAGATTCGCGTCTCCGCTGTTTCTGGCGACAGGTTCGACCTCGTCGAGAACTTGGAGGGCCTCGAGGAGGTGTCCCCCTCGGGCGAGGGCTCTGCACAGCCCACGCATGGCTTTGGCGCGATCGTCATCGTGGCCAGAACCCGCGGCCTCGAAGTTCGTGAGAGCAGCCTTGAACCCCTTGACCGCGAAGTCGATTCGGCCGCGCTTGTTCTGAATTTCGGCGTCGAGCAGCGCGACCCAGCCCAGACGCATTCGTTCGTCGCCTGTTTCATCGATCAGCTTATCAAGCTCCGCCTCTGCGTCCTCTATGAGGTTGAGTCTCGTGCAAGCATCCACGAAGGCCCGTCTCGCGTCGAACAGCTCGGTCCGACCCACATCGATCGGCTCGCCTCCAGACTCGTTGGTCCTCTCTGCCGAAAGGAGGTCCATGGCTCTTTTCAGACGGCTGTGGGCGAGACGTTCTTGGTTGGCGTCGAGGGAGCAGCGAGCACTGTAGACCAAATGTCGCCACCCTCGGGTGCGCAATCCTGCCTCGAACTGATGCTCAGCGACCTCGTAGTGGAGCTGTGCTGGGTCCTTCCCCACCAATCGCAGTTTTCGATCCGCACAGGCTTGGTGACGTGCACCGTAGTCGTCCTGTTGTCGGGCCCAATCGAGAAGCTGATTGGCGATGATCCTGTGGCCAAAGCGCAGGGTTCCGTCGAGGGGATCTTCTTCACAGAGTCCATCGATGAGCGCGGCCTCCCAGACGATGTCGACGTGCTCGACCGTAATCCCCCGTTCGTTATCCTTCGAAACCTGGCAGAGCAATGGAAAATCGACAGGCTCACCGAGCAGCGCCGCCCATTCGAGGATGGTGCGTGCGCGGCCAGCGTCGAGGCCGAGGTGATTTTCGAAGGAACTCAGGAACGTCGTTATCCTGCGTTCGACGACCTCATTGATGCGGGTCGGGACCGCTTGAGAATGAACCCGCTCCAGTCCACGCCCGTTGGGACTTGGCACCAGCTCAGCGCTGGCGACCCAGTCGTTGAGGAGTTGGATGGCGAAAAGTGGGTGCCCAGAGGAACGCTCCGCGATGACGGAGGCCGCGGCGCGTGTGAGCGGAAGGAGGGCGCCTACCAGCCGCTCGACGTCGTTCCTCTTCAGCGGAGCCAGCGTCAGCCTCGAGACATCCATATGGCGCTCGAGGCGCTCGACGGCCATCCTGAGCTCAGGGTTGGTAAGGAGCTCCTCACTGCGCAAGGTGGCCAAGACCAATGCGGGATACGGTGTGACGTTTTGACCCTCGAGCAAGTAATGCATGAGCTCGAAAGCCTCCTCGGGCGCCCAATGCACATCGTCCATATGAAAGACGACGAGGCGCTCCATCGCGAACTTTCCGAGCATCTTGTCGACGATCGCGTGCGCAGTGCTCATTCGAGGCGATTGAACGACGGTCCCTCCCGAGCTGGTCTTGGGCTGGAGGAAGTTTGTCAGAGCGGCGACCAGCCAGGGCTCAGTCAGCCCCAGCCGCTTGAGCTCGTCTGAGACACGCCCCTGCAAGGCTTCGCCATCGAGGCGCCTACACATGAGGTATCGTTCGATCGCGACGCGCAGGCCACCACCGCCAGGCCCAGCGTCGTAGGGGGCGAGGAAGGTTCTGGCGAGCCCCTGCTCCTCACTCCACTCGCGCAGCCATCGGGCCAGCCGGCTCTTTCCAATTCCCTCCTCGCCGTCGATCAGCACGATTTGTACCCGGCCGCTGTCGTTCGTGTCGACGAACCGCTGCCACAACGCGTGTTGCTCCACTTCCCTGCCGACCAACGGTGCTTCGCGGAACTTGAGCAATCCGGCACTGATTCGAGCAGACGCGCGTCCACTGGATTGGGTCGCCCCAGTGGCCGAGGGGACGGAGAGCGGCTGAATCGAGATGCTCGATGCGGCGACTCTCTTGGACTCGAACGCTGGCACGCTAGGCGGAACCACCCCGCGCCCACTCATGATCGCACGAAGCACACGCCGCACATCGGCGGCCATCGAGGGCCGTTTGTGTGGATGCTTGTTCAGCAGCGCGCGCACCAAGTCCGCTAGCCCGTCTGGGAGGTTCTCCCCATCCTGTGGGATGATCTCAGGGACTGGAGAGACGAGGTGCATCTTCAGCAGCTCTTTCGGGGTTCGCGCTCGAAACGGCCGATGTCCACAGATGACCTCGAAGAGCATGACCCCTACTGCGTACAGATCGCTTCCAGGCCCGACCCCGTGCCTTCTTGGGCGGATTTGCTCCGGCGCGAGGTAGGCCGGAGTGCCGACACATTGATTGACGTGGGTCAGTCGAGCCGCAGCATCGTGCGGCAGGGCGAGTTCGTCAGTGGCCTCCTCGTCGATCAATGACGAGTCCAAACCATTCGGGTCTTCGGTCGGCCAGCGCCGCGAGGTGACCGCGAACTCCACAGTGCTCAGGCTGTCGATGACCAGTCGGTGGTGAGCGTCGTTCGACTCGGCGAGTTCGAGCTCGAGCCGTGCAACCGTCTCGTCGTCCAAAATGTCGTCATCGACCATCCTAGCGATGCCAAAATCGAGGATTTTGGGAACGATGGTGCCATCCAGCGCTTGTGCCAGGAGCACGTTCTCGGGCTTGAGGTCTCGGTGGATGACTCCTCGGGCGTGCGCGTAGGCTAACGCTGAGAGGATCTGGTCGAAGATCGGGATGACGTCTTCGAGCGAGGGATTTGTCTTGATGTAGTCGCGGAAACTCGGTCCGTCGACGAACTCCAAGACGAAGAAGGGTCTGCGAATGCCCGCAGCGTCGAGGTGAACGCCATAGTCGTAGACGGAGACAATGGAGGGGTGCTCGAGCCGAGCCATGGCTCGTACTTCCCTCGTAAACCGCCTCAGTGCCCGAGCCCTTTGAGCTCGGTCGGCCCGGATCAGTTTGAGAGCGACAGGCTGACCTGAGGTCGGATCCGTTGCGAAGTAAACCTCCCCCATCCCGCCAGTGCCGATAAGTCCGCTGCACACATATCCACGTCCGATAGGGCCGTCAGGAATGCTGGGAACGGTTGGGCTCATCGGGGTGATGCTCGAAAGGTAAGCACTTGCGGGCTCAGGGGTTTGGGACGCCGCTCACAATCCCATGCAAGAGCATGGAGAGGCAGTGTAAATGCGCCCGGAGCGTACGTCGACCCTCGGACTCTTCGACCGCGAGAACAGACCTTCCGCCTGCCAAGAGCGCTCTGGACAGCCTAGAGTGCGTGGTTGGTGGCTGAGCGAGAACAATTCAAACCGTGAACAATCGCTAGGTTCGAGCGTGTGGGCGGTGTCTACCAGACGACCTTCAAGCCATTCAGTGCCTGGGAGAAGAGAGCCTCAAGGGCTTCGTCTTGTGGCTCTGGGCCTTCGCATAGAAGGAAGAAGGCGAACTGGTTCCAGTCCACAGCATCACCCTTGGCGGCCGCTAGCTGGGCCGCAGTAAACCCGTAGAAGCGCCCCACTCGCCCTTGGAACCGAAGCTTTCCATAGGTCACTTCGACGGAGTTTCCGCCGATGCTGACGGTTCTTTGCTCGTGCACCTCGACCTTCACGAGAGGACCGCCCTCAAGAAATTGGCTATCCCAATCGGCGAGCAACTCTGCGGCGTCGACCTTCGTTACACCAGATTCAGGGGCCGCACCTGCATCCAACCGCAGAACTTGTAGGCTCGCGTCGAGGTCTTCGAAGAGCAATGAGACGAGTACGGGGGCCTCAATCAGCGGGGCGTTAGAGGCTTCATGGTCAAACTGTCCTTCGAGGCGAAGCTTCAATCCAGAGGCCCTCAACGTCTCCGAGACCGCCAGCTCTGGTGCGAGCGCGATCGCGGAAAAGGCCAGCATGCCAGCTAACAAGGTAAGTGCGCGCGAACACATAGCTTGGCTTTTCATTGGTCGCTCCGTCGTCAGTTCTCCTGCAGGGTTTATCCGTTCGAAATCTCGTCGTTGGTCGAAGGACGAACGACGTCGGACTGCAATGGGAAGCCTGCACCGCGTCGAATTGTACAGGACCAGAAAACATTTACAAAATAGGAGGATGAGGCGTTGACAGCGCCAGTGCGCGCATGCGACATTCAGGTAGGTGGCTGTCAGTAGAAGCAAAGGACAGCTGCTTCTTTGAGAGATCTCAAAGAGGGCTAGGTCGTTCTCTGCAGTTGGGTCTGGACGCTTGCCGGTGGCACCGTGCAAGGCCTGAATCTGAACGCGATCGTCCTTCTGGCTAGCCCTCAGGGATACACTTTGGCTCCGCGTCCCGAAGACAAGGGACGTGTTTTCCCGGAACCCAACGCTCCGCAGGAGATCAAAGAGGACCGGGGAGGACGCCAGGCAGAGCGGTTGCGCTCGATAGGAAGGATCCGGCCTATGTGCCTAGTAATGATACTTACCTTGCCATTGACCGTACTTCAGCTGGTTCGAGCGGGGTTCGTTTCTACGAATGCCGTCGCAACAACAGTGTCCTCCCAACCTCATTGGTTCTTGTGGGGCTCGAGATATCGAAGGCCCCTCCATGATGTGGCTCCCGAATTCAAACGCTTGGCTCGTTTGGCTCGTGATGGGGTCGCTCGGGATGTTTCTCCTGGCGAAGCCCTCCAATGCCGACGATCCGACTCCCAATATACACCCCCAACCTTCAACAGACGTCTCGATCGAGACGGTCCTCGACCGGCACCTACAGAAAAAACACCTCACGACATTTCGCGCAGTTCAAGGAGACTTTGACGGCGATGGTCTGATAGATATAGCCGCGCACGTCGGGTCCCCACCCGATTCCACGGATGAGCACGAGCATATCAGCTCGTTGCTCGTCGCTCTTGCCTCAACCGAACTCGGCGATGGCACTTTGGGCCCGAAGATCGTGGCCGAGGTGCCCAATGGGATGCTCTGTCCCTACTGCCGCATCGGAAGCGTTCAGGCCGAAGCCGCGGCACCAACCCAGACGTTGGCCGTGACGGACGGCCAGATCGAGGTCTGTGAGTCGTGGGGCACGAGCTGGTTCGCGCGCGAATGTGACTGGCTCGAGCTCGCCCCAGCTAGGACTGGGCTGCGAGTCGAACGTCATCTCGAGAGCAGTGGGTGGGCACAGGGCCCTTCCGAGCATACGAAAGAGTATGATTTTGCACGGTTGCTGGGCAAGCGCTCGTACTCTGCGCATCCCCTCGAGCCAGGCTACCCAATCCACCAACGAGAGGTCTCATTCTCGATTATTGAGGCCCCGATGACATCCCAACCTCCGGCAGTCGATGGCCTGCTCGACGATGATTCGTGGCAATCGATCCTCCCACAACGGTTCAGCGAGCAGGAGATGCTCGTCCATGGCAAGACCACATGGAAAGGACGAGACGACTTGGAGTTCTCCGTGCGTTCCCTGTGGTCGGAGGACGGCCTCTTCCTTGCCATTGCCGTCACCGATGACAGCATCATCGAGACCGACTGCAGCGACAGGAAAGGGATCACCCGAGCTGACCGCATCGAGCTCTGGCTCGACCTCGCCCGCGGGCTGAGCGTGGATGGAAATGACGCCTCGGCGGAAGAATACCGACGAGTCTACCTCGAAGATCCCATTCGCCACGAAGCGGACGAGAAGCTCTTCAACTTCGCGGTTGGCCTCACCGATGGGAAAGCCTGCACCTATCAGTTTCTGCCCAGAGTCGAATCATCAGCGGAGATCAGTGATGTGCTGCTTGTGGGCACGAAGCGCACAGACCGAGGCTATGATGTGGAAGTCCTCGTCCCTGCTGAGGTGTTCTCAGAGGACGGCATGGAAACGTTCGAAGGACGCTGGATGGGAACGGGCTTCACAATCGCGGTACACGACAATGACGATGAGCAGATGCCCCGCGACAGGAGCTCGATGGCGACGAGCAGTTTGACTTGGGGGGACCCCTACACCCTCGGCATCCTGATTATGCCGCAAAGTTCGCGCAGCCTGCCAAGCTTTCCGTTTGGTTGGGTCTCTTGGCTACGCTGAGCTTTCGGCGTGCGAACTCATGGCTCGAGTCGTGACATCGCGAACTCGAGCCGAGGCGCTTGGTGTGCCCCAGCTCTCGAGCGGGTTTTGTTCGCATTTGGGGCCCTACTCGCCCGAAGCGAGCGAGCGGACAGGCCTGCGTCGGCAATCGCGGCGGTTCCGCGACCCGCGGCGACGTGCGTAACCCGTCGCATTGGAATCGTCGAATAGCCAAGCCCTCGAGACCGTTCGAGCAAGGCTAGGCAAGTTGTCGCGCGCAACTCTTCGGGTTTACACGACACCTTGGCGGGAGCTTACTGACGAGGACGTTTGCGGCGTAACCCACCACACCGAAAAGACAAAATGAAAGCTCTTGAGGCGCCAAGTCCCTGCGTTCAGCTGACCAATTCCCCGATAAGAGCCAAGACAGAGCAGCGCGAAGGCAATGCCGATGGCGCACGGAGCGATGTGTGCGCGCTTGGCGGCCAACCAGGCGGATCCGAAAAGAAGCTAAGCACAAAGGGACGTCCCTCCGTGACCTGTGTAGAAACTTGGAATGGGGATTTCGCATCGCCCACTTTGCCCCCAAAACGCTCGAATTTCGCCTCGAAGGCAACGCAGAACCGATGCAGTTGGCGGCCATTTGCAGAGACAAGGGTCTTTCGCTCAGAGGCCAACCACATAGAGTTCGGAGCCCGGGATGACGAAGAGTCGTGTAAACCCGTAGGGTTGCGCGCAGGAAGCGCGCAACAACTCGAGCGAAACGATGTCTCTGCTCAGCAGCGAACGACGGGATTCGACTTGTTGTCGACCGGCGAGCGAAAATCAGTGGCCACAGTCGATGGACAGATGTTCTCGCACAGCAATCAATCAAGCGGACTTGATCGTCTAGCGGTGTGCGGTCCGCGAAAGACTCTGGGGATCGGTCAACGGCCAGCACAGGACCGCACGACCTGTTCGTGCTCAGCCACGTGAGCTGGGGATGTCTGCAGACAAGCGGCCTGCAATTGGGTCGATGAGTGAGGAGCATGGAGGAACGAACTGAAACAGCAGAGGTGCAGCGCGCCATTGAGTGGATCGCCAAAGGCGAGCCGGCGTTGGCACTGGAAATATTGGGCGCCGTGTACGAGAGAGGGGTACGAGACACCGCGTTGCTCGTAGAGATCGTGTTGTGCCACTTGATGTTGGGGAACGACACATCAGCCCGTCGCTACTTGAAGATGGCCGAAGTGCTCGAGCGCAATCACAGCAGGGTCCTGTGCTATCGCGGCTTTCTCGCCCTTCGAGATGGACGTGTCGATCGGTCCATGGGGTATTTCGACGAGAGCCTGAAAGCCGACCCCTCGAACTTCGAGGCCTACAAGTGGAGAGGGCTGTGCTTCAGGGAGCTCGGCGACCCGAGGCGGGCGCTCGCCGACTTGGACCGCGCGGCTTCCTTGATGCGCAACGACGCGACGCTCCTTATCAACCGAGGAACGGTCTACAGCGACTTGGGGCAGGCCGAGAGGGCATTGGACGACTTCATGAGAGCTTCGGCGCTTGCCCCCAACCAGGTGCACTCGCGATTCAACGCCGGGCACGTAATGACTGAGCTCGGCCGGCTCGATGAGGCCAAGCATTGCTATCAGCAAGCCATCGCCGTCGAGCATGCTTGCGTCGAGGCCTGGGCTGGGTTGGCGGCCGTGCACTCTCAACAAGGGAGTTGGAACGCGGCGCTCCGTTGTCAAGCGACGATACTGGCCATCGACCCCGAAAATCTCGAAGCCAACCAGCGAGCGGCGGAGATGCTCATTGAGTCTGGTGAGGCTGGGCTTGGTGAAGAACACCTCGAGGTCGTCCTCTGCCAGGACCCTGGCAACCCAGAGGCCATTGCTTTTCGAGGCTTCGCGGCGTTTGTGCAACAGCGATACATCGATGCCATCGAAGATTTAGGGGCGGTGTTGGGTTTGTTTCCCCAGTGGGGTCTACCGAGGCTTTTTTGGGGGGTGGCGAAGGCAAGAAACCAAGGACTCGCATTCGACTTTCTCCATGACTTGGAAGCCGCCCGAGAGCAGACCCCAGAACACCCACTAATACTCATCGTGTCGGCGCGACTCGAAGATCAATGCGGAAATCACGAGAGTGCAAGTTCTCTCATTAGGATGGCAATAGAGAGTGAGCCCTCCTTGCTCTCTTCATGTACTCATCATTTGCACTTGTTGTGTTCTGTTGTTGGTGAGAAATGGATGAGAGAAAGAGTGGTAAAATCTCAGAATCACATTCCCACTTTGCGTGAGCCAACCTGCGATTCGGTGTGTGAGAGAATGGTGAGTGTGGATTCACACCATTACGGAGAAAATAAAGAAATCCTCCGAGCGAGAACACTCGTTGAACAACGAAGTTTCCAGGCAGCACTCGGGCTTCTTGATGACCTGCTCTCTCGTGATCCCACTTGCGCTCTAGCCTACACAGGAAGGGGAGAGTGCTATTCCCTCCTCGGTGATGACAGCCGTGCAAAGGCCGAGTTCGAACGGGCATTCTCGCTGGCAATGGATGAACCACAGATCTGGGCAGCGAAGGCACGGCACTGTCATCGACTGGGAAATGTTGAACAGGCGCTGACGGCGTACAAGAGGGCCACCGAACTGGACGCGCCAAGTGACGTGGTCGTGGGATATGCCACCCTCCTCGTCGAGGAGCAGATGGAGTCCCTCGCCCTCGAGGTTCTGGAGAACGGCTACGAAAAAGACCACCGCTCCATCGACGCACTCACCCTCAAAGGCGAGTTGCTACTGAGGAACGAGGACTATGTCGGGGCACTCGCGGACTTTTCGACGTGTTGCCTACTGGACAGAGCCAATCCCAAGCACTGGATTCACAGAGGGAATGCCTTCTACGAGCTGGGAGACTTGACGCGCGCCCACCGAGACTACTCTTTCGCCCGCAAGCTCGATGGGGGGATCGCGGAAGTCTATCTAAATCTGGGGTGCATCGCCTTGGAACGAGATGAACTCGACCAGTCGATCCTGTACTTCGATCGAGCATTGAACCTCGATGGTGGCTGCGTCAGGGCCACCCTCAACCGAGGGCTCGCGCTGCACCACAAAGGGTTGCTCGAGCGCGCACTGGTCGACCTACAGCACGCCTGCTCCCTGGCGCCCGACGAGGCCGACGTGCACTTCGCCCTCGGTCGGACCCTAGCGAGTCAGCACAAGTATGGTGCGGCGACCAGCGCCATCACGCGAGCACTCGAGTTAGACCCAAGCTACGTCGACGAGCTCGAGGACGAAGCGTTCGACGACTTGCACAAGCTCAAAGAGGTGAAGCGCATCATTGCACTCGCACTGGCTCAACGTCACCTAGAGGAGTGAGGGACTAAATCAGCGGCCCAGCAGAAGTCTCGAAGAACCACGCTGCAAGGAGGCGAATCACCTCGAAGAGGGTCACCAGGACAAAGACCATGATGACCCAACCTCGGATCAGATTCTCTCCAGCTACCCCTCGCGAAAAGCGGCTGGCCATCGCAAACGTGATTTCGACGAGGCTCCCAACCAGCAAGATTGGGACACTCACCGAAAGCGCCACGCCGAATATCATTGAGGGACCGTCGATGAGGTGTCCAAGTCGAGCAGGCACATCCGGACTGATGGGCATCCACCCATAGGAATGGGCGAGCTGTTCGAAAATAAAGACGTGGGCGTCGAGCGCCACCAGCACGACCATGAACGTCGAGACATAGAGCACCGACGTCGGTCCAGTCGGGTTCGTCGAGGCAAAGCCACTCACCCTCCAACCTGGAATCGCGCCATCCACCATACCGCCGGCGACCCCCGCTACTGCAAGTACGACGCGAATCGAGAGCCCAAGCGCTGCGCCGAGCAACACTTCCCGAAGCACAAGGGCAACGAGCGCCCCGCTCCCCAATGACAACAGGCCCACTGCCTGCGCCGAAATGAGTGAAGACAACGCGCTGGCCAGAACGATACCGACGACGCCCCGAGACGTCACGTCGAGGCCGAACAGTGGGACGAATAGGCACCCCACGATGACGCGGCTCGACAGGACCGCGAGCACCAGTCCCACCTCGAGGGTCAAGGGAATGTCCACTGATGAAACCAGCCCAATCACGACGGGAGCGTCCACAATGCTGTGCGCCCAGCGGCAAAGGGCGTCGACTATCGGAAAAACGAGGCTCGGGGCCCGAACTGGTAGGCAAGACCTGGCAGTACAAAGGGGTAGTTGGCCTGAACCCACCGACTACGCTGTCTCTTCGACCGCTCGAACGCTCGCTCATGGTCGATGTCTCCGAGACCAGCGATGCGGCGCTCGATGGAGCGTTTGACCTCGGGGTCCGACTCGGAGACGTAGGCCTGCTCGAGAAAGTCGAGCTTCGCGCCAGGGTTGGATTTGTCCATGAGCCCAGCGATCAACATGGGTATATTTTCCGGGGCGCCACGCATCTGCATTGCAATTTGCAAATACTTGATCCCTCTCTCTTTCATCTCGGTCTTCTCCCGCTTGTCTTTTGCGGGGTAGAAGAGCGCCCAGTTCGTCCCGACGGTGTAGGGATAGTACGGATCCTCTGGGAACTGCTGCATCCCACGTTCGAGATACTCGTTCGCCTTGGTGACCCCCTCTTGGCTAATGCCATTCGCGAAGACCAGCGTAGTGCCAGCCCATCGATAGGCTGCCTTGAAGGCAGGGTCGAGGTGCAAGATGGCATCAGCAAAGCGTGGCACGAGCCGTCGGCTATTGCCTTTCTCACGGTACTGTAGGGCCCGAATCCAGATCACGTCGGCCCAGAATGTCTTGTACCCGAGACTAAGCGCCTCGAGCACTTCCTCATCGGGCAACACGCTCACTTGCGATTGCTCGACTGTCAGATGCACTCGCCGTGCATCAAGAGCGCTGTTGATGGAGCTCAGAAAGAGCAACACCACACTTGCGAAGAGCAAAGTGCCGCGAATCGGGGAGTGGGTAGAGTCTGCCATCGCTCGATCTCACACGGGCCGTGAGGGAACGTACATGGTGCTAGCTTCTGGGCTAGGGGCCACCGCAGCTCAATGAGACATCGAGTTCAAGCGGGACGCTGACGAATGGATCGCCTGAGGCCGCCGTGTACCCCTGGAGGCAGAACTGTGTGTCAACAGGGCCGGCACCGTCCAGTGCGGCCTCGGCACGAACCACAAACGACTGCGGCGACGTCCCATTCACGTAGCAATAGCGGAAATAATGCGGTCGCACGATGCTGAACTTGAGATCCTGCCAGATCCAGTTGCCCCAAGGCGTCAACTGCGGGTCGACCTTGTACCCGTTTGGATCTGCACCAAGAGTACATTCCTCGTCGCCTGTCGTCACCGTTGGATAATCCTTGGAAGTCACCGTCAAACCGTCGGCAGAGACCACCTCAGAATAGTAGTAAGCCATCGCCCCATCGCCCATCGCTCGTAGGTTCTCATCCGCTTCGGTCTTTTTGGCGTCGCGAATGTATTCAAGGTAGACCGGGATGGCCACCGCTGCCATGATCGCGATGATCGCTACGACAATCATGAGCTCGATAAGTGTGAACCCTTGGTGGCTCGTGGTTCTGTGCATGGTCATAGTCCCGGCGTGGCAGTGCTCAAAGGGATTGCACGCATTTGAGCGTTTAGAAGAAGGCACCGCCAACCTTGCTCGTCGAAGGAAACTGTACCGCTCCGGCAGAATAAAGCAAAGAAGGGCCCTAAAGGCCCTTCTTTGCTTTGCGAGGAATCTCGATTAGAGGATGGTGATGATCGCGCTCAGGAAGGGGTCGTTGTCAGTGCTGGCGGAACCGTTGATCTGGAAGTGTGAGTCCGCCGCACTATTGCCATCGAGGGCTGCATAGGCGTCAGCAGTGAAGGTGTTCGTGCCGCCAGTGTAGACATATTGATAGTAACTGGGCTTGGAGATGCTGAAGCGGAGGTCACTCCAAGGCACCGCCTTCCAATCGAAGGCCTTCAGGCTGATCTTGTCACCGCCACCACTAAAAGCATCCGTGGAGCCGTCATCGGGCGGATATTGACGAGTGAGAACCGACAGACCGGTCGTGTCAGGATGTTCTTCCTGATAGTAAGCAAGGGCCCCCTCACCCATCGCCTTGAGATTCTCCTCAGCTTCGGCAGTCTTGGAGTCCCGAATGTACTTCAAAAATGCCGGGACTGCTACGGCCGCGAGAATTCCGATAATCGCGACGACGATCATCAGCTCGATCAAAGTAAATCCAGACCTGTTCTTGAGTCGTTTCAGCATTGAATGCTCTCCTTTTGTGGGCTGTAAAGCCGGTTCGGGTGCGAGAATTTCACTCGTGCAGGGATTCTTTTGCGAGAAGCGTGCCAGGGTCAAAGGGCAAGGATTCACCTGCTTTTCGCTGAGCGGTGTGGCTCCTTGAGCCTCCTGCGCTGCCGTTGTGCGGCAGGCACCTGACAATAATTGTCAGTAGGGAGCTGCCCACCTCTTCATTGTCAAGGCGATGGCCAGCCCCACGAGACAGTACCGACATCGCCAACTACGGCCAATTCTGGGTGTGTATTCGGAGGAATTGCTCTCGGTCAGTGTTTGCGGCACAACAAGGTGGGAGCCGAAGTGTAACGAAGCGAAAGATCCATAGAACCCCCACCACCTCGACAAGAAGCCGGTGTCCGACGTCTGCGAGGCAGCGAACGTGCAACCGAACTCTTCTGCTACTGGCAGAAGCAACTCTTCGAGAACGCCCCACAAGCGTTCGACAGGGAGAAACGTTCGAGTCGCGAGAAGGAGCCGCAGGCCGAGGTCGCCGCGTTGAAGGCAAAACTGGCCGACCGAGAAGCGACGATTACCCGCAAGGACGGAATGATCGCGAAGATCTCGGCCGAGTATGTGGCGCTAAAAAGCGCGTGGGGACTCTAACTGGCCGCTGGGTTCCTCACGACACCAGGGATGAAGTCGTTGACACTCGATCAGCACTCGCCGACGCTGGAAACGGCGTCAGTTGTTGGAGCGTCTGCTCGAGAACAGCGGAACCCCCTCCTAGTTGAGTCATAGTGCTGAGTCTGCATGTCTGCAGAACCAAAGCCGCTGCGGCCTCACCACACAGCCCGGCCGACAGGGTCTTAGAATCCACGGTTCAGGACGACAACCGTCGGGTTCTGACTGTCCGAGATCAACTGCGTGAAGTCCGCTGGGGTCCCATCCATGTCGCTCCGCGCTTCGATAATGAAGCAGGCTCGGCTGGTATCCACTTGGCGCGCAACGAGGGCAGCGTTGGCCGCACCGTCGTCTGGGGCAAAAGCGGTCACCTGGAACTGCCAGAACTGAGGTCCAGACGGCGCGACGTTCAAGAGCTGCCAGTCAGCGTCAGTCCGATCCCACTGCACAGTCGAGTTGCCTGGCAGCGTGGCGGGGTTGAAGTTCGCAGTGCTCTTGTAGGCACCCCAACTCTGGAAATAAGCCTCTTCCTTTGACCGAATCTCCGCCATCATTGTCTGAGCGTCGCCGATACGCGCATCGACGATGTAAGCGCTGTAGCCCGCCACCGCCACAGCGGCGAGGATTCCAATAATCGCAACCACAATCATCAGCTCGATGAGCGTGAAACCGAAGGAGCGTCTGCTGCACTTGTACATGGTTGTTCCCGTTTCAGCTTTCATCAGCTGAGATGCCGTACTTGTCTAGTCTATAGCGAATCGAACGAAAGGAAATGCCCAACAGTTTTGCGGCCTCCGTGCGATTCCCTTGGCTTCGTTCGATGGCCTGGAGCAGCAACGAGCGTTCCAGATTCTCGACCATTTGCTCGAGCTCGAGTCCCTCTTCAGGCAATTCGAGGTCGGAGGCCAACCGCAGGAACTGTTCCTTTCTCATCATAGGGGTGGGAAGCACCTCTGTCGAGATCAGGGTGTCCAACTCCAGGGTCACCGCTCTCTCAATAATATTCTCGAGTTCTCTGACATTGCCAGGGTATGAGTAGTTCAACAGCACTTCCATCGCTCGGGGGCTAACCCCCTCGATTCGCTTGTCCTGTTCCTGCGAAAACCTCCCCAAGAAATGCTGGATCAACAGGGGGATATCTTCAGACCGCTCCCGCAACGGAGGCACCTCGAGCTGTATGACGTTGAGGCGATAGTAGAGGTCCTCACGAAACCTTTTGGTTTGTACCTCTTCGAAGAGGTCCTTATTGGTCGCCGCCACGACGCGCACGTCCACAACCGTTTCAACCACACTGCCAACCGGTTGTATCTTTCGCTCTTGCAAAACCCTCAGGAGCTTCACCTGCATTTGGAGCGGCAGCTCACCCACCTCGTCGAGGAAGATCGTTCCACCGTCGGCGGCCATGAAGAGCCCGACTCTGTCCCGATGGGCACCTGTAAACGCCCCTTTCATGTGCCCGAAAAACTCACCCTCGAGCAGCTGTTCCGGGATCGCACCGCAATTCACCGCGATGAAGGGACGATCCGCACGCGGGGAGTTCTCGTGGATCGCCCGAGCGACCAGCTCCTTGCCGGTGCCCGACTCACCTTGGATGAGTATCGTCGTACGTGCTCCAGCGACCCGCTCCAACAAGCTGAAGAGCCCCTTCATCTTTGGGCTCTTGCCCACCATTCTGCCGAAGCTTGTACGGCTCGCTGCCTCTCGCTTGAGAATGAAGTTCTCTTGCATGAGCTGCCGCTTTTCGAGGGCTTTGAGCAGTAGGACGACTAAGGCCTCGCGTTTGAACGGCTTCTCAATGTAGTCGTACGCCCCGCTCTTCATTGCCGCCACGGCGGTTTCCGAGCTGGCGTACGCAGTCATCATGATGACCTGCGTGCTCGGGTCGCGGCGCTTTGCCGCCGACAGGACGTCCAAGCCCGTCAACCCAGTCATACGCAGGTCAGTTAGGATTAGGTCGAAGGTCCCTTCGCCCTCCAGCTTGACGAGCGCTTCCTCACCACTGGCCGCAGTCACCACGTCAAAACCCTCTCGCCCTAAGAGGATTCGCGTCATTTCCCGTAGGCTCGCTTCATCGTCGACCAGCAGCAATCGGGGCTTCTGCGGTTCTGCGTTCATTGGAGACCCTTAGGACAGCTCGAGACGTTGATGCTGGCCACTCGCCGAGGCGGGAAGGACCAACTCGAAACAGGCCCCTCCATAGCCGGCTTCCTGCGAATCGAGCAACCGCAAGTTGCCTCGGTTCTCCAAAGCAATTTGGTACGCGGTTGCTAGCCCGAGGCCAGTGCCGGAGGGCTTGGTTGTATAGAACGGCTCGAACAGCGACGCACGATGCTCCGCAGAAATCCCCGGACCATCATCAGAGATGACGATGTGGGTCATGTCCTGCGTCTGGCTCACTCGGGTCTGGATTCTGCAGCGCTCCCCGATACAAGCCTGCGCGGCGTTTTGCCAGACGTTCAGGAGGACTTGTCGGATCCCATCAGGGTCGCCTACGAAAATGATCGCATGACTTGGCAGCAACAGGTCGTGGTCGATGTCGTAGTTGTCGTCGTTGCCGAATAGTAACGCCGTGTCACGGACCCACTCGATCAGGTTGAATCGCGTGCGCACCAGATTCCTTGGGCCCGCATAGCTCAGAATCGCCTGCACCAAGCTATTGAGACGAGTGATCTCTGTGAGAACGATATTCGAAAGCGCAGTGTCCTCTTCGCTGCCTTGCACAGCCGATAGCATCTCGACCGCACCAGAAATCGACGCCAGTGGGTTTCGAATCTCGTGAGCGATGCTGGCCGCAAAACGACCGACAGTCACGAGGCGGTCTCGTTGCGCAAGCTGCCGTTCGATGTTTCGAATCGAGCTCAGATCCTGGAACATGACGATGTCACCTAGGACAGTTCCTTTCGGGCCGTGCAACGGAGCGGTGGAGAGGCCAAGAACTCTCAGGTCTTCTCCGATTGGTGTCAGGTCACATTCCCAACGTCCAATGAAGTGGGGAGAGGGCCGACAGAGTTGCAGGTCTTCGAAATCCGCCCCAACCAGAGCGGAATTCTGCCTGAGGATCTCGCTCGAGGCTGGATTGGCGTAGGTGATCACCCCATTCGTGTCGAGGGTCATCAAGCCCGATGAGAGACTGTTGACGATCCGCTCGTGGAGGGTTTTCAGCGCCGCCATGCCGCGCTCGCTCTCGGCGAGGTCGACAGCAGCGAGACGCAAGCGACTGGTTAGGACTCCACTGAGAATGCCAACCCCAGAGGTCGCGAGAACAAGGATGGCCGCCTGGAAATAGGGCGATGAATGAAATCCCGTGGTCGGCAGGACCCATGAGACCGTCAAGAGCTTCTGATCGAAGAGCAAGACCGTGGCGACCCCCACGCTTCCCATCAGCGCCGCCGCTACGCCGCCACGCCGCTCGAGAATCACCCCCCCAATCATGGCGACGATTACGAATAGATAGGTGAAGGGGCTGTCGAACCTTCCGGTCAGCAAGACAAGGATGGTCGCCGTCAGAGCATCGAAAGCGAAATTGAAGTAGGTCAGTGCGACGAGACGTTTGGTGCGAGACAACAAGACGGCGAAAATCATCGTGACCGCGTAGGTCGAGATGATCACGAACGACAAACCACGATAGGACGGGTGATCGAACGAATCGACGTTGTTGATGTTGATGAGGACGGCGCTGCCAAGGAGCAACGTCACCATCAGGCAGCGTGCGGCGATCAGGAACTTGAGCTTCTCACGCAGCGAAAGGAGGTCGACATTCATCGTCGACTACTTTCCACCCTTGATCGTGTCGGCAAGGCTGAAGATTGGCAGGTACATGGCGATGAGGATGCCACCAACGATACCGCCGATGCCCACCATCATGATGGGTTCCATCAGTTGGGTGAGGCCTTCCACTGCGACGTCTACCTCTTCCTCGTAGAAGTCAGCGATCTTGTTGAGCATGATATCCATGGCACCGGTCGCTTCGCCAACGGAGATCATTTGCACGACCATCTCGGGAAACACTTTTGTCTCCAGCAGCGGGTCAGCGAGCGTTGTTCCCTCAGAGATTCGGGAGCGAACGTAGTTGATGGCCTCCTCAATCACGATGTTGCCCGAGGCCTTTCCGACGATGTCCAAGGCGTCGAGGATCGGCACGCCGGAGGTCATCATCGTCCCTAAGGTGCGGGTGAAACGTGCCACTGCCGCTTTTCGGAGCACGGGGCCAAAGATGGGGAGCTTGAGGACAATTCGGTCGAACTTCTTCTTGAACTCTCTTTGCTTCATCGCCCACCCAAACAGTAACGGAATCGCGACGACGAGGGCGAAAATCATGAGGATGTTGTCGATCATGAAGTGGGAAATATCGACGACGACTTGGG
>PFUG01000018.1 GCA_002789955.1 Deltaproteobacteria bacterium CG_4_9_14_3_um_filter_63_12 | reverse complement strand
ACGTCGACTTGGAGGCGGAGGCCGACAGCGTGGCTGCGGCGGTGTTGGCGGGGGAGGCGGTCGAGGTTCGGGGGGTGGGGAGTGGGGTGTTGTATGAGGAGAGGACCGAGGGCTGTGCTCAAGGCCACAGCGACGCCGGTGCAGGTCACGAAAGCCAGCCCGACGACCTCGACCGAGGCAACCAAGACTCGCGTCAGGACAAGACGAGCCAGGAATTTGGCGGGTTCGGCACGTCTGGGGGCAATGGCTACGCGGATCCTATGGAGGCCGCCCGGTTTGGTCATCCCGGAGCGATGGCCATGCTGCAGAGCGGTGGCCTAAACGGGTTGCCCCAACCCGCTGTAGATCCGACGGTAGAGGGTCGGCCGAATGAGGCTCAAGAACTGGGGACCCTCGCCAACATCGCACCTGATGTTGCGCAACAGATCGCCAACGCCACCCAAACGGAGGTCGCTAGTGTCCAGGTTGTTGTCGATCCTTCACTGGTACAGAGTGGTCACCGTGCCGTGGCGCGGAGCGGCAGAGAGATTGGGCTTGCTTCGGCTGACCTGAGTCGAGACACCCAATTGCTCGCCCACGAAGCCGCCCACATTGCTCAACAGCGAAACCCCGGACCCGGGGGAGTCGAGCCCGAGGCTGAGGCGAACAAGATCGCCTCTGCAGCGCTGAACGGGGAGCAGGTGCAGATTCTGGGCAAGGCGAAGGCCACCATGCACGAAGGTGAGCCAGCTGAACCGGAAACGACGAAAGTGACGTTGAAGGCCGAGAAGAGGATTGCAGAACGGCAGAAAATCGCCCTGAAGTCCTTCACTGAGGTCCAACTCTTTGCGAACAAGGGTGCAGTACAGGTCAACATGAACGAATGGCTCAAAACCTTCAGGGCTGCTTGGGTGGTTGACCAGGCGAACGTTCTGAAATGGTTCACAGGCGAACAGGACACCGGCGTGAGAACGGTCTTGCACGGCACTCATGCGGACACGAGCGTCGACAACACACTGGCCAAAGCGAAGACCTTCGACGAGGCACTCGACGTCAACGCTCTCGATGTTCGGCGTGTGCTGCTGCGCGCAGCCCTCGAAGCACGAAGTCAATTCGAGTCGATGCGAGCCGCCATGGCGAAATCAATCGAGCTGGCGAAAGCCGCCGAGCTGCTCGCAGAAGCCACGTTCTCTGTTGGCAAGCAGGCTCTCACCGAGGGAAAACTCGACATCGCGCCACTTGGCGACGCGACTCAAAAAGCCGGCGAATACAACCGAGAGGTGATTCCGATCGCAGGAGTGAACTCAGGTTACCGGCCAGCGTCTGCCCAAGAAAGTCCATGGGTCGATCGACATGGCCTTGGCTCCAAGGAGGGCGAGTCCAAGGAGGACGAGGAGGAACGTTTGGAGAAGAGGGCCTCCAAGCTCAGCCGCAAAGACGGCGAGACATCCAACCCTAGAGCGCAGAAGGTCCAGAAGGGCATCATCGAGGGAGGGAAGGCCGCGCCTGGCACCTCCCGACATGGCTTCGGCTTCGAATTCGACATCGGAGCCATCGACAACGCGGCTTTCGATCCGGCAGATGCGAAGAAGCCCAAGGACGGAGAAGAAGCAAAAGCTCCGAAGTTCCAACCCGAGTTCGAATGGCTCAAGGCCCAAGCCTGGCGCTATGGGTTCTTCCGGCCGTACACCGACAAAACCTTCCCCGACGCAGCTGCCTCCTACGGGAAAGAGAACTGGCACTGGAGCTACTACCCAGCTGCACAAGCATTCCACCAGCTGGTCACCGACAACATTGGCGACTTTGACACATACCTGAAGAGTTACTGGGACGGCCTCGAAGAGAAGAACAAGCACGGCAAGAAGCCCGACCTGTCCAGTTTCGTGGCTGATGTATGGCGAGACCTCCACACCAGTATCGACGATGGCGGCATCCCAGAGGGCTGACCATGAAACGACTTTTCGCAAGAGACCTATCGCTCGCCATCTTGGTGACGCTTCTGAGCCTGGCGGCCTGTACCGCGGGCTCCGGCAACACGAAGGGTGAGTCACAGCCGCGGCTTCCGCTGCCAAGTGAGGAAGAGGTGACGTCTCCCTCACCAGAGTCGAGCCCAGCAGAGGATGACCATTTCCAGTGCGACGGCGACCTCGTGAGTCTGGCTGGAGGAGCCGAACATTGGTGCGCGCTGTGGAGCTCGGGCTGCGTCTCCTGTTGGGGGGACAACACGGAGGGGCAGCTCGGCGCCGGAGATTTGAGCGTCTGGAGCCGCCCGGTCTGGGTTCCGGGAATCCACGATGCGGTCACCCTGACCGCAGGAAAGGACACCACCTGTGTCAAACGCGAAGACAGCACGGTCGTCTGCTGGGGAGGGCTAGTCAAGAGCGAGGACAACCCAATGGCGAACCCCACGCTCGTCTCCATCCCCAATGGGGAGCAGCTCGCTGTCCTGGGCAACTGCGACGACAAGCTCGCCAGCCTACAAGCAGACGGCACGCTGTGGACGGTGGGGAGGACGCTCGAGGCGACTCGCCAAGAGGGCGAGTACAGCGCGCTCTTTCAGGGAACGGGGTGTCGACAAAGCCACGATGGAAATGTCGAATGCTGCGCGTATGGCTGTCGTGGTTGGCAAGTGTTGCCGTGGCTCGAAGGCGCCTCCGTGGCCGAAGGCGGGTGTGGCATCGTCAATAACGAAGTGCGTTGCGCGAAGTCGGGGCCTTTTGAAGACCAGTTGACCTGCCAGAGCACAGCTGAGCACATCGTGATCGACGCCGCCCAAGGCGCCGTCGCCACGAGCGGCGGCGAGCTGTTCCTCATGCCGGACGGTCAACTGTTAGAGCTCGATCGAAAGGGCAACGTTTCGTCTGTACTCTCGAACGTCAAGCAGGCGATTGCTGTCTACTTTGGCTGGTGCGCCTTGGTCGAGGACAACGCGCTGGTTTGCAGCTCCACCATGGAAGGGGGTTGGTATGCCGGCGGCAAGTCCAACGACATCACGCGGCCGCGCGCGATAGAAGCGTTTGAGGGAGTTGCCAGCATCTGCGGAGAATACGCGCTGAAAAGCGACGGTGAACTGCTGGCGCTGAGTGGGACGAACCGGCTCACCGACCCTGAGTCGAAGGTGACCGCCGAGGTCTTGGCCCCAGAACCAATTGAGGCCGGGAGTGGTGAGGACGCCCAGTCGAAGTTTCGAGCAATCGACAGCAGCGAAATGGGGTTCATCAAGGACGCATATTTCTCGTGTGCGCTCGATATCGCAGGCGAAGTGTGGTGCTGGGGCGAGAACAAAGATGGGCAGTTGGGGGACGGACGCGAGCTCGATGACAGCAACCCGCGCAGCACGACGCCCTCGAAGGTGGTCGATCTGATCGACGTCGAGCAGGTCGAGGTCGGCGACGATTTCGCGTGTGCACGTACCTCCAAGGGGGAGGTGTACTGTTGGGGCAGCAATCGGGGGGGGCGTGTACAGCCGACGCCCGACCCCGACGGAACCATCAACCCAACCGCGCGTCCGGTACGAACCGCTCCCAAGGAGCTCAACAACGTTGTCGATGTGTCGGTTGGGAATCGCCACGCGTGCGCCCTGCGCGACGATGGTGCGGTGTACTGCTGGGGTGGAGGGGATGTGGCACGCGGTTGGCCCTTCCCACACGACTGTTCGCGAGTGCTCCATGACGCGGGACCCACGGAAGAGTGGCCGGACCACTGTTTTGCGCCCGAAATGTGGCAGGGCCTGCCTCCAGACACCTCTGGCGACCCAGTTGTCAACGTGATCGCGGGTGATGCGGCGTCGTGTGTCGTGCACAAGAGCGGTCACCTGGAATGCTGGGGCAAATTCCCGGAGCGCGCGGCGGGTGAGGCTGCCCCCATCGAGGGGCTCGAGAATGCCGATGTCATTGATGTCTGCGAGACAAACCGTTCGTGGTGCGCGCTAGCGCGAAACGGCGAGGTCTACTGCTGGGGCTGGGGACCGAACGGACAGCTCGGCGACGGGCTCCGGAAGTCCCGTGCCCTTGCAGTACGTGTCGAGGGATTGCCTCCGATTCACGCGCTGGGTTGCGGAGGCTCGGCCCTCTGCGCGATTGGAGAGAGCCAGTCCTTCTGCTGGGGCAAAGGACGCTACTCGGAGTTTGGGTGGGCGCACAGTGTTTGGCGCCCCAAAGGGACGGTGGCAATTGCGATGCCGACGCCCGTTGTGCCGTGGCCCCTGGCCGACACCCAGTAACGTCGGAAGCCGATCATATCCCTTTTCCCTCAGAGCCTCGAACGCTCGACTCGTTAGGGCTCGCGCAGGAATAACTTCCGAGGCGCTGAGCGTCGAGGCGCACATCTGCCAAGG
>PFUG01000321.1 GCA_002789955.1 Deltaproteobacteria bacterium CG_4_9_14_3_um_filter_63_12 | reverse complement strand
CACTCGGTTCACTCATAGTTTCCTCCTCTTAGAGAGATTGAACGCCTGAATTCCTGCGGACGCGATTCACCCGAGAATCTATTTGCTGAAATCGAATGCAGTGAGAATGGACAAACCTGAGCGATAGAGCAAGGGATCTGGGCGATGCGTTCTTCGGCCTTACTTGGCGACCATTCGCTTCAACACTCGGGTCTCTTTGAACATCTCGGCGGAATGGGCCTCGAAGAACTTGGCGAGCTCGTCGGTCGTCGCGGTGAGTTTGATGGTCTGCATGGCGCCATCGCCAGAGCGTCCAACCTCACCCGCGAGCTTCTTGTCTTCGATGGCTTTGGACAGCCACTCGGCGTCGGGGAGGAAGAGCTTCAGCGCGTCGCCACCTGCCAGTTCGTAGCGCGCGAAGAGCAGCTCGGGGGACGCTTGGGCGTCCTCGATCAATTGGATGTTCAGGCAGTGGGCGCCAGCGATGTGGCTCGAGAAGGCACGCAGCTGGCTCAGCTCGTAGCCCTTGTCTTTGTGCACGACCATCACGACTTCGAGCTGCCCGGTAATGCCTTCGGTGACATGGAGCACGGTGAAGTTCTCCTCGCCGTCGACCGCCCAGACCCCCAACAGGTCTTTATCGATTTCAGCGGTAGCCGGGTCGGAGAGCGGATGGACCGAGGTCGGCACGACGCAGCCTGCTAGTGTAACGCTTCACATGTGTCCGTGCTTATGAGCGTGGCCTTTCAGGGAAGCAGGGCTCTGCCCTGACCCGCCGGGGGACTTTGTCCCCCGGACCCCCAATGACTTTCTTTTTTCTGTAATCAACAACATGCCGGTATTTTTGAAGAATTCCTGAGGATTGGGGGGCGCTCCTTGCAGTCAATAAACATGGAGAGTCATGACGGTTTACACTAGCAACAGGCTCGAGGCAGTGAAGAGGGCGAGGAGAGCACAGGTCTTCGTCATGGTCTTTCTCCTTTGGGAGGGCTCGAGAGTGGCCGGTTCATAGCGTGCACCCCAGACGCGGGTCACCGGAAAAGAGTTCCCTTGACGCGGATGGGTCCGCGTTCGCTGAGCGCCACCGCTATGGATTCGAGCGGCATGTAGTGGATATTGCTTCGATCTTATCGCAGAGCCGCAGAGGGTGGCCGAGACGCAGAGAGCTCGAACAAATGAGGTGCTTCGTCGTGAGCTCTTGGGGTCGACGTTGGGTGGGATTCCATGTGAGTGGCGTCAGGTGGGGCTACAGAGTATCTCTACTCTACTCTACGCGCGCAGAAGACCCTTGCCCTTGCTGGAGAAACGAGATGAGCGCTGACAGCTTCGGTTCCAAGACGACGATGACCCTCGGCGGCCAGTCCTACACACTCTTCGCCCTTAGCGCCGTAAAGGTTGGACACGTCTCGAGGTTGCCGTTCTCCCTGAAGATCCTGCTCGAGAACCTGCTTCGTTTCGAAGACGGCAGCTCGGTGAGCGACGCCGACATCGCGGCACTCGCCGCCTGGGGCGGCGACTTGGACCGGGAGATCGCGTATCGCCCGGCGCGTGTCCTACTGCAGGACTTCACCGGCGTGCCGGCGGTCGTCGACCTGGCGGCCATGCGCGACGCCCTCGTCGAGCTGGGCGGCGACGCCTCGCAGATCAACCCGCTGCAGCCTGTCGACCTGGTGATCGACCACTCGGTGCAGGTCGACCGTTTCGGCTCGGCTGGCGCGTTCGCCTTCAATGCCGAGCGCGAGTTCGAGCGCAACGGCGAGCGCTACGCCTTCCTGCGTTGGGGCCAGGGCGCCTTCGACAACTTCCGTGTCGTTCCGCCCGACACCGGCATCGTGCACCAGGTCAACCTCGAGTATTTGGCGCCCGTGCTCTTCGAGACGGCGGACGGGACTCTCTATCCCGACACTCTGGTGGGTACAGACAGCCACACGACCATGATCTGCGGCTTGGGGGTCATCGGATGGGGCGTCGGTGGCATCGAAGCCGAGGCGGCGATGCTCGGCCAACCCGTGACCATGCTTGTCCCCAAGGTCACGGGCTTCAAACTCATGGGTCGCCTGCCCGAGGGCGCGACCGCCACGGACTTGGTGCTGACGGTCACCCGCATGCTGCGGGACCATGGGGTCGTCGAGCGCTTCGTCGAGTTCTTTGGGCCAGGGCTCGACCACCTGCCGTTGCCCGACCGGGCCACCATCGCCAACATGTGCCCCGAGTACGGCGCCACTGTCGGCTTCTTCCCCGTTGACGCCGAGACGTTGAGCTACCTGCGCTTCACTGGCCGCGACGAGGCCCACATCGAGCGCGTCGAAGCCTATATGCGCAAGCAGGGCCTCTTCCGCGAGACTGACACGCCCGACCCCATCTTCACCGACGTGCTCGAGCTGGACATGTCCACCGTCGTGCCGTCGATCTCTGGGCCGCGCCTGCCTCAGCAGCTCGTCCCCTTGAGCCAGTCCAAGCCGCGCTGGCGCGAGGCCTTGGGCGATTTCCTCGGGGCCGAAGTGAGCGCGGCGGCGCTGAGCGCGTGGAAATCCGGCGCGCCGGCCAGCGGACGCCTCGCTCAGCGCGTCGCCGTCGAGCACGCTGGGCAGCGCTTCGAGCTCGGGCACGGCGCCGTGGCCATCGCCGCCATCACGAGCTGCACCAACACGTCGAACCCCTCGGTGATGCTCGGCGCTGGACTGCTGGCGAAGAAGGCCGTCGAGCTCGGTCTGTCGGTCAAACCCTGGGTGAAGACGAGCCTGGCGCCGGGCTCCAAGGTGGTGACCGAGTACCTCGAGGCCGCAGGACTTACGCCCTATCTCGAGGCGCTCAAGTTCCACCTCGTGGGCTATGGTTGCACGACCTGCATCGGCAACTCGGGACCGCTGCCCGGCCCCATCGATGCGGCGATCAAAGAAGGCCAGCTGGTGGCTTGTGCTGTGCTCTCGGGAAACCGCAACTTCGAGGGCCGCATCGGACCGGCGATTCGGGCCAACTACCTGGCGAGCCCGCCGCTGGTGGTGGCCTATGCGCTGGCTGGCACCTTGGACATCGACCTGGCGACCGAGCCCTTGGGCACCGATCCCAACGGCACGCCGGTCTTCCTCGCCGACGTCTGGCCGAGCTCAGAAGAGATCCAAGAAGCCCTGCACCGCAGCCTCAGCCGGCAACAGTTCGTCGAGCAGTACGCCCACGTCTTCGAAGGCGACGCCTCCTGGCGCGGGCTGCCCGTCCCCGAAGGCCAGGTCTACGACTGGCAAGTCGACTCGACCTACGTGCGCTTGCCGCCGTACTTCGTGGGCATGAGCCCGACGCCGGGCACCCTCTCGGGCGTGACCGGGGCCCGCGTCCTGGCCGTGCTCGGCGACGCCATCACCACCGATCACATTTCGCCCGCTGGCTCCATCGCCGCCGACTCGCCCGCTGGCCGATACCTCGAGGCCCACGGCGTCTCCCGACAGGACTTCAACTCCTACGGTTCGCGGCGCGGCAACCACGAGGTCATGATGCGCGGCACTTTTGCCAACATCCGGCTGCGCAACAAATTGGCGCCGGGCACCGAAGGCGGCTGGACCACTAAGCTGCCCGAAGGGCAGGTCATGAGCCTCTACGACGCCGCCATGGCCTACAAAGACGAGGGTGTGCCCTTGGTCATCTTGGCTGGCACCCTCTACGGTTCGGGTTCGAGCCGCGACTGGGCGGCCAAAGGCCCGGCGTTGCAGGGCGTGCGCGTGGTCATCGCCCAGAGCTACGAGCGCATTCACCGCTCGAACCTGGTGGGCATGGGCATCCTGCCGCTGCAGTTCCTCGACGGCGAGGGCGTGGACGCCTTGGGTCTGACAGGGCGCGAATCCTTCGCTGTGAGTGGGCTCTCTGACGACATGAAGCCTGGCGAGCGCGTCACCGTCGGGGTCACCGGCGAGGACGGCAGCCAGCGCAGCTTCGAGGCGGTGGCCCGAGTCGACACGCCGGTGGAGGTCGAGTACCTGCGCCACGGCGGGATCTTGCAATACGTGCTGCGGGCGCTGGCGAAGAGGTAGGGCGGACGATGCAAAGGGGGCAGCCGGCGGGCGCCCCCCTGCATGGGGTCTCGCTAGCGGGTGAACTCGACGTTCAAACGTCCCTCGACGCCCATCACGACGCAAACCGAGGCATCGTCCACCGTTACTTCCGTCGGCTCCACCGCCTCGATGGCGCCCACGACCGCCACCTGTGGGGATTTCAGTCCGTCGAGGGCGTTCTGCAACGAGGTCTGCAGGTCGGCCAGCGCGCCGGGCTGCCAGGCGACCAGCTTCGCGAGCTGCTCGTCGACCTTGGCGCCGACCAGCCACTTCATCCCCAGATCGACCAGGAAATCGCCGGTCTGCACGTCCAACTCGAGGTCGGGTAGGGTCACTAGGCCGTCCTCGACCGTCGGCGTGCCGGTGAAATACATCATGCCCTCGGCCGTTGGCGCGGCCAGGTCTCCCAGCTTGAACCCCACTCCTAGGACCAACTGTTGAGGCTCGCGGTCTTTGCCAGCTGGGCCGGCGGAGAGCGCGACCGACTCCACCGTGAAGGCCTGGCCGTCGGCGTCCAACGGCGCTTTCAAGCGCTCTTCGATTTGCCTTTGCGCGTCGGCCAGGCTCATGCAGACGGGCACCTGTGCGTACAGCGCGCCGTCGCGCTTGGCGGCCAGCGGCGTCTTGTTGGGCAACGGCAGCGTGCCCGCGACGAGCTCGCGGCCCACCTTCAGGGTGGCCGTGAGCTCGAAGTCGAAGCCCAGATGGGTGCCGTCGTGCCAAAACTCCGAGGCCGCCAGTTGGCTCGGCACCAACAGCGCCGAGAGCCCGCTGGCGCCTAGCTTTTGCGGCTGTTGGGCACGCGCCCAGTAGGTCGTCACCGCCTCCTTGACCTCCAGCTTCTGCAGCGCCTGCACGACGACGGTCTTCATGAGGTCCTCGCCGGCGCGCTCGAGCTCCTGGGCGAACTCCTTGGGGAGGTCCACCGACAGCGGTCCCACCTGCAACTTCGGGGGTTTTGTGGAGATGAGCTCGTGCTCCATGAGCTCGATGCCGAAGCGCCAGTCGGGGCGCAGGTTCGGCCGCAGCACGGCGCGCGCCGTGGCGGTGTGGGTCACGCTG
>PFUG01000689.1:4143-4374 GCA_002789955.1 Deltaproteobacteria bacterium CG_4_9_14_3_um_filter_63_12 | reverse complement strand
CGACGCCGCCATGCGCGGTGCATCCCGAAATTCCCCAACCGCGCGCGCTGCGTCGCCGGCGCCGGTGCCAACGGGAGGAGCAGCGAGTTCGCGGCCCGCGTTTTGGACTGAAGCTGTCCAAAGAGCGGCGACAGCCGTATTTCCTGACGAATCTCTTGAAAGTCCGACCGTGCTCGTGTAGTCTCAGCCGCCAATTGACGCTCACTCGAGTCGAGTGGGTCGCGCCAGGCC
>PFUG01000689.1:0-4113 GCA_002789955.1 Deltaproteobacteria bacterium CG_4_9_14_3_um_filter_63_12 | reverse complement strand
GTTGAAACAGGTTGAAACAGGAGGAATCATGCGGTTTAGAACCGGGGGGGGGGGCTGATCTGTCTGCTCTTCGGGCTTGGTGCGGTCAGCGGAGTTGGCTGCGTCGAGACTGAGGAAGGCAAATCCGCGACGTACGGGGTCCAAGAGCGGGCTTTGACCGAGGACGCGGGAATTGACACGGCGGCGGTCGAGGCGGAATGGATGGGCGCGCCGGTCGAGGCCCAGAGCCTCGACGGTGAGGCTGCTTCACGAGTGGCGCCTGAGAGCCGCGAGCCGTTCGAGCTGCCACCATCGGTGGGTCCAGAGGCGCCGCCACCCAGCCGAAAGTACTTCGTCGACCAGTGCCCCAACGACAAACCGCTGCGGGCCGACTGGGCGGAATTGGAGGCGAGCAAGCAGGCCAAAGAGCGCGAGCGGGCCGAGTCGCCTGAGGAGGCCGAGGCCATGGCCGCGCTCATCGAGGAGCTGGCCACCCGCAAGGTCCCGGCGGAGATCGTCCAGAAACAGCAGGAGTATTTGGCGACCGTGGCCGCGCGTCAACGGGAGTTCGATGGGCTGCCAGACGCCGAACGCGCGCAGAGCGTCGCTGACCTGAAAGAAACCATGCTGGGAGGCAACGATGAACCACTTCAGTAAAGTGTTCGTGGGCTTCCTGCTGGGTATTGTCGGCCTCTTGTTGAGCGCGAGTGCCATGGCTGGAACGGGCGGGCGCTATCAATCACAGAACCTCGAGTATGTGTACAACACCGCCTGGACATTGGATGCCGACGTCAGCTACACGATCAAGGCAACGGCGACCGGAGCGACGGATCCGATCCTTCACGTTCAGCATCGCACTTCGGGCGACTTCCTCGCTGGGAATGATGACTATTCGGGGCTGTCGCCCCAAGTGACGATTCCGGCCGTGGGCTACGCTCGAAACGTCTGGATCGTCGTTCGCGCATACAGCTCCAGCACCGAAGGCACGGCGACCTTCCAGATTATTCGTCCTGGGTCGACCTACACCACCACCATCCCCGTCCAAGCCGGCAAAGTCTTCACCAATCTCACGAGCTACAGGCTCGGCTCACATTTCTTTACCGTTGAAGAGCAAGGTGGCGCAGAGAACACCATGATCATGGCGCTCTCCGGCAATCAGGCGACCGGCATCGCCTATGATGAATCTGACTGTGTTGGTTCGATGTCGTGGATTCACACTCCCGCTGCCTGCACCCAAGGCTGCAAGATCTTCGTCGCGAAGCGTAATACCTCGGGTGGAGGAATGGCGACGTATGTGTGGGACGAGGACATGCACATCGCTGGTGGGGACACTGACGGCGATGGCGCGAGCAACGCCTTGGAGGCCGCGCTTACGACCGACCCCTACGCGGTCGATACTGACGAAGATGGACTTGAGGACATGGCCGAGGTCATGGGTGTGGATACCGCGGACACCTTGCTGCGGTTGCCGTTCTATGGTGCCGACCCGAAGCGTCCAGATGTGTTTGTTCAGGCGGACTGGTTGGTATGTACTGTGGGCTGTGGGACCCCGCCCAACCCTGACCTCTACCGCCTGAATGCGGCCAATGCGACGAACGTCGCGGGCAAGTACCTCGATCCCGACCCCGATGCGCCGAACCAACAAATCCACACCCATGTTGACAACGGCATCGAGAACCTCAATTCGGGCACCTGGCACGATTCGGGTGATTGGGATGGGGCGGCTCCACACTCGACCTGGGATGCTGAAGACAAGTGTGATTGGGTGAACCCCACCCGTGAGGGTTACTTCCACTTCGCGCGGCAGAACAGTGGGGGACAAGCCTGGACGGGCCACACGTGTTTCGATGCGCCGAACGATGCGGGCACCTTCGCACATGAGTTTGGTCACAACTTCAACTTATCGGAACGAGCGAGCCAGTCACAAACCACCGAGTCGTGGTGCAAGCCGAACTACCGCAGCCTGATGAACTACGCGATCAATGCGGGGAATCACCATTTTTCTACCGGTGAGTTTTCTGGAGTATCGCTTAGGCCGACACAAATGAATGAAACCGCAGGACTGAGTACCGACGATGCAGCCCTGCTTGAGCACATCGATCGTGATATTTCCGGCTCGAAGTTCGGGTACCTCACCGGGAAGAACGGCGGTTTCTACACGGGGCAAATCGACTGGAATCGAGATGGCCAATTCGACGGCATTGTTCGTGCAGCCCCCAACTGGACATTCTCGAGCTGCGAAGTCGGAGGCTATCAGGCCGACAAGGGCGTTTGGGGAAATCGCAGTGGGAGTGCGCTGGCATGGCTGCCAACAATATATGGTGACCGGCTCTATTGGTTCTCCCGCAACCTCTTTAACGGTCATATTGAGTATCGAACTGCTAGCTCTTTTCCGGAGAATTGCGGTACTCCCCCATCGACCAGCTGCAAGACCAACTGGTACCCCATCCCGTTAGCAGCGGGAATAGACATTCCCAATGGTTATGCCACCGGTGCGCCAGCGGTTGCGCGATACACAGTGACGGGAGGATCCAGGCTAGTGCTAGTCTATCCAAGCAACGGATATCTGGTGTACAGGATTCTCAACTCTGGAACAGGCTCGTGGGGTGCCCAACTGGCAATGCCAGGCGGAATTAGGACGCAAGGCGATGTCGCAGCTACGACGTATGGTGATGACGCGTATGTTTATGGGATCGGGGCTGCCGACAACATCCTCTACAAGTGGCGTTTGTCGAGCTCAGGAGTCTGGTCGGGACCAGACGCTCAGTATTGGTCGGGGGGCAGCACCCCTGTTCGCGCAGTACACGGAATCGGTGTGACCGCCGGACAATATCGCCAGAACAACACGCCGAGCACACATATGTTCGCTGCAATTCCGCTCCAAACGCCAGCAGAGTATCTAACCTTTGCGTGGAATGACCCAGGTACATCGAACTACTGGACTGCTCTGCGATCTTACGATTGGCTCATTGGCACCGGACTCGCGGGCAGAATTACTTTCCAACACCCCTACACCAGGGCGCAGCCCGGTCTTGCCTACGTGCCCTTCGATCCCAATTCGCCGTCGGGACCCGGGCGATTCTACCTTGCATGGACGCCCTCCTTTGATGCTAGCACTTACAAGGCTGGCGTGATGCAACTCGTGATGACTGAAGGGAATTCTAGAACGACCGGGAATCTGCCGCGACAGCTTCGGTGGGAGCCCATTGAGGCCGATTTGGAGAGTGACTGGAGCGTAGGAGTCGCGAACATCTCACTTCACTACGACCTAGAATACGACAGCAATTTGCGCGCCTCCTTCACGAAGGACTATGGCGCATTGAAAGCGCTGACTTTTGAACCGTTTGCGGACGGGATCTTCAATAACATCATGGGCGACCAAGACGACTACCCCGTGCTCTTGGAAAACCTCGACGCTTTTGGGATCCAGCCCCAGTAGATGCGAGAGGGTTGAACAATCAAGGCGGCACCAACGGGTGCCGCCTTCCCGGTCCAACAATCACGCAAAACGACTTCTAGGAGTTCATCCAATGTCCATGCGACTCATACTGTTGCTCCCGATCGCTTTGGTGCTAGCGAGTTGTTCGAACTCCGCCAAGGAAAGCCCCGACCAAGCTGAAGAAGACCTTGTTATCAAACCACGATGCATCGAAAACTGGCCCGTCGACCCGAAGGCCACCCCCTCACCTTCGCTGACCGTCGACAATGCCGGACAGGTCCTTTGGACGAAAGAGGTTCCTGGAGAGAGCTTCAAGGGGCCACTCGCCATGGCTGGCGATCGCATGGCCTATTTGAGCGGCAACACGTTGTTTCTCCTCGATACCGAGGGCAACTTCGTCTATTCCTTCCAGGACCCAGCGCTTACCGGAAACGGTCCTCCAGTCGCCGACACGGAGGGAAACTTCTATTTCGGGGCGACAAATGTCATTTCAATAACCTCAGAGGGCGGCCCTCGCTGGCGTTTCCAACTCGGCCCCGATATTGCGGGTTCCGAGACCACGTACACCTCTCAGCTCACGCTCAGCCCAGACGGCATTCTCTACTTTAGCGCCACGGACGGATTTTTGTACGCCGTCAAGGCGAGCGATGGGGAACTTGTGTGGAAGCGGCAAGTCGGCATAAGCAAGCATGGCC
>PFUG01000273.1 GCA_002789955.1 Deltaproteobacteria bacterium CG_4_9_14_3_um_filter_63_12 | reverse complement strand
GAGAGTAGGACGCTGCCGGCAATTTCTTACAAAAACCCCGCTTCGCTTCGACGAAGCGGGGTTTTTTTGTTGCCAAAAATTCTCGCGGCGAACCGCAACCCAGAACCAAAAGACGAGTTGACCTCAGCCAATCTCCGAGAGAATGTCGATTGCAGCCTTGCGTCGCGTCGACTGGGAGTTGAGCGCGTCGGCCTGTATCAGCCTCGACTTGTGCAAAAGGCTGAGATACTCGAGCTCGAATGGCTCGCTAGGCAAGATGTAGATGCCGAAAAGGTACGCGACCTCGCGCAGTCGTGCGACCAGCTCGACCGGTAGATGGCATTGCCCATGAGTCAGCACGTACAGCATTACGCTCTGTGGGCCACTTTCCCTGAGACGCCTTAGGTCCCCGAGAAGCTGCGTGAAGACATTCTTGTAGTTGCGACCCCGTTCTGACCTGAACGAAAGCAAGTATGGCACCGAGAAGTCTTTCGTCACCTCCACTGGTGCGTAGAGTTGGCTGTCGAAGAACCTCAAGATCGGCCGCTCGCCTTGCAACATCAACTTCTTGATCATCGCCAAAGCAACACCACGCGCGAAAACCGTACGACGCCCCCGCATGCTCGCCGAAGCATCGAGCATCACGTAGTGCACCTTGCGCTCCTCTTCCCTTATCCGACTTCGCGAATAGAAAAACATTTCGTTGTCGAGGTACCTTTGGAAGAAGACATCCTCGTCATACACGAACTCGCTCAGCATTAGGTTGTCGAGGTGACCGTTTCGCTCGATGCCTTCGAACCCATCCATCGAACTGATTTGTGCGTCCTTGAGCTTCGACGACTCCAGCACAGAGGGAATGATCTGCAAGGAGAAGTTTACGATGTCATTGACCATCGGCATGGTGAACAGGCCAAGAAGATCAACGATCTCAAGTGGATTCTGAGCGTCACCGCCCCCCTTGAACAAGCCCAAGAGACGCAACGTGTCGATGTCGAGTTGCTCGATGGCGTGTCTGACCCGCAGCTCGCTTCTCAGCATCACACGTAGAAAAGACGAGAAATACTCGAGGTCAGCTCCGCCAAGAGAGGCGCTGTGGCCAGAGTATCTCTGCGACTCGAGGGGGAGATTGAACTGTGTGAGCGAGGTCTTGTTTTCATAGACCCACTCGTTGAACACCGGAGCGAGCGTCTTGGTCAGCATGACGGCAATGATGTTCTCCGAGAGACGCCAGGTCTGGCAGCGCCTCACCACGTCCGACTCCGCGATGGCATTCGCCATTCTCGCGTACTCGAACAGGAGTTTGGCGAAAGCTCCGCCAAAGCCCGCTGGTGGCGAAATCGGCTCACTATCTTGCGAGCGTCTGAGGCTCCACAATTGACCGATATCGTGGAGGATCGGCAAGGGCACGTGCAGACCCAAGCTGTGCACGAGGTTGAACCAGCCGGCGGAGCGCAGGCGAAGGGCCTCCTCGGAACTTGGCACTACGCAAATCGCGAGCCCCTCGATCTCTCTCTGGATCACGTCAGTCATTCGAACTTTGAGCTCGAGAAGATGCTCTCTAAGAGTTGGTCAATCCGACCAACAATCTCCTTGGCGCCAGAGGTCGAATGCGCCAAAAGCGCCTGCTTTAGGTTGTTGAGATTGCGCAGTTGGCTGAAAAGCTGGATGTCGGAGATCGGGTCTCCAGTAGACAAGAGATCTTCGATCAACCGCACCTCGTTGGCCAGCGAGCCAATGTCAGAGGGCGCAGAGCCAGGCCGAGTGGTGCTGGGATTGCGCTCATAATGAGACTCTAGCACCGGGTCGATGATGTCCCGGAGGATCTCTCGTTGGTCAAGGTTGTTCCAGATGTGCTTGAGGATCATGAAATCTGCAGCATCGGCGGTATTTCGCCCATCAAATAACGCACTCGCTGCGAAGAGTTTCAGCAGCTTCACGACTCGTCGGTCAGAGAGAGAAATCCCTTCGTTTCGAACCTGAAAGACGAGATTCTTGTATTGGCTGATGAACTCCGGGGTGAAATTGAGAGACTGTGGCAGCATGGTATGCAGCTGATGGAGCACACCGCTGTTGAGGATGGGCAAAACGCCTTGTTGCTCGGACAGCCGCGCCTGCTCATAGCGGATTCCCTTGTCGATGAGGCCCTGAAAATGGAAGCCCTCTAGGTTGTCCGAGTAGACTCGCAGGAGAAACCGATCGTAGATCGCCTCGAGGGAGTCGTCGTTTGGTATCTCGTTGCTCGCCCCGAACATGCTGAGAAGGGGGACTTTCGAGAGAATGTTTCCATTCGAGAACTTTCTCTCGTTCAGAATGGTGAGCAATGAGTTGAGGATGGCGCTGTTTGCTTTGAAGATCTCATCACAGAAGACGATCTCGGCTGTTGGCAACATTCCATCCGTGCGGCGCCGATACGTTCCTTGCCGGAACACTTGGATGTCGACAGGGCCAAAGATCTCGTTTGGTTCGGTAAAACGAGTGAGCAGGTACTCGAAGTATTTTGCGTCTATCAACTGGGCGAACGACCGAATGATGGCGCTCTTCGCGGTTCCTGGTGGACCGATGATCACGAGGTGCTCTCCGGCGATCGTAGAGATGACCAGAAGGCGAGTGAGCTCCTCCTTGTTCAAGAACTGCTGGTTGAGGTTGGTAGCGACTTGCCGGAACAAGTCCATGGTCTTTCTCATGGTCTCCTCGACAACAGGAACGGACACTTTTGCGAAAGTATGTCCCATGGCTGTGGAGACGACAAGACGGATGCCCCACGGCCTCGTGACTCGAAGGTTTGTTCCGTTGTGCTTGGTTGACAGACTGCGCTCAATGATGTAGCTGGCTACGAAGCTTCATCAATGGAAGTCCCTGAGGGACAAAGTCTTAGGGGCCGGTTTGCGGTACGCCCAAGTCGGCGAAAACCAACGCAAGGGCATTGGCGGCGGGAGCGCGTTCCCTGTCCGTACGTGCTATGACGAACGAGGAGGATCCATGGCGGCGAAGGTTCCGAAGGCCGATGTTATTAATACGCTCGAGAAGCGCTTCGATTACCAGTCCGCGCGCAACGTCTTCAGCAACTGGCGCAAGAGCGCTGGTTTCAAGGACGACCCTGCGGAATTGGACGGCTCCAACCTGAGCGGACTCGCCGACTTCATAGAAGGCCTCGGAGATAACACGGCGTCGCTCGCCGGTTCGCTCCGTGCTGCTGCTGCGAAGGGCGGGGGCGTTAAAGAGGTGGCCGTGGCGGTCGCGGTTCCGAGTTCGAATGAGCCAGAACCCGAGGAGCAAGACGACCCAAAGGAGGATCGGAAAGACGACAAGAAGAAGAGGAAGAAATAGCCTGCTTTCTGCACGAATCAAAGGCCCTACTCAGTAGGGCCTTTGTCGTTGCTGACCCGCGTTCCTCGAGAAGCAGACGGCGCCAGTTTTCGTCTTGACCCTGATGGTTTCGGTCGTTAAGTGTTCACGTCGGGTGCGTCGTGTCTGCAAATGAGTTGCTTCGGAGCTGAGAAAGAGCGTGGTCAGAAGAGTATTGATCGAGACCTTTGGCTGCCAAATGAACGTGGCAGATTCAGAGCTGATTCAAGGGATCTTACAGGACTCTGGATATCAGGCCGCGGCCTCCCTCGAGGACGCTGATGTCGTCCTGCTGAACACTTGTGCGGTGCGGGAGCGGGCCGAAGAGAGGATCTTCGGGCGCCTCTCGAATTTGGTCTCATGGAAACGTCAGCGTCCTGGTGCACAGCTTGGGGTGGCGGGTTGCATGGCGGAGAGGATGCGGCACTCCGTGATGGAACGAGCCCCTTACGTCGATTTCGTCATTGGGCCGGACTCGTACCGACGCCTCGCCGAGGTGTTGGAGCGTTCCCAGACTCGCCCAGTGACAGACGTGCAGCTCGACCGCCATGAAATGTACGAAGGCCTCACTCCCGTACAGACGCAGAATGTCTGTGGGTGGGTCACGATCCAGCGTGGATGCGACAAATTTTGTACGTTCTGTGTAGTCCCCTTTGTTCGGGGTCGCGAACGTGCGGTGGGGCCTGCGGAGGTTCTCAGGCACGTCGAACGTCTGGTCGCCCGAGGAGTTACCACGGTGACGCTGCTGGGGCAGACGGTAAATTCGTACCTTCACGAAGGGGTGGACTTCGCGGAGCTGCTCAAGCGGGTGGCCGCCGTTGAGGGGATTCAGCGGATCCGGTTCACGAGCCCCTATCCCCGGGACTTTACCGAAGAGTTGATCGATGTCATCGCAGCCGAAGAGAAAGTCTCCAAGGCGTTGCATCTGCCTTTGCAGTCGGGCAGCGATCGCGTCTTAGGTTTGATGCGCAGGCAGCACACCGTCCAGGAGTATCGCGAGCTGGTCTCCAAGATTCGGTGTCGCGTGGAAGGCTGTGCGTTGTCGACCGACATCATCGTCGGTTTTCCTGGAGAGACCGAGGAGGACTACCGCGCAACGGTGGGCTGCATACAGGAGTTCCGCTTTGACGCGGCATTCCTCTTCAACTACTCGGAGCGGGAGGGGACCTATGCCGCGCGCAAGCTCGTTGATGATGTTTCTCCGCAGGAGAAGGGCCGACGACTGACTGAGCTCATCGCCATCCAAGAGGAAATATCTCGGCTGGCCTATGAGGCGCGTATTGGAACGACGCAGGCGGTCATCGTTGAAGGGTCGACACGGCGAGACGAGACTCGAATGATGGGGAATACGGACGATTTCAAAACGACGATGTTCCCTGGCCAGGGATACCGTGTCGGCGACCTGATCGAGGTCAAAATTGTTGGGGCGACAAGCCACACTTTGTTGGGCGAGCCAATCCGCGTGCTCGTGCCGAGTGCGGTGCCAATCACACTGGTTGATAGCCTCACTGAGGGCATCAGCCTCGGCGCCTCGGCGCCCGCGCACGGCTGAGCGTTTTTCGCAGGCACGTCCTCGATGATAGCTCCCGGCTCGGCTTTACAGTTTCCGCATGTTTCTGCATCATGGCGGGACCATCAGGACCGCGATCCATCCTGAAGCGGAACTCTGACCTCTCTTCCGGAGATCCGGGACAAACACACGCCGGGTAGCAGTGAGTAAGAGTAGAATCTTAATTGTCGAAGACAATGCCGACACCCGTGAGCTGCTCTGTGAACAACTCGCGGATGACCTCTACGAGTTGGTTACGGCTGAAGACGGACAAGACGCCATTCTGCGGGTAGGCGAGATCGCCCCCGACGTGGTCGTGATGGACGTCATGATGCCTCACCTCGACGGATTTGAGACGAGTCGCTATCTGAAGCTAAGGTTTCAAGAGCGTTTCATGCCTATCCTTCTCCTGACCGCAAAGAGCGACGTCGAGAGCAAGGAGCAGGGGGCGCGGTATGGCTGTGACGATTATCGCGGCAAGCCATACACACGGCAGCAACTGTTGTCGTCAGTGGAGTTGCTGTTGGAGCTGGGACGGCATGAGAACGCTCTGCTTCCAGAGCCTTTCCAGGAAGGCGTGATCTCTCAAGCCGGCCAGGAGCAAGGGGCCGAGACCTCGAGAGTCGAGTCGATCGTCGCGATTCGGATGCAGTTGGCGGAGCGCATGCTCAGTGAGCAAGCGCTAGGGATCGCCCGTTCGCATCTCGACCGAGTGATGGAATTGTCACCCGAGCACAAGGGTGCCAAGGCTTTGTTTTCACAGTTGGATTCTGGCGTGGAAGGCAAATGAGAAGGTTCCGAGGGAGTAACCAGGGTTACGAGTGGAGCGGATGCTCACAACCAGCTGGGGGTGAGGGATGCGGCTGATCTGCGCAGGGCTCACCGACGTCGGGATGGCTCGCGATCACAACGAAGACAGCTTTTACCTCTGTCCAGACGAGGCCCTTTGCATCGTAGCGGACGGAATGGGTGGGCATCAGTCTGGCGAGGTGGCCAGCAGTATGGCGGTCGAGGCGATCGTCACGTATTACCGAGAAACGGGAGACAGCACCGAGCCCGTTGACTTCCCGTTTTGGCCGTTCCGCAAGAAGAAGCCTGAGAGTCGGGAAGAGCGCCGGCTGATCGCTTCGATGACGCGCGCGAACAGCATGATCCACGATGCGGCGAGCGCCAACGAGAACCATCGGGGTATGGGAACCACGCTGGTGAGCGCCTACTTCATCGAAGAGGGCGTGTACCTCGCCCACGTGGGTGACTCGCGGGCATATCGGCTGCGGGATGGCGAACTGGAGCAGATCAGCGAAGACCATTCGCTGGCCAATGAGTACATCCGCATGGGGATCCTTCGGCCCGAAGATGTCGAGAATTTCCCGTATAAGAACGTAATCACGCGTGCGGTGGGTCTTGCTGAGACTGTCGAGGTGGAGACCCACTTTCACGACCACAAGGTCGGCGACATTTTCCTGCTCTGCTCGGATGGATTGTCCGATCCAGTGAAAGACGATGAAATCGCGCGAATCTTGGTCGAGTCAAAGGGCGACTTGGAAGCCGCTTGCCGGGAGCTGGTGACGACGGCGAATCGCAACGGTGGTCCCGACAACGTAACGGTTGTGCTGGCCCAAACTCTCGCTTGATCGAGGGAATTGGTCTTGGAGACCCGAGGTGCAGAGCTGTCCACATTGTAGTGTCACGATCAACGAGACCAATGCGGAGGAATGCCCATTCTGTGGCGGCGCGATCGAGCGCCCGCCCACCAAGGTACCCCCCATTCCTCTCCCGTCGTTTTCTCCGGTTTCGTCGGTCTCTTCAGTCTCTTCAATTCCCGCGATCGAATCGACAGAGCTGATGTTTCCCCTCTATTCGTCGTCGGAGGGGGAGGCGACGGAACCAGAGAAGAAGTTGTCTTCGGCGATCGTCAAGCTTACGGAGCTTATCGACACCGAGGACGAAGAGCCGCTCCTCCTCGAGCTTCCAGACGCTTTGGCCTCCCTGAGTGACTTGGAGGCGGAGCCCCCCTTTGTGCCTCCAGTTCTTCCGGCCGCGGCCACCTCGCCAGAGGTCGTGATCCGCTATGCGCGCCGTGAAGCAACGACCACAGGTCTAGGCACCGTCCGAGGTGTGCCGACCAACATGGTCGGTGTCGAGTCCTCGCTTCGTGAGCTGGTGGGCGCTTACAAAGACGCGACCAAGACTAACTCCCCAAGGGTGGTCATCGTCTCTGGCTCTCAGGGTATCGGAAAGACCAGACTGGTCTTCGAGTTTTTGGAACGGCTACGGGTCAGCGAGTACCCCTTTTCGCTGTTGACCAGCTTCGCGTCGTCTTCCGAAGGAAAGACGGATGTCATCCAGCGCCTGCTGGCAAGCCGGATTCGTCTCGGGAACGAAGGCGACAGGGCTCAGAAACTCAGCAACCTCAGAGAACGGGTTCGGGAGGTCTTTGGACCCGCTGACTCCGAGTGGGAGACCCACGTACTGAGCGCGTTCTACAACCTCGAGGGAAGCGATTCGCTGATCCGCGAGGTGCAAGAGCTGCACAAGGATCGGTCCGCGCTGCGTCGAGCGACTCGCGCGACGCTGGAGCGGTTGATCCGGCTCGAAGCAGAGCAGTGTCCAACCATCTTGGTTGTCGATGACCTCGAATACGATGATGCCGAGGGGCTCATCGAAGTCAGCGAGATGGTGGTCAAGCTGAAAGGGTTGCCGCTCGTCGCTGTGCTGGTTGGCACCGAGCCCGACGATCTATCTGTCGAGCGGCTTCGAGTCTCGAACATCACGACGCTCGAGTTGCCACTGGATGTGTTGAGCCCTGCTCACTCTGAGGAGCTCGTTCGAGACATTCTGAGAAACGTCGAAGATGTGCCCGAAGAGCTCGTGGACATGATCGTTCGAAAGGGGGGAGGAATCCCTCTGGTCATCGAACAGCTCGTTCGGCTTCTGATCGACAACAAGATCATCAGCGTCGTTACCGATACTCAATGGAAGGTGGACCTCCTCAAGCTCGGAGACGCCGACACACTGCCCGAAAATCTCGAGGATTTGGATCGGGTACGGATCGAGGCCCTGAGCGAGGACCAACAACACGTGCTGCAAGTCGCGAGTATGTTGGGAGGCAGTTTCCTGCTGGATGACCTCGTGCGCATTCTGCGTCTGCAACCAATGGACTTTGATGAGGTCCCTTGGTTCTCCAGCGCACGCCTCTCCTGGACCCAAGGAGTGCTGCTGGAGCTGATGGGTCGCGAGATCATCAACCGCAAACAGGACGAGCAGGGCGCCGACGTTTTCGAGTTCAAGTTTCCACGAGAGCAACGATATTTGCTGCAAACTGTCGACGAGGAGCTCGCTCGGACTGTACACGGCTGCTTTGCCCTATTCTTGGATGAGCGCAAAGCGGAGGCCTCACACGTCGCGGCACACCTCGAAGCAGCGGGTCTGCTAAAGAGCGCCGCGAGTCGATGGCTGCAGGTCGGGAAGTCTTCTGAACGCGCGTTCTTCACCCACTCGGCAATGGAGGCCTATACGCACGCGTTGAGCCTCCTTGGAGCCGAAGACGGCGACCAGTTCTTGGAGGCGTTGACCTCCGTCGGGCGTGTCGCCACCCGGCTGGGGGAGTTTGTTGCCGCTGAGACTGCTTATAGCACCGCGCTTCAGACTGCCTATGCACTGGAGAAGGGCAAGCTCTCGATCGATGCTTACTTGAACCTGGGAACAGCGCAGGCGAGCCAGGGGCACTTTGTCAAAGCCGATGCGAATATCCGGCGAGCAATGGATCTGGCCAGCAAGTACGGCGAGAAGCGCGATACGGCCAGATGCCTAGAACGCCTGGCTGAAATCGTCTATGAGAGCGGCAGCGCTGGCGCGTTCGCCGAATCACTGAAGATGGTCGAGCAGTCGCTCGAGATTCGTCGTGGAATAGGCGACCCAGCGGGAACCGCAGACAGCTTGGATGGGATCGGGGGTGTTTGCATTGGTCGTGGGGATCTGAATCGCGCCATGGCGTGCTTCAGCGAGTCCCTCAACGGCCGGCGTGCACTCGATGATTGGCCTGGGATGAGCCGAACGCTCCTCGAGATTTCGCACGTGAGCCATCGGTTGGGCCAAGACGAATTGGCCCGAAAACACCTGGACGAGGCCATAGAGATCATCGAACGCAGCGGAGACTTCACCCTCCGAGCACGAGCGTTGAAGCTTCGTTTTGCCTACGCGCTCAAAGCCGAACGCTTCACAGAGGCGGAGTCGTATGTCGTTGAGGCACACGAGATCGCCGAGCAGCTCAACAACATTCCAACCAAGGTCGATTGCTTCAAGAACTTCGCCCTCCTACAGCAACGTCGAGGTCTGCTCGAGGAGGCGCTGCAGAGCGCGGTTCGAGCCGTCGAGTTCTCGGAAGAGATTTCGAGCAATTTGGCGTATGGACTGGCGATATTGGTTCAGGCAGAGATACAGGCTTTGATGATCAAAGCAGCGGTACAGCCACGGCCGTCGCTGACGCATACTCGGGACCTCTTCCTGAAGGCACTGAATTTGCTCGAGGAAATGGGGAACTGGCACGGTGCCGCGAACGCGTTGCGGGGATATGGCGAGTTTCTCCGCGAGCGGGGAAAAGAGAAAGAGGCGAAGCGCTGCCTCATTCGAGCGGAGAAGCTCGATCCCCTCTCAACGAAATAGTCGCTGCATGCCGCCATCTCTCGCCAACCTCTGCGCAAACTGGTACTGCAGCTTGCCTCGCTTGATTCGCGCCAACCAGCGGCCCAAGATCGCTCGCGAGAGCCCGACGCTCCCGCTCAGAAACGGACGTCATCAGGAGTGAACATGACAGTGCATCGCAATGATCCTTGTGAGTGTGGAAGCGGCAAGAAGTACAAGAGTTGCTGCATGACGCTCACCGAGGTCCGAACACGCCTCGAGCGGACGACCCTTGATGTACTCGAGGTCGTCACGCCGCAGACGATTCCTTATTTCTTCTGGAAGAAGTGGAACGAGATGCGAACCCGCGGTGAGCTCGGAGTTCTGTGGGACATGTTGCACGCCGATGGTTTGTACAAGGCACGATATACAGACCGAGATCACTTCTATCGCGACGCGCAAATGCACCCCCTCCCTTCAGGTCCCGATTGGGTCTTGGAGAAGATCAAGGTCGACGAGAAGGAAGCCTACCTGCTCTCCTCCAGAGGCCGAGAAGATCCCCTCGTCAAGCATATCTCCCTCGAGATGATGCACCTGCAAAGGACGGTGGACGGATGGCGGGTCTTTGACGTGAAGAGCGACCGAGTCACTAAGGGCGAAGGCAAGGTCTACATCTCGTTCGCCAACTTCGGACTCAAGAGCGCGGAGCACGACTTCCATGTGAAAGTCGAGGGCGGGTATGCTCGTCCCGACCTCGCCGACCACCTCGAACCCGAACCCGAAGACGAAACCGAAGAGCAAGAATCCGGTGAGTCCTCCCCAATTGCCCCTATGGAGCTAACGGAGCCAGCGAGCGACGTGGCCGAAGCAAAGGAGTAACTCGAGAGCGACATGATCTACGCCTATCGACAGCACTGGCCGGTTGTTCCTGTTTCTGTCTACCTTGCGCCAGGTTCGGCCGTGATCGGAGACGTTGAGCTTGGTGCGGGTTGCTCATGCTGGTTCAACTGCGTGATTCGGGGCGATGTTCACTTCATCCGAATCGGCGCACTGTCCAACATTCAGGACAACGCAGTGGTTCACGTGACGCGGGACAAGTACGCGACTCATATTGGCGAGCGGGTCACCATCGGCCATAGTGCGATCATCCATGGATGTACCATTGGAGACTCCTGCATGATCGGGATGGGAGCCATAGTCATGGACCGCGCTATCATCGAGCCCAACAGCATGGTGGCGGCCGGCGCGGTTGTCACGCCTGGCACCGTGATCCCCAGCGGGATGCTTGCAGTGGGCTCACCCGCACGTGCTTCGCGGCCACTGCGCGACAACGAGCGCCAACACATCGAAGAGCTGGCAAGCAACTACCACCAGCTGGCCGAGGAATACCGAACCTCCTCAACGGTGCGACCATGAACGAAAGAGTGATTGCCGGGACGCTGAGACGCTGCGACCTGCTGAGCGCGTTCGAGGTCGCCTCACTGACGAAGTTGGCACAGTTCGTCGAGACGCATACCTTCGATCCGCGAGAGGCCATCTTCAAGAGCGGTGACGCTGGCAGCTCCATGTTCATCATCGCGACCGGAAAAGTGCAATTCCATATCGATGTCGACGGAAGGGACAGCGTCGTTGGCGACCTGGGGCCAGTGAGCTCCTTCGGGGAGCTCTCGTTGCTCCTCCCCGCAGACCGCTTCGTGAGCGCTCAAGCCGAGGAGGAGGTCACGGCCTACGAGTTCACCCATGGTTCACTGAAAATGCTGCAACACTCGGATCCCGAGCTGGCTCTCGAATTGATCATGGCGCTTCGAGAGCGGTGCCGTGGCACGATGAGCGAGTGTAACGTCTTGATCCGAAGGTTGTTCGTCGAGTCGGTCAGGACATCGATGGGGAAGAAATAGCGGCTGAGCGCGCGAGCACGCTCGCCAGCGCCGTCGCGGTGTGAGTGTTTGCCTCGACCACATCCTCAGGGGTGCCAAACGCAACGACATGCCCCCCGCCTTCCCCGCCTTCCGGACCCAGATCGATGAGGTAGTCGGCGGATTTGATGATGTCCAAATTGTGCTCGATCACTACGACGGTGTTGTTCGAGTCGACCAGTCGATTCAGCACTGCGAGCAGATGTCTGATGTCCTCGTAGTGCAATCCCGTCGAGGGTTCGTCGAGGACGTAGAGGGTGTGACCACGCTGCGGGCGGGCCAACTCCCTGCTCAGCTTGATGCGCTGGGCCTCCCCACCAGACAAGGTCGTCGAGGGCTGTCCGAGCTCGAGGTAGCCCAGCCCGACATCGTTGAGGGTCTCGAGGATCCTGCAGATCGCGGGGTGCTCGCTGAAAAGGTCGAGGGCTTCCTCGACGCTGGCCTTGAGCACTTCGGCGATCGAGCGTCCCCGATAGGTGACCCGCAACGTGGCTTCGTTGAAGCGCTTACCGCGGCAGGATTCGCAGGGCACGTAGGTATCAGCGAGAAACTGCATTTCGATGGTGCGAATACCAGCCCCCCCACAGGTCTCACAGCGTCCACCGGCGACGTTGAAGCTGAAACGTCCTGGGGGATATCCGTAGATCTTGCTCTCAGGAAGTAGCGAGAAATGGGTACGGATGAGATCGAAGAGTTTGGTATAGGTCGCTGGGTTCGACCGCGGCGTTCGACCAATGGGTTTCTGATCGATGGCAATCACTCGGTCGAGGAACTCGAGTCCTTCGATCTGCTCATGCTCCCCAACTCTTCGTCGAGCCCGATGCAGAGTGGCCTCGGCCAGCGGCAGGAGAATCTCATTGATGAGAGTCGATTTGCCAGCCCCTGAGACGCCAGTCACGCAGACCAGCCGATTGAGGGGAATCTCCACGTCGATATTCTTCAGGTTGTTCTGCTGTGCGCCCCGGATCCAGAGCGCGCGCCCACCTTCGGTTCGCCTCTGCTGCGGCACCTCGAGACGCCTCCGCCCACTCAAGTACTCGGCGGTGAGAGAGTGCGAATGGATCACGTCATGACCAGAACCGGCGTACGTAACTTGGCCCCCGCGATGTCCGGCGCCGGGCCCAAAATCGACAAGATAGTCGGCGGCGAGCATGGTGGATTCGTCGTGCTCGACCACCACAATCGTGTTCCCGCGCTCTCTGAGGTCGGCGAGGGTCTTTAGGAGCCGATGCTGATCCCGAGCATGCAGCCCAATCGAGGGCTCATCGAGCACGTAGGTCACTCCAGTCAAACCGCTGCCGAGCTGGGAGGCGAGCCGAATCCTCTGGCTCTCGCCGCCAGAGAGGGTGGGCCCAGGCCGGTTGAGCTGCAAGTACCCAAGGCCGACCTCACTGAGAAAGCTCAGCCTCGAACGAATCTCCGGGATGATCTCTCGAGCGATGATGGCCCGAGCCCCTTCGAACGTCACCTCTTCGAAGCGGCGCGCAGCCTCTTCGACGGTCAGCGCGTTGAACGCTTGGATCGCGCTGTTGCTGTTCTCGTTGAGCTGCACAGCGCAGGACTCCGCTCGCAATCGCGTCCCTTCGCAGTTGCTGCAGACCCTCTTCACGATGAAGGAGGCGAGGAAGGTGCGCACCGCATCCCGGGTGCTCGAACGATACTGGTCGAGCAAGTCGGTGACGAGCCCGCCGAAAATCAGAGGATAGCTCCCCTGCACGCCTCTTCGGCTCCATTTGATGTCGATGGGCTTCGGGGAACCGAAGAGGAGCTTGCGTCTCTGCTCCTCAGTCAGGTCGCGAAAGGGGGTATCGGGAGCGAAGCCAAGTGCAATGCAGACGCTCTCGAGAATCTCCGGCGCCAAAGTGATGGGGTTTTGTTTCCCGGGCCAATTCCACGCGGCAATGGCTCCACCAGCCAACGATAAGGTGTCGTCCGGGACGACGAGGGCCGGGTCGATCTCCTCGGTCACTCCTAGGCCTTGGCAACGCTCACAGGCTCCAATGGGGGAGTTGAACGAGAAGCTCTGCGCCGACAGTTCAGGGAACGCCAGCTCACAGTCGCTGCAGCTCAGATGCTCGCTGAACGCCCACTCTTTCACGCGACCGTCGGGCTCTCTGCGCTCGAGCAGGCACTCCCCACCGGAGGCCTCGAGGGCCGCCTTGATGCTGTCGAGCAGGCGGGATTCGATTCCGTCCTTGAGCTTGAGTCGATCGACGACGAGCTCGACCCGGTGCCTGACGGTCTTCTTGAGGTCGATGTCATCTCCGAGATCCAAGGTCTCGCCATCCACACGAATTTTCGAATAGCCGCCCTTCCTGGCCTTTTCGATCACGTCTTTGAAGGCCCCCTTCCGGTTCTTGACCAAGGGAGACAGGACCACGAACTGGGTGTCGGTTGGCCAGGCGAGGATTTGACGAACGATCGTTTGTGGATCGCTGCGTCCGACGGACTTGCCGCAATTCGTGCAGGATTGAATGCCAACTCGCGACCACAAGATGCGCATGAAATCGTAGATTTCGGTGATGGTCCCGACCGTCGAACGTGGGTTGTTCGAGACGGTGCGCTGGTCGATGGCGATGGTTGGGCCCAAGCCCCGAATGTCGTCGACGATTGGGCGGCGCATTTCCCCGACGAACTGGCGCGCGTAGACGGACAGGGACTCGAGGTAGCGTCGCCTGCCCTCGGCGAAGATGGTGTCGAAGGCGAGCGAAGACTTCCCAGAGCCACTCGGGCCAGTAAAAACCGTGAGCTTTCCCTTGGGGATCCGCACCGAGACGGAGCGCAGGTTGTGCTCCTGAGCTCCGGAAACGACGATGTATTCAGTGTCCTCGGCTTCACTTTCGGAGCCGTGAAGGTCTTGCGCTTTCAAGCCATCATCCTTCGGAGCGATTCTCAACGGCGAACTGGGCGGACTGTCGGGTCAACGCTCGCGTCTCCAAGTACTCCTCGCTCTCGAAGATGACCTCGAGAGCTGCGCACAACGGCGCGACTTGAGCTTCGTTTGGCCAGTAGAAAGGCTTGTTGCGGAGTGAGACGTTGCCGTCCTCGAAGCGCCAACTGAGCTCGGCGAGCTCGTGTTCGGGGAGGAGTTGGTGAACCGCGGCTTCATACAGTCCTTGCATCTCGGGGTCTAGATAGGTGAAGCCACGCTCGAACATCACAGCCGAGTGAAAATACTCCGGTACGACCATCATCGTCTCAGCGCCCACCCGAACTGCCCAGTTTTGCAGGAGTTTGAGCATCTGGCTGCCCAGCCTTGGGCTGACGAAGCGCTGTCCGGGTAATCTCTTCACGCCGCTGCGGGCGAAGTCTTCGTCGGGCGGTGCTTGCAGCATGAGCCAATCCACCCCCAGGCATCTAAACTTGCGGCCGTGACAGGCCACGGGCTCCAGATACTCGGTCCAGATTGAGAAATCGAAGAGTAGAGCGTTCTCTCCCCGCTCTTTGCCTTGCCAAAGGGTGATGCAGCTGCGGCCTGGGCACGAGGTGTCGACTTCGAGCTCGATGTTCGAGTAGCCGAGCTCTTTGTAGCGGCCGATGATTTGGTGCCATACGAGCTCGTCGATGAGCTCGGCGGTTTCGAAGCGGCCAATGACTCGGTCTTGCGGACCAGTCCACGGAGATTCGGTGGGTTCACAGAGCGAATGAAGCCGAACGCTCGAGAGGTTTCGCCCTAAATCTTGGTAGCGCTCCTCGAGTGTGCTTCGCAAACGGGTTGTGTAGGTCATGTTGCCTTGTTTCCCCAAGACTCGCTGCGATTCGATGTGCGCAGGGCACAATCAATCTTGGAAGAGCTGCGCGGGGTCAGGCACCGCGGCGTAGGATTCTGGGCCCGTCGCCCCTTGGATGGCGATGACTGGGTCTGGATGTCCATCCACCTCGACGGCTACGAGTTCAGCCACACTGTAGGCGTAGATGTTTCGGACCTCAGCCGAGAAATCCACGAAGTCGTTCGAGGTGTCCCAACGGTCAAGGAGAAGGGTCGCCTCTGCGCCCTTCTCCTTGACGTTGCGGCGATAGAGTCGGGCGAGGGGGCCGACGTTCGAAGGGGGACGGACCCGCACTCCTGTGTTCCCGGCGACGACCTCTGGGGCCGTCGGTGTTCCAACGACTTTGGCGAGAACGGAGCGAGGCGCGAGGGTACAGGCGGAGTGTTGAGGCGAGGAGATGGCGTACGACTGGACGATTCCCGACTGGAAGCTGGGGTCCGAGAGAGAGAGCGAGGCCCCTGTGTTCAGTTTCAGGCGTGCCTCGTCGTTCAGAGCGATTTCCTCGAGGGGGGTGAGAGGCTCGTCGCCAGTGCTTTTCCAGAAGATCAGAGCGTAAGGGATGGGCTCAGGGACCGTCAGGTCGAGGGTCACCTGGCCGAGGTCGACCCCAGCGACGCGGACCGACGGGCAAGAAACAGCCGAGAAATGCCGCACAGGCGCGCCTGGGACGGCGCAGCCGAAGGCCAGCGAGCTGACAGCAAAGAGCGCGATGAGCGGTTCTCGCATCAATTCCAGAAGCCGATAGAGAGCATGGTGTTGAGATAGGCATCCGCCACGTCGATTCCGGCGGTGAATCTCCAGTCGTAGATGAATTCGAAGAGGCGGACGTCGAAGCCCGCAGTCCCATGGAATCGGCCGGCGGTGTCCTCGAACCTCGAGGGTTCGTAGTAGGAGCCGATTCGGCCTCGCATGACATGGGGCCAAAACTCCGATTCGAGGCCGAGCCGGGCGCTCAAAGAGAGGTTCTTGCCCGCCTCCTGGACCTCATCGGCGAGCCATGCTTCGACGCCCGCGGCGTTCATCGAGGGGCCGTAGAGGAGCAGGTCCACGGCGATGAGCCAATACTCTCTCCACATAGGCACGGCGAATCGGTCTTTGAATCGAGTCTCGGTGTCATCGAAAGATGGCCTCGGATTGAGTGTCCGCGGTCCGAGAGAGTAGGCGAAACCTAGCCCGACTTGCCATGGGACGACGACCTCGTTGGGAATGGGAAGCGAAAGGACGTCAGACGAGGGATCCAGTTCTGCTGGCACCCGCGCGCGAGCAGTCAGACCGAACCGAAACGGCAATTCGGCCGGCTTCCAGAGCGCTCCGAAAGTCAATCCGGCCCCATTGAGCTGGGCTTGGGAGGTTTTCTTGGTTTTTTCCTTGTCGGAGTAGAAGACGAAGGTGGCGCTTGGAATCGTGAGCTCGGTCGCCACGATGAGCGCACCATCAAGGAAGTTATAGCCGAGCGTGAGGCCGCCTAGGATGGACGAATACTCTGTGTATCCGACGGTGCACACCGTGTCCGTACACGGAACGCCGAAGGAGTGCGCCTGCAGCTCCATGCCGACGCCGAACCGACCGAAGAGGAAGTTGATGGCGGCGTTTATGAGGGTGATTTCGCGGTTTCCCCCGCCAGGTCTGCCGTTGTTTTCGATGTCGGTGTTGATGTCGCCGAGCCCGACGTTGAGCCAATCCACGGACCAGTCCCAGTCGAACCAGGTGCCTCCGTTGAGCGCACTTCGATTCGCGACAGCGGCTGGCGTCAGCGACTGCGCTCCCGAGCCCTCAGCGAGCCCGATGTTGGCGCCTCCCATGCCGACAACGTTGGCTGGGCCGATGATGGGACCACGAAAGATCTCCAGGTTCTTCCCGAAGGGTTCCTGGGCGTCGGCGATCGCAGTGGTCATTCCCAGCGAGAACCCCAAGCACAGCGTCGCCGCCAGCGTTTTCCCAGTAGGCCAAACCTTCCCCATCGTCCGCTCTCACCCATATGTTTGGCGGCAAAGTTCTGCCCCACCACACCTGCTTCGGAGCATTGTTCCACTTGGTGTGACGAAAACCAACCTGGCGCCCCTGCTGGTCTCACCGCCAAAACCGGAAGGATTCGGCAAACACAGGCGCAATGGGCTTCTTGAATGCTCGCCGGCAAGAAGGTCAAGAATTTTGACGCCCGTTTTCGTCGAGGTACGTTCACAACGTCATGTCACCGCAACCCACCGTGGGTGTAGGTGGCACGGGCGTTGCTGTGACAGTGTCCGTGGGCCGCCGTGATTGATGAAGACCAGGAATGGTCTTGCGAAGCGCGACATGGATGTCAGGCCTCGTTCGAACGACACACACATCAGGGAGTTCCGAACCGGTCGTCACGCTCGAGAGAACGACGACGACATCGACGAAGGTGGATCATGTACCCAGGACGCGCCATCATTCTCGCACTCGATGCAATCATTCAGGTCGTGGAGTCCGCTGAGGGTTATCGTTGGCAGCTCGATCCGCAACTTCCTGGTTTGCTCAGAGACTATCAGGCGCTTGGCTACCGATTGATCGGTGTACTGAACCCCCAACAGTTCGGACTCAGCCTCGTTGAGTCTCTGGAGTCCGCAGAGCTCGTGGCCTACGTCGACGAGTTGTTGCAGGCGGCCAAAGCCCCTTCCCTGCATGCGGTCTACCTGACCGATGATGTGACCGACCCGCGTCCGCTCTGGGAGCTGCGAGGCCAGTTTGGGTTGTCGCTGCAGCAGTCGGTGTTGGTGGGGACCGGTGACGGGTACGAACAGCTTCAAGCGAACGCCGGAATCGGTCGTCTCGAATGGGCAGACCAGGTTCTTGGTGCGGCTTACCGGCCGATGGTGCGCGCGGCGAGCTGAGCTCCGCGTGTTTGTCCCGGTCTTTGGGCAAGTGATCCCCGCAGGCTTCGCCTCGGGGGTCACCCAGCGCTGCCCCTGCCATTGCGACACCGTCCACGTCGGTCGCACGGTGAGAGCCTCGACCTC
>PFUG01000355.1:18599-24396 GCA_002789955.1 Deltaproteobacteria bacterium CG_4_9_14_3_um_filter_63_12 | reverse complement strand
ACGGACACATGTGAAGCGTTACATTAGTTGCCCAACGGTCAACGGCCAGCAAAAGAATTCGCCCCGCCGAGAGAGGAGCGCACACAGGCTGCGGGCCAGCCTAGAGATTATCCCTGACCTGCGTGAATGACGTTTGACCCATGTGGGCTCTGTCCGTATGCTGGCACAATAGTGTCTCGCCTCAATACCAATGGAGCAGGGGAAACATATGAAGCTAAAGAGTTGGACTGTCCCAGTAGCGGTCATGCTTCTGGCCTTGGCTTGGGGTTGTTCGAGCGAGCCTGGAACCACGACGAAACCAGACGTCATCAATGTGGGGGATGGGGACACGAGCGCAGGTGAGACGACCATTGATCCCGACGCGGACCTTGATCTGACGACCAACGACTTGACCACGCCGCCAAACGACATCGTGGACACGACGTCCAACGATCTCGACACGCTCACCCCAGACACCGACACAGACACCACGCCACCGCTCTGCGACCCCCTTGCCGATCCGACGGCGGACGACGACAGCGATGGCATCATCAACGAAAGTGACAACTGCCCTTGCGACGCCAACCCTGGTCAGCAGGACGGCGACGGCGACTCGGTCGGGGACCCCTGCGACAACTGCCCGAGCGCGTTCAACCCAGCCCAGGACGACAACGACCACGACGGCGTCGGCAATGCCTGTCAAACCCTGCCGCCCAACGGAGACGAAGATTCTGACGGCGTCCTCAATGGCCAGGACAACTGCCCCTTCTTCAGCAACTCCGACCAAGCCGACGACGACACCGACTCCATCGGTGACGCCTGCGACAACTGCCCCACCATCGCCAACGCCCTACAAGAGGACGACAACAACAACGGCGTCGGCAATGCCTGCGAAAAAGCCAGCGTCGCCAACGGCGACGACGACGGCGACGGCGTCACCAACCAGGCCGACAACTGCTGGCAGACCGCCAACCCAGATCAGGCCGACGTCGACGGCGACAACTACGGCGACCTCTGCGACAACTGCCCGACCCTCGCCAACGGCGAACAGCTCGACATGAACGGCAACGGCGTCGGCGACGCCTGTGAGGGACTCCAGAATCCCGTTGGCGACGTCGACAACGACGGCATCGTCAATAACGCCGACAACTGCCCCGCTGTCTCCAACGCCGCCCAGACCGACACCGACGGCGACGGCGACGGCGACGCCTGCGACAACTGCGTGATGATCGCCAACTCCGACCAGGCCGACGCCGATGGCGACGGACACGGCGACGCCTGCCCAGTCGTCGGAGACATCGACAGCGACGGCATCAGCAACCCCATCGACAACTGCCCCAACACCGCCAACCCGACCCAAGCAGACGCCGACGGCGACTGGGTCGGCGACGCCTGCGACAACTGCCCACTCCACGCCAACTGGGACCAAGTCGACGTCTGCTCGAACGACCCCATCCTCGTCGACACCGACAACGACGGCGTCCGTGACGTCCTCGACAACTGCGACACCGTCGCCAATTCCGCTCAGACGGATGCCGACGTCGACCTTGTGGGCGACGCCTGCGACAACTGTGCGGGCGCGGCCAACAGCAACCAGGCCGACAGCGACGGCGACGGCATCGGCGACGCCTGTGAGTACAACCCCCTCGTCGACACCGACAATGACGGCGTCGCCAACGTCTTCGACAACTGCGTCAACGCCTCGAACAACGGCCAACTCGACACCGACCTGGATCACGTCGGCGACGCCTGCGACAACTGCCCGCAGGTGCCCAACTACAACCAGGCCGACGTCGATGGCAACGGCACCGGCGACGCCTGCCAGACCGCGCTGCCTCCCAACACGCCCATCTGCAACAGCGGCTCCGTGGCGTCCAGCCGCGTCAACCCCAACCTCTACTTCCTCCTCGACGACTCGGGCTCCATGTCCTGGGATACGCCCACTCGTTGGAGTCAAGTCAAAGCCGGACTCAATGATGCAGCGCCTCAACTCGCCAGCGACTTCAACCTCGGCGTGGCCCGCTTCAGTGGCAGAATCACAAACAGCGCCGAAGAGCTGCTGGACCTGGCAATCGGCTGGACCGGCGCACAATTCCAAGCTTCTTACGCGCCACTGACCGGCAGAGGCGGGACCCCCACCGGCCCAGCCCTCGATCGCGTCCGAACCCAGCAGTGGTATCTCATCCCCAGCGACCCCATCCCCAACCGCCCAAAGGCGGTCGTCTTGGTCACCGACGGTGACCCAGACAACCAAGCTGAGGCCGTCGCTGGGGCCGCGGCACTCTACGGCATCGGCGTCCCCGTCTACGTCATGGGGCACGCCGCGGCGACAGCGACCCGCATGCAAGCCATCGCCAACGCGGGCGGCACCGGGCCCACCTGGTACGTCATCACCGACACCAACAGCGTCATCGACGCCCTCGACGCCATCTCCTCGCGCACCGTGAGCTGCATTGTCGCCATCACGCCGGCCCCTGGTGACGACCTGACCCGCATCGGGGTCGTCATGGTCAACGGCTCCGCCCGCACCCCAATCGCCAAGGGCGCGCCCAACGGTTGGGTCCTCAACACTGGCAACAACACCATCGAGCTCGTCGGAACCTCATGCTCCGACCTCCAGGCGGCCGGTCAGAGCGCACCCGCTGGTACCACCGTCGGCGTCGAGGTCAGCATCGCCTGCGACTCCTGCGCCATCACCCCCGAAGTCTGCGACCTCGTCGACAACAACTGCGACGGCGTCATCGACGAAAACTGCCCCTGCGGTTTCGAGGTCTGCGGCGATGGCGCCGACAACAACTGCGACGGACAAGCCGACGAGGGCTGCCCGCCCAACGCCTGCATCGCCGTCCCCGAAATCTGCAACGACAACATTGACAACGATTGCGACGGCATCACAGATGAAAACTGCCCGCCGCCAGGCTGCACCCCCGTCGCCGAGATCTGCGACGGCATCGACAACAACTGCAACGGCACCGTCGACGAAGGCTGCGCCCCGCCACCAACCTGCATCCCCGTTCCCGAGGTCTGTGACGGCACCGACAACGACTGTGACGGCGCCATCGACGAGGGCTGCCCGCCCGTCACCTGTCTCCCCTTCCCAGAAATCTGTGACGGCGTCGACAACGACTGCGACGGCAGCATCGACGAGGCCTGCAACAACTGCGCGCCCACCAACGAGAGCTGCGACTTCGTCGACAACGACTGTGACGGCCTGATCGACGAGGGCTGCCCCGACATCACCTAGCCACTCGCCGCCGAATTGACGCCTCTCCGACTGCAGTCCGAGAGGCGTCTCTCGTTTGGTCCGCCGGGGACTTCGTCTCTGGACCCCGGTCGATTCTCGTCAAAATCGAAGGAAATCCTGCCGGTGTTGACCTTTCAGGCCGCACGAGCAAAGGTTGCACGAAAGTTTCTAAACCAGAAACCAAAAGAGGGTTTGGGGGACCTCGTCCCCCAACGGGTGCGGGCGGCGCCCGCCCACAAAGAAGAGAGTCTATCGATGCAGCTTCCCAGTCGAAACGAGGTCCTCGATGGCCTGCCCGGACTCGGCCTCCAGCTCGCCGCAGTCCTCCCCATTCATTACCCCAGAGCGCTGCTGCGCGCCTGTGGCTTCCACCCCATGGAGGTCTGGGGGCCCGCGTCCGTCGACCCCTCCGAAGGCAACTTCCACTTCCAAGCCTACACCTGCGGCATCGTGCGCAATGCCACGTCGTTTCTCCTGCAGGGACGCCTCGACGCCGCCAAAGTTCTGCTCATCCCGCACACCTGCGACGCCCTGCAAGGTATGGCCTCGGTCCTCAAGGATTTCGTCGCGACCCCACAGCCCGTCACCACCCTCTACTTGCCCCGTGGGCTGCATCACTCCAACCGCGAGTTCCTCGTCGACGAGCTCCGACAGCTCGCCGCCAAACTCTCCGAGCTCTCGGGCGTGGTCCCCGACGCCGCCGCGCTCAACGCCCAGATCGAGCTCGACGAGGAGGCCGACAGCCTCCTCGCCCACCTCGCTTCGAGCCGCGCCCGCTACGACCTGAGCGACAAGGACTTCTACGCCTTGGCGCGCTGCCGCGAGTACGTCCTCAGCGAGACCTTCATCGAGCTGGTCAACGCCGCGCCTCGCCTCGACCAGGACCTCCGACGCCGCGGCGTCCCGCTGATGCTCTCGGGCATCGTCCCTGAACCCATGTCCCTCTTCGAGCAGCTCGCAGACGCAGGCGCGCACGTGGTGTGCGATGATTTGGCCTGCATCAGTCGCAGGCTTTATCCCAAGAGCGATCCCAAGGCCAACCCCTTCCAGCGCCTCGCCGAGCGCCTGCTGGCCGCACCCCATGACCCCACTCGCGGCGCACCCATCATGGAGCGGGCCCACAGAGTCTACGAGACCCTCACCAAAGCTGGCGCCAAGGGCCTCGTCATCTACGACCCCAAGTTCTGCGAGCCCGAACTCTTCGACATCCCCTTGCTGACGCAGTTCCTGGGGAGCAAAGGGGTGCCGGTCCTGCACGTCGAGTTCGACATGAGCGAGGCCGTCTCGAACCAATTCCTCACCCGCCTCGAGGCGTTTGCAGAGATGCTGGCATGAGCACCGATTCCCTCCTCAAGTACGCTTTGAACTATCAGCTGGTCGGCAAGACATTCCTGCGCTACCAGCGGGCGCAAGACCTGCGCAAGCTCAAAGGGCGCAGCAAACCAGACAGTCCCCTCAACTCGCCCCTGCTCGGCACCGCGCGGATGAAGGAGCTGATGTCTCGCCACTACCTCGAAGGGCGCTACGTTGGGGGCGTCAAGAAGGTGGCGTGGGTCACGTCGGGAGCCCCCATCGAGATCCTTCGGGCGCTCGGCTTCTTCCTGGTCTATCCCGAGAACCACGCGGCGCTCTGCGGCGCCAGACGCAAGGCCGAGGGCCTGGCGGTACACGCCGAGAACGCAGGCTACTCCAGGGATCTCTGCAGCTACGCCCGCACCGACATCGGCGCCGCCCTCTCCGGCGACACCCCGGTCGGCAAGCTCCCCAAACCCGACGTGCTGGTCTGCTGCACCAACATCTGCCAGACCGTCCTCTACTGGTACCGTGTGCTTGCTGAGCACTTCAAAGTGCCGCTCTATGTCATCGACACACCCTTCCTCTACGAGGCAGCGACCCCTCATCAGGTAGACTTCGTCCGTCGGCAGATCGAGGAGCTCATCCCTCTCGCTGAGGAGATCTCGGGCAAGCGCCTGTCGTTCGCCAAGCTGAGCGACATCGTGCACCGCAGCCGCCTGTGCAGCGAGCTCTGGCTGCAGGTCATGGACCGCGCGCAGAACAGACCGGCTCCCATGACGGCCTTCGACGGCTTCGTCAACATGGGGCCCATCGTCGATCTCCGCGGCGATCAAGAAACCATCGAGTTCTACGAGGACTTGTTGCAAGAGCTCGACAAGCGCGTTGCCGCCGGGCTGGGAGCCATCAAGAACGAGCGCAAGCGCGTTCTCTGGGACAACCTCCCCATCTGGTTCAAGATCGGCGGGCTGTCCAACCAGCTGGCCGCCAAGGGCGTGAACGTGGTCGCGTCGACCTACACCTACGCCTGGGGCGAGCTGGCGCCCATGATGGACGAGACGAGACCCTTCGAGAGCATGGCTCGCGTCTATCTCCACGCCATCCTCAACCGGTCAACGGGGGACAAGCTGCGGACCATGCAGAAGATGATCGCCGACTTCTCCATCGACGGCGTGATCCTGCATTCGGACCGCTCGTGCAAGCCCTACTCGCTGGGGCAGATGGACCAGCAAGACCAAATGGCCAATGACCTGGGCATCCCCGCCTTGCTCCTCGAGGCGG
>PFUG01000355.1:18265-18563 GCA_002789955.1 Deltaproteobacteria bacterium CG_4_9_14_3_um_filter_63_12 | reverse complement strand
GCAAGGCCCGCGTCGACGCCTTCATCGAGATGATGGGCTAGAGTCAAGTTGGCGAAAACGTAGAAGGCGCAAACCCCACGTGGGTTTGCGCCTTCTGTTCACAGAGCGAGCGAGACCTAGTGTAACGCTTCACATGTGTCCGTGCTTATGAGCGTGGCCTTTCAGGGAAGCAGGGCTCTGCCCTGACCCTCCGGGGGACTTTGTCCCCAGGACCCCCAATGACTTTCTTTTTTCTGTAATCAACAACATGCCGGTATTTTTGAAGAATTCCTGAGGATTGGGGGGCGCTCCTTGCAGT
>PFUG01000355.1:0-18236 GCA_002789955.1 Deltaproteobacteria bacterium CG_4_9_14_3_um_filter_63_12 | reverse complement strand
GGTATTTTTGAAGAATTCCTGAGGATTGGGGGGCGCTCCTTGCAGTCAATAAACATGGAGAGTCATGACGGTTTACACTAGACGGTTTTCTCGACGCGCACCGAGCCGCTCTTCAGGTCGAGCGGGCGGCGGCCGTCGCGTTGGCCGTACTTGGCGTGCACCTCGAAGGCGAAGTTGTCGATCATCTCGGGATCGACTGGGTCGCCGTTGAGCGGAATGGTCAGCGAGATCAGGCCTTCCTTCTCGGCGATGTGGAAGAACTGGGACTCGGCCAATTTGGTGGGCATGCACTCCAAGGGACCGACGCTCACGACGCCGTCGATGAGCCCCTCGTGGAACTCGGCCAACGGTCCGCCGATGGTCAGCACCGCTTCGCCCACGAGCTCCTTGCGGATGTAGGGCGCGGCGGCGTCGACCGAGGCCTGCGCCGAGGTCCGGTGCGGCCATTCGAGCTTCTCGGCGAGCAGGTTGTAGGCGCGAGTTTGAATTCGTCGCTGCACGAACGTGCTCAAGTGGTCGCCGAAGGTCTTGCTCTGGCCCAGGATCCGGTTGGCGATCTCGGTGTATTCGAGCCACTCGGTGAAGGGCGCGAAGCGGACCTTGATGCCGCGGGCCTCGAGCTTTTCGACCACGAAGTCGTTGGCGAACGGGTCGCAGCGCGCATAGATCTCACCGACCACCATGACCGACGGCATGGGCTTGCGGAGCTTGAGCCGAGCGAACTCGACGCCGGCGCGGCGCAGCAAGTCTGCGCAGCCAAAGAGCTTGCCGCCCGCGACCTGTATCAGAGCGGTGGGCAAGGAGAGGTCGCCGTGTCCGGCGGCCTCCATGAGCGTGAGGAGCTCGTCCTCGTACTTCGCGAAGAGCGCGTTGGCCGCTCCCGCCTCGGTCTCCATGGGGCGTACGTCATAGAGGGCGGCCTGCAGCATATCGATGCTGGCGAAGCCCGAGTAAACCAAGGCGGCAAAACCAGCGGGCACGTCGACGAAATAGTCGCTGTCGGGCGGCGACCAGATGGTCACCCGGTCCTTCCAGCCGAGTCGCTCGAGCACGATCTTGTGCAACACGTTGTAGACGCCGAAGCGGCAAGGGCCATCGGCGGTGGGCATGAAGAAGGAGAAGCGCGTGTCCGGCGAGGTCTCGGCATCGAGACGCTCCAAGAGGCTGCCGAGCGTGATGGTCATGGGCACACACTCTTTTCCGGAGGTGTAGCGGCGACCTGTCCGCAAGGCTTCGTGGTCGGGCATCGGCAGCGCCTCGGCGGAGACGCCGATGCCGCGCATCGCCGCAGCGATGGCGGCTGCGCCCGGCCCCATGCGCGGGATGAGGATGGTCTCGCGATTCCGGCGGATCTCTCCGAGTCCGTGCGTACTCGACTCCAGTTTTTTGAAGTCGTTGGCCGGCTTGCGGCCGAAGCCCTCCAGATCTTCGCGCACACAGTGCAGGAAGGCTTCGACACGGGTCTTGGTGCCGGCGTCGCCAGAGTGACCGTCGGTCTCGATGATGGCGAACGGCTTACCCTCCATGGTGTAGGAGTAGAAGTGGAGGTTGAAGCTGTCTGGACCGCAGGAGTAGTTGCTGCACCAGATGCTGTAGAGCTTGGGGGTGCGGCGGATCTGGTGGGCGGCGCGCAGGTTGCGCTGCCCATAGCTCCAGTACATGCGGTCGTAGTGGGGGACGTCCTCGTCGATGGTCATGCAGTCGACGGGGATGGCCAGCGCCCCCTGCTCGCGCAGCAGCGCTGGGACGTTGGAGTTGAGGACCTTGTTGTGGATGGTGTAGGGACGGCCCAGCACCACGACGGGCGTGATGTCGTTGGCGGCGGCGAACTCGAGGGCCTCGCGGCCGAGCTCGAGGAGCTTGGCCTGGAACTTGATCTGCTCGGCCAGCGCGGCCTCGTAGGCCTTCCACCACTTGATCGTGACGACACCCAGAGACGCGGCGACGCGGGCGCAGCTCTCAGTGAACTCCTTCGACTCGAGGCTCATGCCCACGTTGATGATGGGCGTGAGGATGGTTGCCTTGCAGTCGCCCTTGAGGTCCCAGAGGAGCAGGTCAGAGCTGCCTTGGACGACGGGGCAAACGACGGCCTTGCGCTCCTCGGCGTGGCGCTCCGTGTCCCGAACCATGGGAATGAAGATGAAGTCTGGGTTCGTCTCGGCGATCTTGCTGACCATCCCATGGTAGTGCTGCATGGGCGCACAGAATGGGACGTTGGCCTTCTCGATGCCCTTCTTCAGCGCCTCTTGGCTGGCGCCGATGTGGGGTAGCACGTCGTATCCGAGCTCCTTGATGAACGTGGCGAAGAAGGGGAACAAGGTCTTGAGCTGGAACTCGTCGGTGAGGGCGACCTTCTGGCGGCCCGTGTCCCCTGAGACCCTGGCGACGACGTTGTCGATGAGCTCGGCGCGGGCATTGAACGGGTTGGGAGCGCGGTCAGGGAGCTTTACCTTCCCCGTGCCCTTGTCCCACAACGAGCAGCCGCCGCCCCAAGTGAAGCGTTGGCGCTGGCCACCGACCACGGTGCTGATGCGGTCGATGCGGCACTTGTTGCCCGCGCCGCCACAGCCCTTGTTCGACTTGCAGTTGAACGTGTCCTTGCGGGTCACGTTGGCTTCGAGGAAGAGGTCGCCGCAGACGGAGTCCAACTGGGCGGCGTTGATGGCCTTCAAGGTCAGCAGGCAGATGCCCAGCGCACCGACGGTCCCGGGGTTCGGTGGGATGATGACCTGGCTGCCGGTTTGGCGCGCCACCGCAGCGGCGAGCGCGTCGGAGGCGAAGGGCATCCCTTGACAGAAGATGACGTCGCCCACGGAACGGCTGCCCTTCACGCGGTTGAGGTAGTTCTGGATGATGGAGTCATAGATGCCGGCGATGATTGAACGGTTCTGGACACCGGCGGCGACGGCCTCGTCGATGATCTCGGCCATGAAGACTGAGCAGTGCTGCCCCAAAGACACACCGGAGTCGGCCATAACGGCCTCTTCGCCCAGCTGCGCGACGGAGTCGATGCCTTGGAACTTGCGGCCTTGTTCCTCGATGAAGGAGCCGGTGCCAGCACTGCAGGCCTCGTTCATGGCGGCGTCGATGACGCGGCCATCGGCCAGTCGAATGTACTTGGCGTCTTGGCCGCCGATCTCGAAGATCGTGTCGACGCGGCGGTCGAAGTGCAGGGCGCCTTCGGCGTGCGCGGCGATCTCGTTGAGGATGTAGACTCGGTTGACGCCGTAGGCCGTAGACAGCAAGGAGCCGACGATCTCGCGTCCGCTGCCGGTGGCGCCGAAGGCGACCAAGGCGTTCAAGGAGACGGGGTGGTCGACGTACTTCTGCATCAAGAACTGGGCTGCGCCAACGGGGTTTCCGCTGGTGCTGGTGTAGTCTTCCCAGATGATCTCACGGCTCGCGCAATCGACGGCCACGGCCTTGGAGCCCGTGGAGCCGATGTCGAAGCCGAGCACCAGCTGTCGGCCGGTTCCCGCTTCGGGAAACTTGACCTTCGGCATGCGCTTGACCATCGAAAGGTAGCTCGTCAGGCTCGACACAGACTCGAGGTGAGCCGTGGGAAGCTCGCCCAGTACGTCTTCGAGCTTGGGCAGTGGGTCGGTGAGCTCGGTGGCCAAGACCGCGTTCCCGAGGGCCTCGAAGAAGAGCGCGTCGTCGACGTCCACGTCGATGAAGTTCATCTCGTGCTTCTCGACGAAGTTGCGGAAGTGTCCACGGATGCGCTTCGAGCGATTGACGCCTCCGATGAGGACGAGGTCAGGTGGGCTCACGGACGGCTTGATGAGGACCTGCACGTTCTCGCACACCGCGTCATACAGACCAGCGAGGATCTGGGCGCGGCTCTCGCCTTTGTTGGCGAGGTGCGTCATGTCGGTCTTTAAGATGACTGGGCAACGTCCGGAGAGGGCGGCCGGAGCCCCTTCTTCGGCGCACAGGTCGCTGGCTTCCTCGATGCTCAAATCGAAGCGCTCGACCAACTGGCGCAGAAAGTTGCCTGTGCCCTGTGAGCAGCGGGAGTTTTCACGAAAGATCTCCGCACCGCTGGCGCGCATTTCGAGCACAGAGAAGCCGTGGCTACCGATGGACACGATGGTCGCGGGTTGGTCGCCGACGAGGAAGCGGAAGCCCTCGGCCTGCGCCTGCTTGGTAGGGATCCTAGAGAGCTGGAATTGCCGAGAGAAACGGCCACTGACCGCGGCGCTGGTTACGCCTTCCCAGTCGAACTCCCGCAGGATGGACAGGGCGTTGAGACCTGGCTCCTTGTGGTGCTCGACGAGCTTGCGTCGCGTCCACTCGAGCGTGTTTCCGTTCTTGGTCAGCTCGACGACCTTGACGGTCTCGGCGCCGATATCGATTCCGACGTACCTCTGCGACATGGTTTTTTCTCCCTAAACTGACACTCGAGTCTACTCACCAGTGTCGGACCCATTAGCACAGGAGAATGAGGACGTCGAGACAAGAATTCTTTCTCGGGTCAGTTAGGCAGAGTCCATCTTGAAATTGCGTGTTTTGTTGAGATCGGTGGGAAATGCGACCGAACTCTGAACTCCCCAAAGGACATCTTGTGAGTGCCCGTTCGGAAATGCCCAAGGTGCAAGGAGCCGATGAGCGAGCGACGCAGGCGTACACAGGTACGCCGAGGAGCGAGGGAGGGTGCGCCGCAGATGGGGGTTTCCCGGACGGGCACTAGGCAACACGGCACTTCTCGTTGGGGTCTTCACGATGGGAGCAAGACCGCCTGGAGGTGGGCTCTGCGAACCGCGGTCTTGATATCGGCGGCTGAGGGGTTGTAACCCCGGCGTCTCAGGCGCACAATCCCCCGAATCGCACTGCAGACCCTTGTCCACGCATGTGCGAACACGCCGGGTTGTTGCGCGCGTCCAGCGTTACCGCATGACTCTCCGCCATCCCCGGCAACGAGTTCTCCCCACGAACCAGAGACCGTCAGGCGCCCGAGCCCTACCCGGTCGAGAAAACCCCACTGCGCGGGACGAATATGTCGAAGATACCCGAAGGCTTTCTCAAAGATCTGCCGAAGACCGATCTCCACGTTCACCTCGACGGTTCCTTGCGAATCCCGACGCTGATCGAGTTGTGTCGCGAATACCATGTAGAGCTTCCCTCCTATACGGAGTCGGGACTGCGCGAGTTGGTCTTCAAGGAGCGCTACCAGAACCTTGGCGAGTACCTCAGAGGCTTCGGCTACACGACGAAGGTCATGCAGTCCGAGCTGGCGTTGGAGCGCGTGGCCTACGAGCTGGCTCAGGACAACCAGGACGAAGGCGTCCGCTATCTCGAGGTGCGCTTCGCTCCGCAACTGCACATGCACGAGCACATGAACGCGGTGATGGTCCTCAAGGCCGTCAATCGCGGTCTGCAAAAAGCCCGCGACGAGTACAACGCGCGCGAGGCGATCAAGTCCGGTGCCGAGCCACCCTTCGAGTACGGCATCATCGTCTGCGCCATGCGCATGTTCCAGCCCGGTTTCAGTGAGTACTACCGCAGCCTGATGAGCGCCCACCGCTACAGCCCGCCCAAGGAGATCTACAACTTGGCCTCCATCGAGCTGGCCCGCGCCGCGGTGATCGCCCGGGACCGCTACGATCTGCCCGTCGTGGGCTTCGATTTGGCGGGGGAAGAGGCCGGCTACCCAGCCGACGACCACATGCACGCCTTCCAGATCGCCCACAAAAACTTCCTCAAGAAGACGGTCCACGCCGGTGAGGCCTACGGCCCCGAGAGCATCTTCCAGGCGATCACCGAGCTCCACGCCGACCGCATCGGTCACGGGACCTACCTGCTCGACAAAGACTCCATCTCGGACCCGAACATCACGGACAAAGAACAGTACGTCGAGCAGCTGGGCGAATACGTCGCCGACCGCCGCATCACCATCGAGGTCTGCCTGACCAGCAACCTGCAGACCAACCCAACCATGACGGACCTGAGCCAACACAGCTTCCAGCTGCTGCGTCAGCACCGACTCTCGACGACGATCTGCACCGACAACCGAACGGTGAGCAACACCACGCTGAGCCGCGAGCTCGAGCTGGCCATCAAACACCTCGACGTGGACCTGCACGACCTGAAGTCCATCATCGTCTACGGCTTCAAGCGCAGCTTCTTCCCTGGAACCTACCTCCGCAAGCGCAAGTACGTCCGGCAGATCATCGATTACTACGACTCGGTCGAGGAGAAGTACTTCGGCAAGCGGACCGGGCACGAGACGGAACTCGACAAAGAGCACGAAGAGAACACGGTCATCGAGGTCGTCGGCAAGAAGAAGAAGGTCGCCGCAAAGGCAGCCACGACCCCGTAGTCAGGAGGGCAGACAGGGTTGCGCGCAAGAGCCGCGCAACCCTAGCTTTGCTCCCTCGTCTTCTGGATGGCGTCCCGCACCTGCGCGTGCAGCAGGCCGTTGGTGGCGTAGAGCTCGGCGAGGCCCAGGTCACGGCCCAAGGTGAAGTCCAGCGGCCGGCCTTGGGCGTCGCTGACCTGGCCACCGGCCTCCTCCACCAACAGCGCGCCAGCGGCGATATCCCAAATCTTCTGCTTGAAGTCCGCTGCGCCGGAGAAGCGCAGGTAGAGGTCGGCTTCGCCTCGCGCGACGGCCACGAACTTGGCCTGGCTGTCCATGCGCAGCGGTGCGCGCTCGAGGCCCAGCACAGCGGCGATCGACTGCTGCCGGCCGTGGTCCGTGTGGTCGCCCACCAGCGACTCGATGAGCGTGGCCTCGGCGCTGTCTGCTACCTGCGAGACCCGACATGGCGCTCTCACCGAGCCGTCCAGCGACTCGATGCTCGCGCCCTCGCCGCGCGCGGCGACGGCGAGCACTCCGCGTGGCGAATCCGTCCGGCCAGGAAACAGCGGCAAGTTCGGACAGCCAAGCACGGCGAGCTGGACCTTGCCTCTGTCGAGCAGGGCCAGACAGACGGCGTACTGGTCGTTGCGCAAGAAGCCTTCGGTGCCGTCGATGGGATCGAGAACCCAGAACTGCCCGGCGCCGCCTGGGTGCCGACCACGTTTGATGGCCTCGAGGGCGTCGACCGCGTGCTCAGGGCCAAGGACGGCGGCCACGTGCCGCAGGATGCGCTCGGCGAGCTCGGGATCGTCCCGAAAACTCTCGTCGTCTTCTTCGGCGAGCAAAGGGATGTGAGGAAAGTGCACGCCCAGCATCGAGCTGATGACGGCTTGCGCGCTGAGATCGGCGACGGTCACCGGGGAGCGATCGGCCTTGGCGACGACGTCTTCGCTGACGAGCTCGGCTTGGACGTTTCGGACCAGCTCACAGGCGGCTCGAACCGACTGGAGGGCGTGGATAAGAGGGGCGTTCGACAAGGGTTCTCCTTCGTTTGTGCCTATCGTTGAGCCTCACATGTGGAACAGTCACCAGACTGACGCCCCAAGACTCCTCAAAGTCTTTTCCGACGAGGCTGCAGCCCCAACACTACGCGGCCCGGTGCAAAAGTGGCCACGTTGAGCGCTCCGTCGGCTCCCACCTCACCAGAGCCCAGTATCTCGCCTGAGCTTGGCATGCCGCCGGGATTAGAGCAGCCAGTCAGGCCGGTGCTGAGCAGCATTACAGTGACAACGGCAAATGCGGCGAATCGATGCTTCATACAATCCCGTTTACCCGCTCTGCCGTATGGCGTACACACGAGCAGGAAGAGCGCTCGGAGAAAGTCCGTGACTTGGAAAACACGATTGGAACTCGAAGCGCTCTTTCCCTTCTGCGCGATGTTTCACCGCGCAGCCCTCTAGCTGGAGAAACGCTGATGAGCCCTGCTTTGATGGCCCGCAAGCTCTTGGTCCTGCTGCTTGGGATCCTCGCCGCTTCCACCCTCTCAGCCTGTGTCACCGTTCGCTTCAACGAAAAGAAGCGGCTCGGACAAGAGGCTATGATCTTCGACGCCAATCCGCTGGCTGCGCAGATGAGCGGCAAGATCGCCGAAAGTAGGGAAGGAGCGATCGGCGGGTTCAATAGTGGTGGCGCCGGAGGTTGTGGATGCAACTAAGACAATCTTTGGCCTTCGCGCTCGCCACACTCATCACGTTGAGCGCCGCAGGGACGGGCTACGCAAAAGACGGCAAAAAATCCTGGCTCGACGGCATGAAGGTCGGTGTGCAGCTGGGCTATTTCAATCAGGTCGACAACGGAAGCATCCCTCAACTCGACGAGAACGGCAGCGTCTTCCAAGCGATGTTGATGCTGGACACGCCGCTCACGAAAGAAGACCACATCACGATACGCGCGATCTTGGACGTCATCTCGTCGGCGTCCATTGTCCGGGACCACAACCAGAGCTGGCGTGCACTGCAGAGTGAGGCGACGGGAGACGTGCACTTTGACGGCCAAGTCGGCTACCGGCACGACGACAATGTCTGGGGTGTGGGCACCCACGTGGGGGGCTCTGGCGATTTTGCCTATCAGTCAGGGGCCTTCGGGGCCGACGGCTGGGTCTCGTTCTTTGAGAAGGACACGACGTTGGCGTACTCCCTCGAGGGGTATTACGCCTCGCTCCAGATGATCCGCTTCGATGGTCACTATGACCCGGCGCAGACTCGAACGACGCTCACACAGGCCCTGACGCTGACTCAGGTGCTGACGCCGCTCACGGTGTTCTACCTTGCGCTCAATTACACCCACCAGGATGGATTCCTGGCCGGGATGTTCAACTCGGTGTTCATCGACGGGGTCGAGGCGGTCGAGAATCTCCCTTCGACGCGGGAGCGAGGCTCGGCTACCGTCCGCGTCAAGCAGGGAATCGGCGAGGATCAGGCCCTCGAGCTCGGCGCGCGCGAGTACTTCGACGACTGGGGATTGCTGGCGTTTACCGCCATGAGCACCTACTCGCTCTACCTCTTCGAGCACATGCTGCTGATCGATCTTGGCTACCGTTATCACCACCAAGCCGGGCTGGACTACTACCAAAAGAGCTTCACGGCCGACCCCAATCGAGTGTTCCAGACCTCTGACGCAGACCTGGCGCCACTCGATGGGCACCAAGGAACGCTGCGTCTCACATTCTCCAACGAGCTCTTCTCAAAAGAGACCAGCGAGACCGGCGGGGTCACGGTGGAAGGCGATTATTACACACGCAGCAATGGCCTCGATATGATGTGGCTGCTGCTCGGCTATCGAGGCGAGTTTTGAAGCGAACCCTGTGCGTGTTCTTGGTTGTCGTTCTCTCCGTCGCCGTCACCGCCGGCTGTGCCAGCGCGCCGGCCGTGAAGGCGGACCCTATTGTTGGGCTGAGCACGGTGGACGGCCAGCCGTCCACATTCGATCCGACCTCGCTGCAGAAGCCCACGCTCGTCGTGTTCTGGGCGAGCTGGTGTGTCCCGTGCAACAAGGAAGCACCCCACATCATGGCGCTGAGGAAGGAGCTGAGCGGGCAGCTTGACGTCTTGGGTGTCAACGTCGACACCGAGAGCGAAGACGCCGCTCCGTTTGTCGCCAAGTACTCCATCGATTTCACCAGCATTCACGATCCTGAGCTCACCATCTCCGACGCGCTCGGCTTAGAAGGGACCCCCTCCTTGGTCCTGTACGCAGCCGGCGGCGAAGAGCTGGCCAGGGGGAGGGCGCTGGAGGAGCTCAGGTCGGAGGTCGACAAAGCGCTTGGTAAGTAGCGCGGTCCAGCGCCAGCTCAATTTTCATGCACCAAAGCTTCGACAACGCTCGACAAAGGCTCGCCCTCGGGCCAGGGATTCTCGCCCTCGCCCTCGTGGTGTTGGCCGGTCTTTTTCTCGGCTGCCACCAGAAAGCCGCCGACGAGGAGGACAAAAAAGAGCCGCTCGCCGCGACCTCCCTGATGCCAAAGCGTTGGGAGCAGATGGAGCGGGTGCAGACCACGCGGCTGCTGCGCGCGGATTTCAAGCCGATCGAGTCGATGGTCATCGAGCGCAACGCCACCCTCATGGGGACCTCCATCGACCTGCTGGTGGTCAGCGACGACAAGGCCGGCGCCGAGAAGGCCATCGATGCGGCGCTGGTCGAGATGTCCAGGGTCGAGTCGGTGTTCTCCGAGTGGCGCCCGGATTCCCAGATCTCGGCGCTCAACGACGCCGCCGGAAAGGGTCCCATCACCCTCGACCCCGAGGTGCTCGATCTCCTAGACGACGCCTTGTCGCTCTGCACCCTGAGCCACGGCGCCTTCGACATCACCTTTCGTGGCGCGGGTCGTCTCTACGACTTCGCGGCTCGCAACCCCAAGCCGCCGTCGCCCGAGGCCCTCGCCGAGGCCATCAAGAAGATCAACTGTAGGGACCTAGTGACTGACCGTGTGGCCGGCACGGCCGAGCTCAAGCGCCCTCAGATGGCGATCGGGCTGGGCGGCATCGCCAAAGGGTATGCGGTCGATCGCGCCGTCAAAGTCCTGCGCGCCGCCGGCCTCATCGACTTCGTCGTCAACGCTGGTGGCGATCTCTACAGCTCTGGACGAGTGGATGGCCGCTTGTGGCGCGTTGCCATTCGTCACCCCCGCGAACCCGGCACCGAGATGGCCATTCTGCCAGTCTCGAACCTCGCCGTGGCCACCTCGGGCGACTACGAGCGCTTCTTCGACTACGAAGGCGTGCGCTACCACCACATCCTGGACCCCAAGACGGGGCAGTCGGCGCGGGAGTGCCAGAGCGTGACGATCCTGGCTCCTGCGGCTTACCTGGCCGACGCCCTGGCCACTGCAGTGTTCGTACTCGGACCCGAACGCGGCATGACCCTGATCGAGGAGCTGGATGGGGTCGAGGGCGCCATCGTCGACGCCAAAGGCGCGATGCACCGCAGCTCGAAGTTGGTCGAGTAAGGGAGGCCACTGCCGCCCTTACTCGACGCCAGCTATCGCTTAGCCAGGACGACGGTCGTGGCGATGGGCTCGTTGTTGCCGTGCGAGTCGATCAGAGCGACCTCCGAGCGGATGAGCGTGAGGTCTAGCAACGCCGTGACCTGCTCGGGGGTAGTGAGCATGGCCAAGAATTGCGCCGACTTCTCCGTGTCCTCAGTGTGCCCGTGGTCATGAGCGTGCCCGTGCTCATGCTTGTGCCCGTGGTCGTGAGCGTCGCTGTGCTCGCCCCCGTGATTGTGGCCCTTGACGTGCTCGGCCATCTGCGTGCTGGCCGATTTGTCGTGGCCCACGAAGAGCAGCTGCCCACCCTCTTTGACCATCTTCGCCGCGCGGCGAATCAAGGGGTCGAACACCTCGGCGTCGAAGTGCACGTAGAACAACGTCACCAAGTCGTAGCGCTCCTCGGTGTCGAAGTCGCGCAGGTCGGCGACGACGAAGTGGGCGCCGCTGTCTTTGGCGCGCATCTTCGCGCGCTCGATGGCCACATCGGAGAAGTCGACGCCGGTGGCGTCCCAGCCCTGCTTCGCCAGCCAGATGACGTTACTTCCCAGGCCGCAGCCCAGGTCCAGCGAGCGGCCTGGCTTCAGCCCCATGGCCACTTCGACCAAGACGGGGTCTGGGTGCCCGTGAGCATGGCGTTGGTGGGCGTCGCCCTGCTCGGAGTCAGCCTTCGGTTCGGTCCACATCACATTCCATTCGTCTTTCTTCATGGTCTCCTCCAGAAAAGTGAGGCCGCCAAGGTAAGGACGGGGTGCGCAGGTCCAAGGGGTGTTGGCACACGCCATTGGCATCGCTTGGACATCCTCCTCACAACCTACTCGACCACGACCCGCCACGACGCCCCTCGCCCAAACGTCTCCGGCGCGTACATCTCTTCGGCCTTCGGCGGCGGCACCACGAACTCACCCGCCGTCGTCGCCCTGACCAGGTACGAATACGTGTAAGTCCCCTCCCACAGCAGGCTGGTGAAGGCCTCGGCGCGCTCGTCGCGCAGGTTCTGGTGCTCGAACCAGCGGTTCGCCCACGACCCCTGCATGGCCGACGCGGTCTCCAGCGCCGAGGTCGTCGCGAAGGCCGGGTTCAAGGGCTCGAACCCCGCCGGCAGCTTGTCCACCAGCGCCACGAAGTACCGCCGTGAGCGGCTGGTCATGCTGAGCTCGACGCGAATGGTCGCGCCCAGAGCCACATGATAGCGGCCGTCCCCGTCCTCGCTCAGGTCCGCGGGATCGTCGACGGCGATGTACTTGCGCGACACGTCGAAGCCGCGCTCGAGCGGGTCCAAAGCAAGGTCTTTGGGGGCGTAGACCATGCCCAACCGGTAGTAGAGCCGACCTTCGCCCTCTTTCTGCAGGACCAGGTTCTTCTTGGGCTCGCCTTCCAAGACCACCGACATGGGGATGTTCAGGTGCTGCCTCTCGGCGCTGCGCCCTTTGTAGACTTGCTCTCCGGCGTACTGCTCTCCGAGCCAAACCCGCGAGACGAAGTCGGGCTCCGTCGCCTCGAAGACGTCGAAGTAATGTCCGAGCGCGACGAGCGCGAAGACGTTTTCTTGGGTGTTGCGCCAGGTTCCCTTGCGGCGATGGGCGAGCAGACCGCGCACGACCTTGGGGATGAGGATGTTGTCGGGCTCGGCCTCGATGAGGGCGTCGAGCAACACGGCATCGGTGCGGCGCTCCGAGTGGAGCATGGCCTGGGCGCCCTCGCCGCTGTAGCTGCTCACGAAGTTCGCGGCGGCGGCGGTCTCTTCGACGCGGTTCTAGAACGGTCCGTAGGTCTGGAACGAGAAGCTCGGCGCGGTTTCGGTGAGCAGCGGCCCCGCTTTCGACGGCGTACCGGGCCCGACCTGCACCGTAATGTTGGCGGCTTTGGGCAGCGTCTGTGTCAGCTCGAACGCCAAGCTCTGTCCGGGTGTGGCCCAGCCAGGTGGCGTGCGTTGCTGGGACAGGAGCCGCGTGCCGTAGGTCTTGCTGCCGTCTGACACGGTGACCGTGTTCAGCACCGCCCTGGCGTCGATGGGCTGGTCGAACGCCAAGTCGATGATCGGGTTGAGTTCTTGGTCACCGCCGGTGGGCGTGGTGCCCGTCAGGTTGATGCGGGGCGTCTCGAAAGCCCAGGAGAACGCTTCCTCGAGGATGGCCCCCGTCTCCGACTTCGTTCCCTTCTTCGCCGAGACCACGAAGCGCGTCGACATGGCCAGCGGCTTGGACGGCAAGAACTGCAAGGTCTTCGTGTCCAGCCAGCGCCACTCCCCCTCGAGCTGCGGCTCGAGGCTCAACGGCACCGCGCCCTTGTGGGCTTCGGAGACGGAGGTCAGCGGCACCATGGGCGACGAGAACGTGACGCTGAGCTTGGGGATGTCGGCGACCACCCCCTGAGGCTGGTAGCGCAGGACCTTCAACACCGAGGGCTGGGCGAGCGCCTCGGCGGTTGGCGGCGGCAAGGTGTCGTTGGGAGGGAAGGGCGTCTGCACGTCCGAGCCGGCCAGCGGCGGCTTGAGCGTGGCGGCGCGCAGCGCGAAGTCGGCGGTGTCCGCTGTGGGCAGGTCGGGCAGCCGAGCCAGCAACGCTGCGGCCTCTTCAGCGCTGAGCGCCTCGGTCTGGGTTTCTTGCTCGGAGGAAGACGAGCCGCGCTTCGGAGCGTCGGCGTCGCTCAGGGTGAAGTCGAGTCCGCTCGCCGTCGGCCCAAAACGCTGCGACCCGCCAGCGGGGTCGAGCGTCGCCTCGGTCGTGCTGCCCACCTCGAGCTTCTGCGCCTGATGCGCGGCGATGGGCAGGTCGGGGGGCGGGAGCTTGGGCTCGCTCGTGCCTTCGTCATTGGTATCGGGCTCGCACGCGGCGAGCAACACGAAGAGGAGGAGCAGCACAAACCAGAAAAAGCGTCTCATGGAATCCCCCAAGGTTTCACGCGCTCGTCAGACCTATTTGAGGCGGGTTGTTGGAGCGGGTGAGCACCGCTGGGCGCTCGTCACCGCACCTCGTCGAGGTCAGTGATGGTTTGCGAGCGAAACCGGCTCGAAATGCGGTCTGTCACAAGGTGTTCGAAGCTACGTGGTTCTGGCCCCGTTGCCTACGGTTTGCGTGCGGCGAGTCGCGTCGGGCCCGTTCTGCTCTGGGTGCAGTGCGTGCGGCAAAGGGGGCGAGCGTCCGAACAAAACGTCGAGGGAAAGACGAAGGGTCTAATTTGCCGCGGTGGTGGACGATCGGATTTTCGCGCGTTACTCGGCACCGAGCCGAGGCGAGACCGCTACCGGGTTGATACACGGCAGGCGAGAGCTCTGAGAAGACGGGCGAGTCGAGCTTGGGCGCTCCGTGCAATCCAGGGATGTTCGGGACGAGCTCGCGAAGGAGCTGTGGGCGCTGCCTGAAGAGGTCGACGATTCCCTCGTGCACCGGTTCGGGCTTGGGCATGGTTTCCTCCTTTGCCTGTTGCCCGAGAGTTATCGGCAAGGCGCAAGAAAACCGTGCATCTTTCTCGCGAACCGATAGCGGGCTTCGACGAGCGAGGTCGCGCTCCGCGACAGTCCGTCGACCCACCTTACGGAGTGATAGGAATCTGCTGGGTCAGCGCGATGTCCCCACGCAACATCTTGCTGCTCTCCCCAGCCAAGCGCAGATACCAGTCGCTGGGTAACGCCTGGCCGTCCGCATCCAACGACAAGAACTGGCCCTGAACCGGGACCTGGTTCTGCGTCGGCGCGGCTTTGAACATGGCCGTGCCTTCGTCCACTTCGTCGAACATGGCGACGAAGAGCATGTCGGCGCCGGCATCGATGGCGTTGTAGGCCTGCCGCCAATAGAACGTCCCGCCCAGCCGAGGGATGGCGTTGAGCGGGTCGCCGAGGAGGTTGAACCAGGAAAACCCTGGGAAGATCACCGGCATGTAGTCCGCGCCTGCGGCCCGCGCGGCGGCCAGGTCGGGGACGATGAGGTTGGTGCGGAAGGTGTTCGCCCCCGCCAGGTCGTCGTAGCGCCCGACGGCCCAGGGACTGATGACGTCGAAGCTGCGGTAGACCGCGGCCCAGGCGGGGTCGGTCTTCGAGTCGTTGTTCAACGTGCGCCAATACGTCGGCACACCGCCCATGAGTGTGACCTGGTAGTTTGGGCCGAGGCCACTCTGCAATGCCGCGATGAGGGCCGCGGCTTGCGCGGGTTCTCCTGCCCGATCGTTGAAGCCAAAGCCCCAGATGGCCAACAGCGGCTTGCCTCGGTGGTGCAAGTAGCGCGGGCTCTGAAGCACGCCGACGTCGTCGACCAAGTGGGTCCAGTCGGCCAGAAGCTCGTCGACGATGGTCGCCGAGTTGTGGCCGCTGATGTCGTACATCATGGCGAACACGCGGCCATGCGCCTCGGCGCCCACCATCACGTTGCGCGCGATCTGGTCGCGCATGGCCAGGAACGCCGGGTCCGAGAGCTCGCTCGAGAAGCGCTGCAGCATGACGCCATCGATGCCGTTGTCCTCCATCCAGGCGAAATGCCGGTCGACGGTCTTGGGAGCCAGCGACGAGAAGAGCTCCGCAGGCTGGCCGGAGGGCAGCGTCATGTTGGTGGGAAAACGCTCGTCGGCGTCCATCTCGCTCAGGTCTGGCCAGAGGTCGAAGGTGGCGTTGCCAGCGTCTGGGACGCCGTTGCGGAACCAATGGATCCAGCGGTCGAGCGGGCCACCGTCTCCAGGCGCCGCGAACCAACCCTGATAGCCCATGACCTGCTTGCCCGTCAGCGTCGTCGCGTCGACGACACCAGGGCAGTCCACGAAGACCTCGTAGATGCCTTGCTCGCCGAACCAGCGCACCCCCTCATGAACCATTTGCCAGTCGGTGACGAAGCGCGCCTGCCCACTTGGTGCCACCAGATGCAGGGCGAAGGTGTGGGTCTGACCCGTCGCGATGGAGTCGGTGTCGGCGAGCCAAACACGGGGATCGGGACCCGTGAAAGGGTCGCTGTCGTCGACGGCGCCCAGCTTGTAGCCGGCGGCGAAGGTCCAGGTGGCGGTGCCGCGGTTCTGGACGACGAGCTCGGCGTCGAAGACGTCGCCGCAGTGCATCGTCGTGGGGATCGTGGTGGAGAGAATGGCGGCGTCATCTTCGGTAATGGGCCAGGTCTGGACGTCGGGCGGGAGCTCGGCTGCGGTGGTGTCGGTCGTCGTCGTGTCCGCGGGAGCGGTGTCGGCGAGGTCGTTTTGGTCGGCGAGCGTTGTGTCGCCCGTGAGATCATTCTGGACGTCGGTCGCGCCGAGGAGGTCGGGCGACGTGCCGTCGCTCGAGTCGGCGGCGATTGTGTCTGAGGCCTGGTCGGCCGCGCCGTCGGCGGCAGCAGCGTCGCCCGCGTGGGTCTTGGTCTCGTCGTCGCAGCCAAGAGGGGCGAGGGCGAGCAAGAACAGAGCGCTCAACGAGCAGAGGGCGAGGAATCGAGGTCCACACAGAGGCTTGCGCATGGCTCAGTCCGCGTTGGTGACGACGAGGGCGGTTCCACCCTGTCCAGTTCCGTCTTCGGGACGGGTTAGTGAGGGACGCTGCACCTTACACCGCCGCCGACCGTGTGTCGTGCGGGAAGCGCGCTGCCGTCATGGTCGCGCCTTGCTGCTTCGGCGGGCTCTGCGCTGGCGCTTGGCTCTGGGAATCGTCAACGAACTCGAGATCCGCGGCCAATGGAGAGAGAGCAAAGGAGCTGAGCGCGCAGAGGGGAGAAGGGTTTCAAGCAAAAGAGCCCAGGTGACCGTTCCAAGGGTTCGCTCGCAAAGAGGCAGTGGGGAATCGTCGAGAGCGCTGCGCTCGTGAGGGTCACGTTTGAATCGACGAGGGCACCATCGGGGGGTGCGGCCGATTTTGGAAGCCCGGCTGCTGGTCTTGCTCTTGGCTGACTTAGAGGCTATGCCCACAGAGAGCGTCGACGCGCCGATCGGGGTGATGGCCATCGCGCTGTCCGACGGCAAGACACGTTGGAGCTTGCGCTTGGGCAAAGCGTCCTTGCGCAACACAATGGTACTCAATGCGGTCGCGACCAACGGCGGGCAGCTGTGGGTCGCCCTCGACGGCTTGGTGGCCGCGGTCGAGATGGCCACTGGGAGCTTGAAGTTCAGCGCCCCGCTCGCTGGGGTTGCCGCCGACCAAGGGGTCTGGTCCTTCGGCGACGGCCGGGCCTATCTGCAGACGAAGGGATTAGTGCTGGGGCTCGATCAGACCGGTGTGCGCTGGCGCACTCCAGTCGTCACTTCGGAGGACTCTCAGCCCGTCAGCCTGCTCTTGGATGGCGACGGTCTCATCGCGGAGTTCGTCACCTCTGAGCAGCTCGAGGTCGCTCGCCTGACAGGGAAGACCGGCGAGGTCGTGTGGCATCAAGCGCTGGAACAAGATGCGTTCCTGTATGGGATGGCATTGGGGCAGGAGCGTGTCGTGGTCGGCCTCGACGATGAGTTGGTCGCGCTCGACACGAAAACCGGGGCGGAAGCATGGACGCGAGCGCTGGACGACTTCGACACACTACGGACACTTGTCAGCCGGCCAGGGCACGGCGTCGTGTCGGGCGCAGAAGCCGTCGAAGCGTTTTCGTTCGTAGACGGCTCCACGGTGTGGCGAAAGGATGGATTCCACGACGTGGTCGCGTGGCGCGATGACCAGGCCCAGCGCGGCATGGCAGCAGCGGCCCAAGTGGCCATGACGGGCGACAGCTACTACGAAATCGTCGGCAAGCGGCCCCAAAACAGTAGTTGTGACAATAGTGGGATCTGCCACACGGCACAGAACGTGTACTACCGCTGGAACTACGAGGCCGAAGCGAAAGCGTTGGCGCAGTGGGAGTCGACCTTTGGGGCTGTCACCTCTGCCGTCGCGATTCCGAAGCACACCTCAGACAAGCGCGCCGATTCTCAATACGCCAAGATGAACCGTCTGCTCGACCCGGACCATTTTTCGTTTTCACCGGGCGGCGAGGTAAACGCCGCGGTGGTCAATCTCGACACGGGTGTTGTCACGGAGGCTGGTGTGCCTGAGACGTTCGTCGCCTGCACCTCCATCGTCCTCATTGACTCGACGACGCGTACTTGGCAGCCACCGAATCGACCTGTCGAGCGAAATCCGATCGTGCGTGGGGACGCAGCTGGCTCGATTCGAGCCGGTTGTGCATCACGTGTGTCATGGACGTTTGCCGGTCCCAAGGTGAAAGTTCACTAATGCCAGCGCATCTTCGAAAGAAGCGCGGAATCGTCTTGGATCCGAAGGCTCATCAGCCAGCAAGGGCTGGTTCTTCAGAGGTTGTTATTCGTTGGGTGCAGTTTGCCTCACGTCAGAGCTGGACCATGTAAAAACGTGGAAATTCTGGCTCCACGAGTCAGCGAATGTCCGAATGGGTGCGGCCGATTTTCGGCACTTAGTGGGAATTGCTGAATCGATAATAA
>PFUG01000612.1 GCA_002789955.1 Deltaproteobacteria bacterium CG_4_9_14_3_um_filter_63_12 | reverse complement strand
GTCCATCAACTCACTGGCCTTCTGGTCCATTTCGGACAACCCGTTGCCGCCTCCGCCAGTCGTATACTGCTCCTTCAATCCCAGCATCTCATCCAGTCCAGCGTCGAGGGCCTCGAGCGCTTCGAGGGCGCCGTCGATGTCCCCCGCCTCCAAGAGATCCTTCAGGTCACCGGCTGAATCCGCCATGTCTTTCATCGACGAACCCACACTCTCGGAGTTCAAGTACTCCGATGGAACCGCCTGCAGTTGGGACTGCAACCGAGTGAGGAGCTCGCTCATCTGCCGCTGCAGTCGCTCCATCTCCTTGAGGATCTCCGCCTTCAACGCAGGGTCCTGCGTCTCTTTGTAGCGAGTCAACAGCTCCTTGAGGCGCTCTTTGGTCTCGCGAATCGAGTCGACCGTCATCTGCGCGGCGTCCATCCATTCGGCGGCGAGCAGCTCTTCGAGCAAGATCACGCTCTTCTCCGTCTCGCTCACCTGTGGCATGCGATGCACTCGCCCATACTGCTTCAACGAACCTTCAGTGAGCCGATCGTCGAGGCGTGCCATTTCGAGGGACTCCAACTTGCGCTCGGCGTCCTCGTGCAGCCGCCGCAGCCGCCCAGCGATGGACTTGAACACCTCGTAGTCCCGTTTGAGCATCAGAGAATCCAGCTCCATCAGCGTGCTGACCCGCTCCATCTCGCTCAACAGGGTGGCGCGCCCATCGCGGACTTGACGCACGCTGCTGAGCAACGCCACGAGGTCGTCCGTGACCAAGGTGTTCGCGCTCCCGTCGTCTGCCGCCTGGCCAGGCTCGTCGGACATCACCGGATGCTCGAGGTAATCGGCGAGCAGGCTGAGCATCTGGTCGAGCACCTTCTGTTGCTCTTGAATCAGGGCTTCGTGGTGGTCTTCCGGGCTCTCCACTCGCAGACGCAGGGCGTTGGACTGACCAGCCTTGGGCTTGCTCACCTCGTCGTTGTCCAGCGCCTCGAAGCGCAAGAGCACGACGTCTTTGGGGTGCAGCTGCATCGAGCGCAGGTCGAAGTCGTAGCGACCAATGTAGGAGGACTGCCCGCCGAGGAGCTCGACGACTCGCCTCTCCACGCTCTCCTCGACCCCTTCGAAGCTCTGTAAGACCGCGATCTCGCTCAACCCAAAGTCGTCGGAGGCCTCGAACTCTATGCTCACCACTTGGTCGGCGGTGACCTCCACGATGCCGGTGGGCCGAGTGAGCACGACCACCGGTGGCAGGTCTTGAACGACTTTCAGCGAGCGTGGGATGTCATTGTCCCAGATTCGGCCGTCGGGGCTCTTGAGCTTGAATCGATAGGTTCCGTCCTTCAGGGCAGAGAAGCTGCCGCTGACCTCCATCCCGTCGACCGCAGCTTGCAGCTCGGTCGACACGCCATCCTCGTCCTCGAGCACCACGCTGACGCGCTCGGCAGCCTTCGTCGCGTGCCCCCGAAAGCGGATCTCGGTCCCCTTCAGGGTCTCGATACTCCCACTCGTGTTGCGCAAACGGCGAGGACGAACGCGGGTGTAGCTCGGGGACTCCAGGTCAATTTCGAGGCTCTGGACCAGCTCCTCTTGGTGGGTCTCTTGCTCGACGCTCTGGGTCCAGAGCTCGTCGGCCATCGCGACCCCCACCCCCAAGAATCTCAAGGTGTTCAGCGCCGCCTCGGGGAAGCTGATGAGGACCAACAGGCAGACCACACCCGCCGCCCCGACTCCGCGCAGCATCGGCCCGAGGGCTCGATGGGTGAACAGCAAATGCTCACGACCTCGCTGGGCGTCGGCCCATCGCGCGGTGCGAGCCACATGAGCCTCGACGATCTCCTCGCTCAAACCCTCTGCGAGCCGAACACCACCGAACTCGAGCGCCGAGCTCAGGTCGTTGCGCAGCGACGACTGGGTGCGCTGAAGAATCGCCGCCATGGCGGCGTGGGTTCGGGTCCGAAGGAAATCCAAGCCGAAGAATCGAACGACGACCCCGACCTGCACCGCGATAATCACCAGCCACAGCAGCGCACGACTCGTCAGGCCGTCCGGCAGCCAGGCCGTGAGAACCAGCAAGAACAAAAAGGTCAGGAGTCCCGCTAAGCCCATCAACAGCACGGTCTCCGTGACGCGACGCCAGAGCATTTGCCGGCGAACTGCGCGGAGGAATCGCAGGATGATGTCCAGGTCTCGGCTCACTTGGCACCAATCTCGACGGCTCTACCTGTTGACGTCACTTAGGCCTGGTCGATCAAAACCCCGACCGCCTGTCCTTTCATCCCCACAAGAATCAATCACTTGGCAGGTGCGGCCATCGGGGGCTGCACGCCGACCACTCCGATGGTTCCGTCCTCCTGCAATACACCATATACGGCTTGCAGCTCTCGCAAGCCCATCTTGATGTTCGCAGGCTCTCGAGCACTCAGGTAACTTCTGGCGATTCGCGGACGCTCGAGCTCGAGCACCGACGCGCGGTAGGTCTCCAACTCCGCAGCGAAGCGAAGCCGGTCGGGAACCTCCTTCGACATCAGCTTGAAGACGTAGACATAATCACCATCGAGCAGCGGCTCGGCCTGGGTCGACACGTCCAAACTCAGCGCAAACGCGCGCTCGAAAACCTTGGGCAGATAGCCCAATTGGGGCAGGCGGCTGGCGTTCGCCGCAGAGAAAGGCTCCAGCTCGAAGGCGTCGACTCCGACCCTGCCGGTCAGCCCCTCGAATGTCTCCTGATCGGCATCCAAGAGCGACGCATAGTCACGAGCACTCTTCGCGATGCTGGGCGCGGCCCCACTCTTTTGGATCAAAGCGCTCGCGATCTCTCGCTCCAGAGCGGGATCAAGCTCGCGGACGCTGGCATCTCGCCGCGACTCGACCTTGTAAAACGCAAACCCCATCGGCTCCCGCAGGACCTCGGTGAGCTCGCCGATCGGAACCTCGAACGCCGCCGGAAGTCGCTGCATCGACACTGGTGGCACTTGCCCTCCCTGTGCGTCGGTGAGGGGATCCTCAGACGCTTCCGCAACCAGCGCCGCAAAGTCCTCGACGCGGGCGCGGGCGCGGTATCCCTCGATGCGTTGCTTGAGCTCAGCGATGTCCCGTGCCGTCGCCCCATACGGGACCCTGAGGACGAAACGCCGAACCTGCGCCTGGCTTGGGAGCTCATAGCGCTTCCTGTTCTCACGGTAGTAGTCCTGGATGGCCGCGGGGTTCGCCGCAATGGTGTCGCTGATCTCTTGGGAACTCGGCACGTTGAGGAGGCGAATCACCCGCAGCGAGATGCGGCTTCGCTCCTGCTGATAGCGAGTCCACAGCTCCGTCTCGTCGATCTCGCTGAGCAAGAGCCCGGTGAGCTTCTCCTCGAAGACCCCGAGATCAATTTCGTCCCAGAGGTCTTGCGTGCTCGCTCCGCGCGACGCCATCATCGCTTCCAGCCCGACAGCGTCGAGGTTCTTGAGACCCTGAAGCGCCGGATCCTTCTCGATCCGGGCGCGGCGATCCTCGTCCGTCGCCACAATCCCTCGTTCCTTGGCTGCGGCCCGAACCACCTCGTTGCGAAGCGCGCGCACAATCGCCTCGCGTTGGAAGTTGCCATCCGCCAAGACCTCTGGCGTCAGCGTCCTTCCCATGGCCGAGACACGGCGAAGCAGCGCCTTGTAGTCTTTTAGCGTCACCCTCAAGCCCCCCCCCTCGCCGATCGTCGTCTCGTCGCCGACGGGCGTAGGCGCGGGTTCGACCACAGCCAAGTCCTCGGCGTTCTTGGCGTCGGAGGGGCTCGAGGGCGCGGGTTCCTCCTTCTTTGCAGGCTCACACCCAAATGACTGCCCTACTGACAAAAGTGTCAGCATTAGCAAACTGAGCCAACTCAGGCCCTCTGCATAACGCCTCAAACTCCCTCCCCACATAGACGCGAGCGGACTCTTCGGAGGACCGGCGAGCTCGACAGTTTGCAGTGACACAGACCACACTCCCACGGCAGCACCGGCTTGGAACCCGGCAAACATAGGAGTCGTCCGGGAACAAAATGCGCATTTGGGCACAGTCAGAGGTGGGAGGGCAAGGAGGTCGATGCAGGCGATGCCCAGCATCGTCGAAGCAGACCGACGCTGCCATCACACCTCTGACGATGCTCAAATGGGCAGGTTGTTTCCTGACGACTCCATAGGTCGAGCCGCTGACAGCAACCCGAGGTCCTCTCTCCTATCATGGCAAACCGGTGAGATGAACCTCACGACGCCTATGCTCGCTGCCTTGGGGGCGCTCTGACAAGCAAACTTGACGCGAGCTCCAGAACCTCGCCGTCGTGAACGTGAGGGCTCATCGCCTCGAGGTCGAGGGC
>PFUG01000516.1 GCA_002789955.1 Deltaproteobacteria bacterium CG_4_9_14_3_um_filter_63_12 | reverse complement strand
AGGTTTTCTCACCTCTTGGATGACGCGCAGCGTCTCAAATGACTGCCATGAATATCGCCGCGTTTGTCAGGTTGGCTACGCGCCATTTCTTGTTGAATCAAGGTGCGATTCAAAGGTCCAGGCTCACCACAGAGAACACAGAGAGCACAGAGGAGTGAGGAGAAGCTCTCTGTGCTCTCTGTGTTCTCTGTGGTGAACATGAGGCGAGACTCATCGCAGAATCTCTGAGGTTTTCTCACCTCTTGGATGACGGAGTCGAACCTGGCGGAAGCTTGGGGGAGGCACAGCCCCACGTCCTTCCAGTGTCGCGGGTTCTCTGAGGCCGTCCCCTCACTCGGACTCGGACAGCTCGTCGACGGTGATGCTTTGGTTGACTTCGGTCCTGAGGAAGCTTCCGCCGCTGACCACCTCGACCAACGTGCCGTCGCTCATCTCCATGACCCATGCCCACTGGCTCTCCTCCTGACGAGTTTGCACCGCGCAGAGGTTGACCAAGTTGGCGAGGGTTTCCTGGTGGCCTTCGCTATCGGAGGCGAAATGCAGCAACCCCGCGGCTCTTATGAGCCCGTGATGCGCCGACAGGTTGCTTCGGTCTCTGTTCAGTTCCACAGAAACGTCTTCACAAGTGTCGACGGCTTCGCCCACTTTGTACATCTGGACGTCCTCCTCATCAACGTCTTCGCACGACCGACCTTCATCGACGAGCACAGCCCTGACGTCGTGTTCCCAATCCCACACCACAACGAAGCGACTGCGCTCGTCGTAGTTGTAGTAACAGCAGCCCTCATGGACGCTCCCGCCCGACAATTCGAGAACGAGCTTGTTGGTCTCGAGACGTCTGATGGATAGGTTTGCCCCGTCAAAATACTCCCACGGTTGGGAGTAGGGCAGTCTCTCAAATTCAAACAGCTTGCGTTTGCCTTGAGCGTCTTTGATGACCACTCCAGCCTCGCTCAACAATACTCGCTCATTCCCTTCGGGGGGGACCAGCTCGGCTTCGTAGGGATACGTGTGGTGGGAGTACTCATCCTCGGCAGCGGCTCTGTCCGTCAGCACGATGGGTTCTTGGGGGACAATCAAGGGTTCGAGCTCGACGGGCCAACGCAGCAAACAATTGCCGTGGGTCGACATCGCCCAGAACCAGGCGCCGTCGGCGAGCTCTAGGACGACCGCGGGCTCGCTGTCGTACCCCCAGAAGCGTCCCTCAAAGGAGGGCTTTGCACAGCGCGCTTTCCACGCAGGGCCTTCAATGGCGCCCACAGGAACCCCCTCGCCAGCGACCTCAATGGCGGCCCAGGGGACGCCCGCCAACTCGACGAGCTCGCCTTTCGCGGCGAAGTCGGCGACGCCCATGGCGACCTTCAGCGCCTCGAGGTCGTTTTCGTAGAGCGCGGTGTCGTCCATCACGCAGCGAAAACCGATGTTCGAGCTTCGCTGGTCTGGGTTGACGAATCGGCGGCGAGTGGTGCGCAGCGCTGCGGCGTCGCTCAAGAAGCTGCCCCCGCGAATCACGCCGCGGACTTTCTTCTTACAGGACTCACTCTTCAACTCTGAGTAGCTGCAGGCCGCTCCAGAGGTCCACTCGTAGACCCCGCCACTGAGCTCGAAGATCCCCGCGGGAGAGCGAGAGGTATTCCACCCAGGGGTGTCATCGTCATGAACGACGTCGGCCTTCCACTCGTCTCCCCAGGCGTAGATGCGCTCCTCTGGACCCGCCGCGGCCCACTCCCACTCGGGTTCCGAAGGCAAGCGTCCGCCGACCCACTCGCAATAGGCCTCGGCTTCGGCGCGGTCGACGCAGGTTTGTGGGCCGTCGGAGTCCGTCAATCCGTAGGGCAACTTGGCGCCTTGGGTCCAGCCCTTCCGTGTCCTGACGCTGCAGCTCGAGAGGGACAGCGCGCACACCCCCGCCTCGACGCACATCTCGTACTGTCCGACGGTGACTTCATTTTTGTCCATGACGAAGGGGTCGACTTGGACCTCGAGCGTCGGTTGCTCGTCGGCGAAGTGTTTCGCCTCGCAGCGCCTCGAGCCGCTGGCCACGCAGGCCTTCATGTGGCGCTCGAGCTCGGCGTCCGACAAGCCCATCTGGAGTGTGCCGCCGCCGACCTCAACAAAGTCCGCCTGGTCGCGCGGCCTCATCTCGAACTCGAGTTGGGTGTGCTCGAGCGCTCCAAACTCGACCGCCTTCGTGAGTGTCAGGAGTTCGGCGTGCAGCGGGTGGTCGAGGAGAATGGATTCAAACTCGAAGTCATCCATCCGCTCCCAATCCTCGGCGAGCGCGGGGGAAGCGCAGAGGAGGAGCGCGAGGGCGACGGGCAACAGGAGCGTGGTTTTTGGCATGTTGGGGTCGGTCTTCGGGGCTCTGTGTTTGCTGCTCGATGGCCCCAAATCGATAAAACTTTATCGAGCGGAGAGCGTCGGCGGGCCCGGATCGATAAAACTCTATCGATTGGAGGGCGTCGGCGGGGCCGGATCGATAAAACTATATCGATCGGAGAGCGTCGGCGGGGCCGGATCAATATAATTATATCGATCGGAGGGCGTTTGTGCCCTCGGATCGCTATAATTTAATCGGTTTGTGGGAAATGGACGCCGAAAAGTGAGCGAAAACGACCCGGAAGTGGGAAATGCTCGCCGATCGCGCTGAGGGACGCGAGGTGGCTCGTTTCGAGCCACCTCTGTTTCCGATCGCCTCAGGGCAGCTCGCCTTCGACTTCGGGTTCCGTCGTCGGCTCCACCGCGGCGGTCGGCATGCGGGTGTAACGACGGCTGGCGGTGAACAACGACGGGAAGCGCTCGGCCATGGCCGTGTCGCGGAAGATGAACCTGCCGGTGTCCGCGACCTCGGTGTAGCTCTTCAAGAGCAGGGTCCAGATGCGCTGTTGCAGGTCGAGCTGGCGCGCGATGGCGCGGTCCTGCAGGCCGAGGTCGGAGATGATCTGCTCGGAATAGGTCAGGCACTGCTCGACGAGCTCGGGTCGGTAGCGCTTGTCGCCCGCGAGCTCCGCGGCGTGGGCGATGGCGAGGGCGCGCAGGCGCTGCAGGTCATTGGCCAGGTCAAGGTAGCCGGCGCCGGAGATGATGGCGGCGAGCTCGGCGCGGTCTTTGGGGTCATCGAGGTGGTAGTCGAGAATTCGTATCAGCTCGGCCCGGGTCAGGGTGGCGCCGTCGACGAGGATGACGGAGAGCTTGGCGTCGGTGGCACCGACACGAGCGGCGCGCAGAGTCATCTCGGCGTGCCAAATGGCCCAGGCCAGCGCGTGGAGGTTTTCGATGTGGGTGGGGTCGAAGAGCGCGGCAGGGAGCAGGGCGAAGCGCACCGCCACCTCGGGTTCCTGAGTGAGCTTCCAGACGGCGAGGGCGACGATGGCGGCGCGTTGGGTGTCGATGGTGGGTCGCTGCACGGCGCTGGGGGCCAGCTTCATGGCGCGGTCGAGGACGAGCTCGTAGTTTTGGTGGGCGAGGGTCGGCTCGAAGGTAAGATCGGGCATGATGGGTCTCCAAGGTTTGGTCGCTCGTGGGGAGACAAAAGGCGAGCGGGTTAGTGTGCGGGAGAATGTGCCAGACTGGGGTGGGGTTTTGCAAGGGGTGGGGGAGTGGGGAATTGCCATTATTTGGTTCAGGCTCACCACAGAGAGCACAGAGAACACAGAGAGAGGAACGAGAAGCGGCTGGGGGTCAGTCTTCGTCGTCGAAGCCCAGCATTGAACGGATCTTTTTCTGGCCTGCCGAGAGGCGGGTGGGGTCGGCGGCGCGAAGCCAGGCGAGCTCGGTTTTTAGGGTGTTTGCTGCGGCGGTTTCTTTTTGTGCGATTAGGGTCTGCAAGAGATTCCATTGACTGCTGGTGGTGTTTGGGTGCTTCTCGCCCAGAACCCGTCGCCGAACCTCGAGCGCTTTCTCTATGAGTTCTCTAGCGCCCTCGAGGTCGCCCTGCGCTTTGAGCGTCGAGGCCAGGTTGTTCATGCTGGTCAGGGTGTTTGGGTGCTCCTCGCCCAGAACTCGCCGCCGAACCTCGAGCACGTTCTCTTGGAACCTTCTTGCGCCATCGAGGTCGCCCTGCGCCCGGAGCGTCTCGGCCATCGAGTTCCCCCTGCACTTTCATCGTCCCGGCTGCCCGAACCTCGTCGACTTGTGTAGTCCCCCTGCCACACCCGCCCGACCCGCAAACCCGACGACGGCAACGCGCCCCGTTCGTCCAGGCCCAAGCCAGCCTGGGATTCAATATCCCGGGCTCGCAACGCACCACTCGCAGCTCAATTCGTCACCCATCAAGGGTCAACAAAGTTCGCTATGCGGCCGGCCACGTAGATATTCTTGTCTAGCGGTCAACGGCCAGCAAAAAGAATCGGCCCCGACCACAAACCCAGCCACTGCCTCCTCCCAGTCGTCCAACACCCCACGGGGGGTGCTTTGCCTCACTTGTTAGTCGGACGTTCTCGGCGGACGAAAGCGCTTGTCACCGTCCGCGCAACCCCGCACTATGGGCTTCTCCTGCAACTCCGCACCGACCGTAGCTCAGCCAATGGTCGCCCCGGAGACGCGGTTGACCACAAGGGCTGGCGGCGACACCGAGCCGCTCAACCAAGGACAGAACGATGCACCATCGGCGACCCAGGTTCTCGTGTTTCCTCTCGTTGTTGCTGGCTCTCGCGCTCGGCCTGCCTGGATGTGACGACGCCACCTCGAATCAGAAGGCCGACGTCCTCACCGACACTGCTGGCGACGGGGTGCTCGATGCCGCCGACGGCGCCGGAGACGTCACCACCCAAGACACCGACACCAGTCCTGGCGATGCCGTCGACACGAGTGACGCCGTCGACCTCGCGGACACCACCTGTGCGCCCGACCGGCTCTGTGGCTCGGCCTGTTGTGAGGCGCCGCAGACCTGCACCGCTGGCAGCTGCGTCGACACCTGCTCGGGCGAGACCTGCGGCGCGACGGGGGGCATCTGCTGCCCGCTAGGGCGAAGCTGCCAAGCGGATGGGACCTGCGGGATTGACTGCACCGGCTTGGGACCCCAATGCGCCGGCGTGTGTTGCGCGCTCGGTCAGGTCTGCAGCGCCGGCAGCTGCCAACAGGATTGCGGCGCCCAAGTCCTCTGCGACGGACAGTGCTGCGGCGCAGGTCAGATGTGCCATTTGGGCTTGTGTGCTCCCAACTGCGCCGTCGACAAGCTCTGCGGCACGCCAGCCACCGCCTGCTGCGGCGCTGGCCAGGTCTGCCTGAGCGACCAGTGCGCAAACCTCGGTCGCACCTGCCGCTTCACTGAAGAGTGTGAGCTCGACGAGTACTGTGAGCCTACGCTCGGAGCCTGTGTTCCCCGAGCGTTGGTCGACGTCTGCGAGTTCAGGCCGCCCATCGAGGCGTTCACTGCTCGGCTCGGCTGCCGCTGGCGGCCGCCGACCCGCGCCACAGGCTGCGCCGCGGGCGACGCCCAGCACACCAACTACTGCGGCATCGACCAGCGCGCCGTGGTCATGGCGCCCGTCGTCGCCAACCTCACCGACGACAACAGCGACGGCGTCACCGACGAGCTCGACTTCCCAGACATCGCCTTCATCGCCTTCACCGATCAAACCACTACGGGCGGCGGCCGCGAGTGCTGCAACCGCAAAGGGGTCCTCGTCATTATCGACGGGCGCTGCGTTCCCGACGGCGTCTGCGTCAACGGCACCTGCCAAACCTCCGCTGTGAGCTGCACCGTCGACGCCGATTGCCCAGGCAGCATGCGCACCCTCGCCATGCTCGGTCAACCCGAGAATCCCATGACGCCCGAGCTCTGGCTCGACAACTCCAGCGGCCTGGCCGTCGGCAACCTGCACATGGACACCGACCTGACCCACCGGGAGCCCGAGCTCGTCGCCATGGGCCGCAACCCCCAAGATGTGATCGCGTGGACCCGCGCCAACACTGGGATCTCCTGCTCCGTCGACGACGACTGCGGTGGCGCGGCCTTCTGCCAGGAAGGGGAGTGTATCACCTGGGACATCATGTGGCGTACCACCGCGGCCGGCACAGGCAACACCTTGTGGACCGGTTCTGCAGGCCCCACGCCTTCCCTCGCCGACATCGAAGGCAACGGCTCACCTGAAGTGATCATCGGCAACGTCGTCTTCGACGGACTCACTGGCCTCCTCGAATACGACGGAGACAACGCTGGGACCGGCCTCGGCGTGGGCAACAACGCCTTCCTCGGGCCATCCTCCACCGTCGCCGACTACGACCTGGACGGGAAGATGGAGATCATCGCCGGTAACACCGTCTACGAGTACGACTCGACCACCAACGCCCTCGTCGAAGAGTGGACCTACCCCTACACCAGCTCGAACTCGAGCTGTGGAGGTTCGGTGCCGTGTGATGGCTTCAACGCCATCGGCAACTTCGACGCCGACATCGAGGGTGAGATCGTCATCGTGCGGCGAGGCGAGGTCTTCGTCATCGACAACACCGGAGCGCTCCTCCACAAAATGGCGATCCCTCTCGACAGCGTGCTTCCCTACGACGGCGATGGTCCTTGTGGGGCCAACGAGGGCGGTCCACCGACCGTCGCCGACTTCGACGGCGACGGCCGGCCCGAGATCGGCACGGCCAGCGCCGACTACTACGTCGTCGTCGACTGGGACTGCGTCGGGGATCCAGCCACACAGCTCATCGACCTCGACGGCGACGGCACTGACGACGTGGTCAATTGCGCTGCGGCCGGTATCCTCTGGAAGATGCCCAACCAGGACTGCACCAGCCGCGCGACCGGCTCCTCGGTCTTCGACTTCAACGGCGACGGGCGCGCCGAGGTCGTCTACGCCGACGAGCGCAACTTCCGCGTGTATGACGGTCTGACCGGAGCGGTCTTGCTCGACGACAACACCCACTCCAGCAACACCCGCATCGAGATGCCGCTGGTGGCCGACATCGACAACGACGGCAAGGCCGAGATCGTCGTCCCCGAACCCGCCTACTGGGACGCCAACGCCCTCATGAAGGGCGGCATCGACATCTGGGAGCACGACAACTGGGTCCGCACCCGGCGAATCTGGAACCAGCATGGCTACTACGTCAGCAACATCACCGAAGACGGGCAGGTGCCGCGGCAGGCCGACATCAACTGGACCCACAGCCGCCTCAACAACTTCCGCCAGAACGTGCAGCCCGCGGGGCTCTTCGACGCCGCCGATCTGGTCGTCAGCTCCTTGCTCGCCGACGGTTCGGCCTGCACCTCCACCGGTCAGGTCCAAGTCGCGGTGACCGTCGAGAACATCGGCGCCATCGGCGTCGCCTCAGGGGTCGACGTGAGCTTGGTCGCGACCATCGTCAGCACTGGCGAGGTCATCCCAATCCAAACGCTGCAGACCACGACCTTCCTGCTGCCTCAGCAGAGCGAGACCCTGAACTTCAGCTGGACCATGCCACAACAATACAGCCAGATGGACCTCGAGCTCACGGTCACGGTAGACGCCGATGTGCTGGGGCTCGGGACCCACAACGAGTGTCACGAGGACAACAACTCCGCCTCGACCCTCGGCAACTGGCTGTGCTCGATCACCTGAGCCACGCCGCAAAATAGCCCCAGGAAACGAGATGGGCCGCAACAACACGCCGCGGCCGAGCGGACTTCGCGCGCTGCTCGGAACAGAAGTGGCTCGAAGCAATTCACCTCGCGTCCCACCGCGCGCTCGGCTCTTCTTGCCGACCGATTTTCTCCGGATTTTGAGGAGTTGCGTGCGAAAGTCGACGAAAGAGCACGGAACCGGGCTCGGACTTGCCACCTCGTTCAACGCGCTCCGACATGGCGGGGGGCACCTCGCGCTGCGGCCCCAGGTGGCAGGGTGCGGGGCAATCTTCGAGATGATCTTGCCCGCCACGAGCGCGGCGCCGGCCACGATGCCCGAGCCGGCGCGTTCCTCCGAGATGGCCACTCTCGCCAAGGTGCTGGTCATGGACGACGAAAAGCAGGTCCTGCGCTACATCGCGCGCTCCCTCGAGGCCATCGGCTGCGACGTGACCTGCGTCGACAACGGGGACGCTGCCGTCGAGGTCTTTGAGGCGCACAGCCGGTTCATTCCCTTCGATGTGGTCATTCTCGACATGACCGTCCCCGACGGACATGGGGGCATCTGGACTCTAGAGCGGCTGCTTCGCCTCGATCCCTATGTCAAAGCCGTTGCCATCAGTGGTTACACCATCGAGACGACTCGTGATGAGCTCCTGAGCCATGGCTTTTGCGAGTTCATCGCCAAGCCCATGAAACCACAGGTGCTGTGGACAACGGTTCGGGCGGCGGTGGGTTGATTCTCGGATTCATCGACGAATCTTGGACTTCGCGGACCAAGCAAGCAGGCTGGCTCAGCTTCTCGTCGTCATCCTCGACCACTCGCCGCCATCGGATTTCCCTCGCCTCCCGGCACGGCGCTCAGCTCGATGCGGGCGAGCTGAAGTGCCTGTGCTCGCGAGCCACCCCCACACCCGCTGCCCCAAATCTCGCCACACCATCACCGCGAGCACCCACCACAAGGCGATCCAGACGGGCACGCCACCGAGCCAACCCAGCTTGTAGTGGTGCAGCCCCCCGACTTGGATGTAGAGCACCTCGACCAACGGCCCGACGACGAGCACCACGAGCGCCAATTTGCGCTCGACCCGCGTCAGTCCGAAGAGAACGACATAGAGCGCGCCAGCCAGGAGGAACGGGACCCACGACCCAATCGGGTCCGCGGTGGTCTGATAAATGGCTTGGCGGGTGACCAGCACCAAGGCGAGCTGCACGAGCACCTTGAGCCATGGGCTCCTGGAGCGCCAAGGCCCCAGCCTGGTCTCATTGGTAGGAGCGGTGCCTCCAAGCCCTTCCCAGGTGCCGAGCGTCACGAAGAAGCGCAGGATGAGCCCCCAGAACAGCAGCATCCAGATGGGGATGGTCGTGAGCTCTGGGAAGTAGACGGGAACGGTGTAGTCGTAGACCCGGTGATTGACGACCGAGTTCCAGTCGTTGAAAGCACCCAGCAGTGTACACAGCGTCAGGAACGCCACCTCGACCCGAAGTCGGCCCCGTCCCCAGCGAGCGTAAGCCGCGACGCGCAGGCCGAGCACCAACGGGACGCACACGGTCATCAGCAGCAGGTTGGAGGCCGCCGCGCAGAGCCACGCGCTGACCGCGACGATCGCGACACCATCGATGGCCAGCTCCCTCGTGCTGGTGCGCGGGAAGCTGGCCACTCGTGCGTCGACGTCTCGCGCTGGGTGGCTGGTGACCTGCGGAGGGATGGGGGATGGGAGCGGCTGTGGCGCGCCCCCTGGGTTTGCGGCGCGCATGGTCAGGCTCCGAGGAACTCGACCACTTCGCGCAACAGCGAGAGCGGATGCTCCAGACCGTGGGCGTAGGTGTCGGTGGTGTAGTTCTGGGCCCAGTTGCAGTTGGCGCCGCATTGGTTGCTGGCTGGCCCGTGAAAGCGCGTCGGCTCGACCAAACTCGAGGCGTGGGCCCACAAGGCGTCGACCCCGTCGAACGCCGTCACGTCGATGGAGACCGGCTCGACGTTGACGCTCGCCTTGCACGGCCAGATGAGCTTGCCGTCGAAGTCGACGTGGGGCTTGAGCGTGTTGCGGCAGTTCAGCGGCTCGCTGCGAAGCAGCCGCTCGTTCATGCGCAGCGACCCCGCGATCCGCGCGGCGCCGCGCTTGCGCTCGAGGAGCTTCTCGACCAGCCGCTGATAGTCTTTTTGCGCGTGCAGGCCACCGTGCACCGTCGGACCGACGTTGACCGGGACGGCACAGAACCAAATTCCCATGTCGTTGGCGAAGTCGAGGACGTGACTGGCTTCTGCGACGGTGTCGGGTTGGATCACCGTGTTGACCATGAGCTTGACGCGCATCTCTTTGGCCAGCTCACGCAAGACGAGGAGGTTGCGCAGCACGTCGCCGGGCTGCTTGCTGACCCACAGGCTGGAGAGCCGTTGGAGGTCGAGGGCGTCGAGGGAGACGACGATAACGTCGGTGTCCGCGAGCCAAGTGCGCCAGCTCGCGTCGCGCAGCCGCCGCTCGAGCAGGCTGCCGTTGGTGTTGATGACCACTGGGAAATACCCCGTGTCCCGAGCGTGTCGAGTGAGCTCGGGCAGATCCTTGCGGATCATGGGCTCACCCCCCGCAAAATAGACCGACGGCGTGCGCGTGCGCATCACGTCGAGCAGACGTTTGCCGCCCTCGGTGTCGAGCATGCCAGCGTTGGAGAGGTTCGGGTATTTGTGGCCTTGGTGATCGTCGCAGTAGGTACAGCGGAAGTTGCAGGCTCGCAGCGTGGTCCAGATGAAATAGAGCGGCAGCAGGTCCTCGCGCCCGGATTGGGTGCGGCGGCGGTTCTCGAGGAAGTTCGAGGCGGCCGTCTGATAAGAACGCTTGCGCCGCTTCAGCTCCGGCAGCCCCCTCTGTGGACGCTCGAGCTGCGGGCGAACTTCGTCCGCGATGGCCTTCGCCTCGCGCTGCAACGTCACCCAGTCGGGGTGTCCAGGGGCGGGATGATAGTGACGAAACTCCGGCAGGCGAGTCGGGGTTTGTGAGGCGGAGCACGGCGTTGTTGCTGGCTTTGAGCGCACGGACGCGACGGAGGAGTCGATTGCAGACGAAAGAGGTGCGGATGCGTTCATGATGGCTCTCGTGTGTTGCCCGGGGCTCGCGCCAACAGGCCATTCAGCGCGCCGCTGGTTAGGTCGACGAGCAGGTCGATGGCCTCGTCCCGAGCGATGGTGGTGTGAAACACGTATTGGAGTCCGACGCGCAGCCACATCCCGAGCAAACCCTGGGCGGCGAGCGCGATCCGGGTGGGGGAGAGGACCACAGAGCGCTGCCCGGCCAAGAGCGCCAGCCCCGCCGAAAGGGCTTGCCCCAGACCTGGGCTGAAGCCCTCTGCGAGCTGGTCGACGGAGGGGACCGCCATGGCCCGACGGGCGTAAACCTCGATGAAGCCGCGGTGACCGCGCCAGAAGTCCAAGTAGAGGGCGGCCGTCGAGGCGATCGCGTCGCGCAAGCCGCCTTCCGTCAGATTTCGCGCGCTACTTGGCAATGAGTTGGCTGGATGCGAGCCAGCCGCGCCCCTACGCGCAACGGCCTGAGCCCAATCCTTGGCAAAAGCCACGCTGAGCTCGGCGTTCAAGTCGTCGAGGAGCTCGTCGAGCAGCGCCTCCTTGCTCTCGAAGTGGACGTAGAACGTGCCGTGGGCGACGCCCGCGCTCTTGGTGATCGCGCCGATCTGCGGATCGCTGGAGTCGTCCTTCAGCAGGACCAGTGCAGCCGCCTTCAAGGCCTCACGGGTGGCTTCCTTACGGGTTTGGCGAGCGGTCTTTGGGGTGGGCATGGGCGTCTCGGCGATTCGGTGATGAAGAGTCGGTGACTGCAAGTCGGTGACCTTGAAGCACCGTACTCGTCGGCTCCTCGCGCGTCAACCTCAATGTGGGTTGCCATCACCAAGAGGAGCGGACCCTTCTGATATTGCTTCGATCTTTCACCACGAAGGACACGAAGAACACGAAGGAGAGGAAGGAGAAAACAGCCTTTTCGTGCCCTTCGTGCTCTTCGTGGTGAATGAGAAGCCGACCATCGAGAGACGGAGCCCCAAAGATTTCCTTGGGTGACGTGCAGGGTCTCAATCCAGGTTTCTCACCTGAAGAAAGAGCGGCCTCTCTCTGATATTGCTTCGATCTTTCACCACGAAGGACAAGAAGGACACGAAGGAGAGGAAGGAGAAAGCAGCCTCTTCGTGCCCTTCGTGCTCTGCGTGGTGAATGAGCTGCGCCCCTATGGAACCAGGGATCCGGCCGACAAAGGAATCACTCCGACGCCGCCAAGCGCGCCCGCTCCAACAGCGCGGCTTCCTCGCACCAGACCTCCGTCACCAAACGCTTTATCGCAGCCGGCTCGTCGCGCTCACCTTCCCAGCCGTTGTCGAAAACCCATCGCCAATCCAGCGGCTCGCAGAGAGTGACTCCGGGCCCGTGCCACCAGCGCTCGTACTCATCCGACGCCTCCGCGCTGGCCACCGCGCCGAGCGCGGCGGCCAGCACGGAACCGACCAATCCGTCGATGCACAAGTGCAGCTCCATCTTTGGCGCCAGCCGGCGCAACAACTGCTCCAAGAAACAGGGTGGGCTCGACGAGACCGGAACGGCGACCGACATCTCGATCTCGTCTTGCATCAGCACCACACCTGTCGGGTCCAAAAAGTAGTGATCGCCGCAGTCTCCCCACATGAAAGGGACCAAGGGCTCGCGTGCGCCGCCTTTCTTCGCTTTGCGAAAGGAGCGCAGGTTCCACAGCGCGCCCAAGAGCCAGAACCGCTCGGGATCGGGGTCGTTGCCGTCGAACCTCAGACCCGCGAAGGTGGCCTCGGTCTTCAGCAGCACCTCGCTGGACTGCAAGCCAAACCGCTCCAACAAACCCTCGAGCTCCTCGACTGGACCGACCCGCGAAAGCTCGCGCCAGGCCTTGCGGCGCTCGAGCTCCGCCACCGCCAAAGGACTAAGGACGCCGTTCAGCGAGTCCGCGAAGCTCAGATAGGAGACCCGCTGCACGGCGCCGTCTCGGTAAGACTCTTCCACGGCGACCTTGCCGTCGCGAATCTCGACCTGGTCGATCCGTGGCTTGCCCCGCTTGGGCACCCAGAGCAGCCCGCTCGCTCCTGTCTTCTCGCAACGCATGGGGAGCACCAATCGGCCGCTGGGAGAGGGCGCCTCGGGAGCGCTCGCCGCAGGCTTCTGTGTGGTCTTCACGCGCTCAGCGTCGACGGGCTCGATGCACCACGAAACCCCAGGAATCGAGGTCTCCAAAACCGACACGGCCGCGGCGATGTCCCGCGGATACAGGGCCACACAGACCTCGCCTCGGTCGGTGTTCTCCACCAACACGTTGCCGTCGGCCCACCACCACCTAGCCGTCGCCGTCTCGGCGCCCGACAAGGGCTCAAAGCCTAGCGCCGCGGCGATTTGTGGCGCGCTCGCGCCGGTCGGCACGAGCACACAGACCGCCTTTGCCAGCTCCCGCTCCAGGGCAAGACGCTCCACGAGCGGCAAGGGCGAGTCGGCGAAACGGCGCAGGCCCTCCTGCCCGAGAACATAGATCACAGCGGCCTCATCGGCGTAATACCATTGCGGCCAAAGGTGGGCGTAGGCCACCAGCAGCGCCCCGTCGTGCTCTGCCGTCCAGTGCTCGCCTGGCGAGTGAGGACGGGCCATCAGCGACGTCAAACCGAGGTACGCACCCTGGGACTCGAGCCCGCTCAGCAGCGCCTCATAGCGCAGCAACGCGTCGTAGACCGGCAAGCCCCGCGCGCGCAACGCCGCTTCCACCTGAGCGCGGGCCCACCACTGTCGGCGCTGGCCTTCCGTGAGGAAATGGTGCGCGACCTCCGAGAACACAGCATTTTCCTGGCTCACGACGCCCTCCTGAGGAAGCGGACGTTGCCCATCCCTTGGCCGTACACCAACGTCCCATTGGGGAGGACAGCCACCGCCGAGAGGCTGGCGCCGCTCTCCCACAACACCGAGCGCTCCTGGGTCCGAACGTCCCACCGCACGAGCCGACCCGACTCCGCACCGCAGAGGAGCGCGCCGTCAGGTGCGCGCGCGAAGCTGCGCAAGTGCTCCTCCGGCTCGTCGAGCTCGCCCACCAACGTCAGAGAGGAGGCGCCGACCTCGAGGAGCCGGAAGTGGCGTCCTTCCAGGGCCACTGCCCAGTCGCCCTCTTGGCCCACATAGAGGGAGGTGTTTGCGCCGGGCTGCGCGTGAGTGGCGACCGGCTTGGGGCGGTCGACGTCCCACAGGGCGACGGTCCCAGAGCGGCTCGCGGTAAGCGGAGCACCGCCCCAGGCCGCGCCGATGCCATCGTTGCGGGCGGACTTCCCTACAGCAAGCCCATAACGAGTTAACGCGCCTGAGGCGAGGTCGACCACAGCGCCGCTGTCGCAGCCGTGGCCGCAGATGAACGCTCTATTTCCATCGGATTTTTCGCGCGCTACTCGGCACCGAGCAGTCTCGAAGCGAGACCGCTGACGTGCCTGCGCGCGATCGGGCAACGCGACGATCAGCCGCGTCTCGGAGTCGAAGGCGTTTGCCGGATTTGGGATGCGAAAGACCTCGTTCAGGCCGGCGTCCAGCAGAGCGAGACGCACCGCGTTCCCGGCAGCCAAGATTCGCCCATCCTTCGTCCATGCGACGGCCGACCCCGCGGTCGAGACCTTGCCCAGGCGTCGGCCGGTTCCCAGGTCCCAGACCGACACCGAAGACAAGCCGCCGACCAGCACTTTTCCGTCGGTTGGGGGGATGGCGACGCTGACCACCGGCTCGCCGTGGGCCAGCTCGAGCAAGCGCTCACCGCTCGCTGGCTCCCAGAGCCCGATGGTGCCGTCGTTGCTCCACGAGAGGACTCGCCCGTCGCCCAGGACTCGAAACCCCATCACTCGCTGAGTGTGGCAGTGCGCCTCGGTGAGGGGTGTGGAGGCATAGCGCAGCAACCGGTCGCGAGAGGTGCCCCACACCGTCTTGCCGTCGGCGCTGCAGGCGAGCGCCCCGAAGCGTGGCGGAAACGACTGACTGAAAACCCGCGCCACGCCTCCGTCCGCGAGCCTGCGGAGCTGAGCGCCATAGGTGCTGAGGAGCAACACGTGGGCGCCATCGGGATGCAACTCGAGAGGACAAGGTGAATTGACGAGTACTTCAACCTCGACGGGCGTTCCCCCATCGAGGTTGAAGACCTGAACCCGGCCGTCCAGCCGTGCGCAAAGGACCCGCGCCCCGGACAGGTCGAACAGGAGCTGTCCAACTAGACCTCCAGCCGGCCATTCGACCAGCCGCTCCCCCGAGCCGACGTCCAGCACGACGACCGCGCCGGCGGCGGTGGCCACGGCGCACCGGCGCCCGCAGGGCGACAACGCGAAGGCGTCCAAGGCCCTCGAGCTCACTTGCATCACCAGCAACGGCGCGCCGCTCGCCAAATCCCAGCTCCTGACAAAGCCATCGGCGCTGGCGCTGATGATTATTGGGTCTGCGCCGCTAACTTCCCCGATCGCTACGGCCACGACGCTGTCGACGTGCCCCTCGAGGCGGAGTTGGCAGTCGCCGCTCTCGGCCGACCACACCCGCACCACAGAGTCCCAGCCGCCGCTGACGACATGGTCAGCCTTCACCGCGATGGCGAAGACCGGAGCGGGGTGGAGCCAGGTCTGCACGGGCTCGGCGAGCTCCGTCGACCAGAGTCTGACGCTGCCGTCGAGGCTGGCGCTCACGAGCCGGCCGTCGGGTAAGTACCGCAGAGCCCGAACTTGGTCGCGATGCCCCTTCAGCACTCGAGGATTGGCGAGGTCGGAGCCCCAGACCAGGAGCTCGTGCTTCTCGTTGGCGCCGACCCTCTCTCGGTCGTCTGACCGGACGCAGAGCGTGTGGACCTGTGCGCCTGTGAGAGCCACCGTCGCCTCGGGTTCGACCACGGGTTCGACGGCCGCACCAATGGGTTCGAATGTCATTGCTGCCTCAGCGTGAGAGACGTTTGACGAGTTTGAGTCACTATTTGCAGGGCTCTCCCGGTCGAACGCAAGTTGGCAAATCGCGATTTCCAAGAAATGTCCGCTTGCGTTCTCGTCGTGGAAACGGCATTCGAAAAACGGTGTTCTCCCCGGTGGTGTTCAGTTGGCGTGCACCGGCAAAGGATCCGCGACCGAGATGACACGGGACCCATCGCTGGCGATCGTGCCCGAGAACGCCCACTCTTCCACAGTGTCAGCTCCTGTAGCAACGATTGTGACTGACCTAGCCCGTCGCTCCATCAGGCCTTGAGCAGGGCGACCAACCGGGTCTTCTGCTCCTTGCGTTCGCAGCTCGAGAGCGCCTGTTGGAGCAGCCGTTGCCGCAGTGGGGGCTCTCCTGCCGCCAGCTCGCTCATCCGTTCCCAGAGTGCCGACCAGCGGCCCCCGCTGCCGGTCATTTGGGTCCACACGCCGGGGTTCCAGCCGAGCTTGCCGAGGAGCTCGAAGATAGGCTCCAGCGTGGCGATCTCGGAGGTCGAGAGCGCGCCGTCCCGAAGCAGGCTCTCGGCACGTCGTCCCACCGCGAGGAGCTCGGTGTGGAGCGCGTCGAGGTTGGGCAAAGACCGCGGCGTCTCCTGCTTGGTGAGGAAGGTGAGCGGCGAGCCGACCGCGGCCTCGGAGAGGTGATCGAACCAGCGCCACATCTCATGCACGCGCGTCTCGAAGGACTCGCCTTCGAAAAGGATGGGCTGCAGGCCAGGGAGATGCGGGATGGTCGCGCCCGCCGGCTTGTCCAGGCTGATGGCGAAGGCCGGCCGTTTGGCGTCCCGCAGCATGCCGACCACCTCGTCGTGGAGATGGCGAAAGTCGGTGTCCTCGAGGCTGTAGCCGACGAAGAAAAAGTGGTGGTTGAGCAGCAAACCCCTGAGGAGCGCAGCCTTGGCGGGGCTGCGCTCGAAGAAACGCCGATAGTCGCTGCGCGTCAGGACAATGCCACCCGACTCGGCGTCGGTCCCTTCCGACTCCGCGGCATGCCCATGGAACTTCACCACGCTGGCGACGTTGAAATCGCCGGTCTTGGGCACGTCCTTGTCGCGAACGATCACCTGACGGCTGCGGCTGAGGCCGTCGAGGGTGTGCTCGATGAGGTGGTCGTAGTTCGTGGTGACGAAGATGCGCAGAGGCAGCCCCATGAGCAGGTAGTGCGCGACGGTGGGGGGGTGGGCGCTGGACGCCTCGGCCCCATAGAGGTCGATAATGTGTTTGAGGTGGTTCCTCCCGTGCTCAGCGCTGAGCTCCTCGTGCCACTCGGCCACATCGAGATAATCGTCGAAGTTGAGTCTGGGGTTCTCCGCCAAGGTGTCGATGACGGTCTTGACGACGCTGACGGCGGTCTCATTGAGGCCACGCAGCGCCCGCTCCCAGAGCATCTCGCGGATCTGTGGGACGTCCTCGATGAGCTTCTCTATGAGCTTGTTCCAGTTGGGCAGCTTTGCACCGATGGAGAGACCAGAGCCCAGGAACAAGACGCACTCACCGCGGTTGAGCGCCGTCGTCAGCTCCTCTTCGTCGTGTTCGGTGGTGTGCAGCAGGTCTCTCTCGCGCAGTGGCTCCAGCCAAGAGTACTCTCCTCTCGAGCGCACCTCGGCGCGGGCCGCCAAGAGGCGGCGCTGGTCGGTCATGGTCACGCCGACCATGACCACATCGACGTCCTCGACCCCGTCGATAGCCGCCGCCGCGGCCTCGAACTGGGCCACGTTGAGGGTCATCGGGTCGTGTTTACTTCCCCCAGCTCCAGTCCCGAGGCTGGGAAAGGCGATGATGCGGCGCTTCGACTCGCGAACTGGCAGCGCCTCCAGGGCGACTTGGATGCTGCGCGCGGTGGCGTTGGCGATGCTCTCGGCGTCAGCGTACGCCGTGGCAACGACGACCACTCCTTTCACGGAGGAGTTCTCCGGGAGCGGGAGCCAATAGGCGTCGCCGCGGCGCTCGAGCTTTCCCGGACGGGGCTCCTGCGGGCCTCCATAGACCTCCTTGAAGCCGACGACTTGCTGGTTCATGGCCTGCGCCAGATGCCCGACGCCTTCCTGCGCGCAGCTCGTCGGATAGACGATGGCGTCGGCCTGAAGCCGGGTCAGATCACCGCGAATGACGAAGATGGAGGGGGTGGCCATGACTCAGCCCTTTGAGGTCGGTGAGAAAACGAGGCGCTCCCCCGATGTTACCTTGGGGCGCTGGACCCATCCACCTATCCGGTTCATGGCTGGAGATGGTCCCCTATCGGGGCCCAGTGAGGAAAGCCTGTCAATCCATAAGACGTTTGGGGCTTGCTCGGAGCGGGTCCGATCCGGGCGACGAAAGCCCATATCGGACGACGACCGAACAAGCCCTGAGCCTAGACTCGTTTCGAGTCGACTGCCGTGTCGCCAGACGCCACTACCGAACGGAGTTGACGTGGCGCGTTGAAGGCAGGGTTCAGCCCGGTTGAGCGCAAGTCACTAGGCCACTATAGATAGCAGTCAACACAGACGCTGACGGTCACCCAAGAGAAACCGAAATTGCCAACCCCTTTTCGTCGACCTCGAAAAGTCCCACTCAACCTCGCCACCCTGAGCTCACAACGAAACACCCCCCCCCATCTCTCCAAGCTCTCCGCGCCTCCGCCGCCCTCTGCACCTCTGCGATAAGATCGAAGCAATATCAACTACATGCCACTCGAACGCAGCAATTGAAAGCAGGGTAAGCAACCCATGGAAATCGACCAAGACCGACTCAGAGACGAGCTGCGCAAGATGAAACAGCTCATCGCCAGCGATCCAAAAGTTCTGGCCCGCTTCGACACCGACGGCAACGGCGTGATCGACGGCGACGAGTGGGCCGCGGTGCGGCAGCTCGTCATCCAGCGACTGGAACGCGAGCAGGGCGAGCACGAGGAGGCCAAGGCGCTCGCCGCCGAAGCCGGAGGCTGGAGCGAGGAGCCCGTCGTGGTCAGGGATCCGTGGGCCTTGGCGGGGGCTGGGCAGGGCGTAGCCGAGACGATCTTCGGCGAAGACCTCCAGGCGGCCCCGCCCAAAGCGCAAAACTATCGGCGCATCGCCGACGCCGACACCATCGTGCTGCAACAAGAAAAGAACTTCGTCGGGCAGCTCCTCGGTGGCCTGGTGGCCAGCGAGTACTCGATTCGCGATGCCGACGGCGAGGTGATGGGGGCGATTCAGCAGCAAGGAACGGACTTCGGCGAGGAGATGAGCCGCGGCGTCTTCGAGGCCCATCGTTACGTCTACCTCGTCACCGACGCCCTCGACGGCTCGACCTACACCATCGAGCGCTCGCCGGGGCTGATCGCAGGCGAGCGCATGTCCGTCAGCCGAAACGGCCACCAGCCCGTCGCCGACTTGAGTCTGGTGTCGCTCCTCAGCGGGAAACTCGAGGTGCGCGGACACCAAGACGCGACCTCGATCTACACAAAGTCGCCGTTCTTCAAACCCTGGTCGATCCTCATCCAGGACCCATTCGACGTCCAAATCGGCGACATCTCGAGGGGCTGGGCCGGCCTCGGGGCGTTCCTGTCGGGCAAAAATCGGATCCGAATTCGAGTCAATTCCAAAGATGTCTCAGCCAACGCCAAGTGGGGCCTCATCGCGGCGGCGCTCACCTACGACGTTAAACGGGAGAGAAGACGATGAGCTACGAACTCCAGAGCATCGAAGGCAAT
>PFUG01000688.1 GCA_002789955.1 Deltaproteobacteria bacterium CG_4_9_14_3_um_filter_63_12 | reverse complement strand
GGTCTGGGTCTTCGTCGAGCTTCACGCAGGCGCCGTCGCAGTCCTCGAGCCAGGTGTTGCAGGTCGAGCCGCAGTGGCCCAGGTTGCAGACCTGCCCTACGCTGCAAGCGGTGCCGCAGCCGCCACAGTTTGCGGGGTCGGTCTGCTGGTTCACGCAGGCGCCACTGCATTGAGTCGCGTTGCCGGGGCACTCGCACTGCCCTTGGTTGCAGAGCTGGCCCACCCCACACGCAGAGCTGCCGTTCTCGTCCATGAAGCCATCGCAGTCCTCGTCGATGCCATTGCAGCGTGCGTCCGAGGCCGACTGCGCGGCGCCGGGGGTGCATGGGGTCTCGACCCCTTCGATACAGGTCGACGAGAGCGACGTGGCCAGGCAGACGCCCAGACCACAGGTTGCAATGGGTACGTAGTCCTCGTCGACTTGGCCGTCGCAGTCGTCGTCTTGGTGGTCGCAGGTCACGTCGACCGAAGCGCGCGGCAGACAGGGGGTCGCGTCCGTGTCCGTGGCGTCCGTGTCGGCGATGAGCTCTGTCGCGTCTTCGGCGCCGTCGATTTCGTCGGCTCCATCAACCTCATCGATTCCGTCGGCCTCATCGACTTCGTCAGAGTCCGCGACAATGACGTCTGTGTCGATGAGGTCAATCTCGGCGTCACCTGTGACGTCGCCGGGACCTTCGATGCCATCCAACAGATCGACGAGCCGGACCTCTTCGACGTCGTCGAAGGTCGAGCAGGCCGAGATGACAAAAATAGACCCTGTCAGGACTAGAGTGCAGAGAGGCAATGAGAGTCGCATCATGGCATTCGCTCGACAGTTCGCGCCAGCAGAGCTCGCGCTGTGGATCAATAAGGACCTACCAGCGGAGGGCTCCAGCGAGTCCGCCCGTGCCTTGACCGAGCCAAGGGACGAGGGTGACAGGAGTCGCTTCCTCTGTGGCTTCCCCACCCGACAGCAGGTCCACGACCAGCAAGGACGCCCCGGCGACCAAGATCACGCCCCCGCCGACCATCAGTCCGACGTTGACGCCCTGCCCATCCTGCAGCGTGCCCTTGAGGCTGCCGTAGGCGCGCTGGTCCCCAGCGTCGGCGGCTTGCTGGAAATCGTCGTACATGGGGGTAAGGACGGCCAGATCCACCACGAGACTGGTGGCGAGCAGAGTGGCGCCCACGCCGGTGGCAATCCAACCTCCGGTGGCCAACCAACCGGGCCCCTCGTCGGGGGCGTGGATGACGATGGGCTCAGGGGCCAGAGGAGGACGGACGAAGCTCATGTTGATGTCGGCCTGCTCGAGCCCTTTCACCGAGACCGTGAAGCTCATGGACTGCTCGCCGAGCTTGCCGAGCACCGTGTAGGACCCAGGAGAGACGCTGAGCGCCTGCCCGTCGCAGGCGACGGGGGCTTGTTCGTCGAGCTGAAGGGTGATGCCCTCTAGGTTGCAGTTGACGACGATCCGCGCGGGGCACTGGAAAGCCAGATCCGCCTTGTATCCTTCGAGGATCGACTTGAGCTCCTCTGGTGTCGGGACCTTGACCTTTGGCGCTGTGGGCACTTGGTCGTACGCCGCGACGGCCTCTTCGCATCGCCCCAGCTTGGCCAGCGAGCGTCCCAAGTTCAGGTAAGTGATATTGAGCTGGTCGAGCTCCAACGACGACTTGAAGAGCTGAATCGCTTTTTCGTGTTCCCCTTCACCAGCCAACCTAGCCCCTTCGGCGTTGAGTTGGGCTTGGGCTTCGGTGACGGTCGCGTAGTCCTCGTCCTGAGCGAAGAGGGTCGCGGGCCAGGCCAGGGAGAACAACAGGCAGATCGTCAAGCTCGGAACGCATCTCATGGGCTACCTCGGTCGGACGGAACTTAGGTCATTACTGAACGATGATGAGAGTCGGGTTGGGATTTCCGTCCTCTTTTGGTGTCTCTTTGGGCTTCTCTCGAGCTTTCGTTTCCCGCGCCAGTCGCTTCTTCTCTTCGCGCTCCAGGCGCTTTCTCTCACGGTCGCTGACGTCGGAGACCTTGGGCGTCTCGATGGGGGTCAGGACCCGACGAAGCGCTTCGCTGGCATCAGGCTGAAGTTGAAGTTTGTCGGGTTGGAAGCCGGCGAGCCTGAGCTCGAGGGCGTGCAGCGCTGTGTCCGTGAACTCCAAGTCAGCCGGCGTCTTCCCTTTGGCGATGTCGTCCACGAAGACCTCTGCTCCGGCCGGCTCGCTCTCGACACGCACCGCAAAGCGAAGGGGCTCCGAGGTGGTCTCGCTCACGTCTGGAATGACCTCGACGACCACCGAGGCCCCATCCACGCTCGATGCGACGACATCGGCGGGGAGGGCCTCTGCAATGTCTTCTGCGGTGGCTCCGGAAGTGCGCGCGGTCTCACCCGTGTCAGCTGCAGCGACGGCGCCGTCTTTCGGCGTGGTGTTTGACGTGGACGCGCTGTCGAAGCTCTGCAGCAGGATGACCCCTGCAACGAGAACAGCGGCGAGGAGCCCTAAGGAGATCCAAACCAAAGGTGGTTTGGGCGCGACTGTCGTGCTCACCGGACTGGATTCCAACGACGGCCTGGCCTCGCTCGAGACCACTGGCGAAGCCTCTGCCAGGACCGCGGAGCGGCGGACTGCAGAGTCGGGCATTGGGCTCGGGGGTTCACCCTTCCCTCCTGAGTACGTCGGGGCGAAGCCCACATCCCCCGCTCGCGCCGTCTCTAGGTCGCCGCTGTCGAGGCTCAACGCCTCGACGTCGAGGGTGGCGAGGTGGGCGCGCTCATCGCGTCCAGATTGTTTGACGACGGGCAACACCGCGCTGGAGACAGCGCTCGAGTCTGAGCTCTTGAGCGCCGCAGAGAACAACGTGCCGTTCTGGTAGCGCTGGGTGTGATCCCGCGCCACGGCCTTGGAGATGATGGCACCAAACGCACCGCGCAGAAGCTCTGGAGGGATATCGAGCTCAGCGTTGATGTGTTTGAAGATGCACTGAATGGGATTGTCCGACGCGACGACGGGCACCCCCGTGAGCATCTCCACCAAGATCAAGCCCATTTGGTAGACATCGAGCGCTGGGGTCGCGATCTGGGTCTCGAGGTACTCGGGGGCCGCGTAACCCGGCGTGCCGGCGAACTCCCCAGTGTCCGTCATCCTCCCTTGCTCTTCGGTCTCGAGGCGCGCGACTCCGAAGTCCAAGACCTTCATCATCTCCTTGGGCGTTCCCGGGTCGGTGATGAACAGGTTCGCGGGTTTTAGATCCTTGTGGATCACACCCTTCTCGTGTCCCTCCCCCAAGGCGTCCAGCACCCCGGAGACGAGGCGCAGGGCGCGCGCCGCCTCGAGCGGGCCACGGGTCGACAGCTCAGTTTCGAGGTCGTGCCCCTCGAGCAGCTCCATCGCGATGTAGGGCTGACCTTCCTTCGTGAAGCCAAAGTCGTGAATCGTCACCACATTGGGGTGGCGAATCTGCGCGGCGACCTTTGCTTCTTGGACGAAACGCATCTGAAACTTGTCGACGTCCTTGACGCTGTTCGGAATCGACAGCAGCTTGATCGCAACCTGTCGATCGATCAGCAGTTGTTTTGCCTGATAGACCGTGGCAAAGCCGCCTCGACCGATGAATTTGACGATCTGGTACCGCTCGTTGATGACGGTCCCGGGCTCAACGGTCTTTCTCGGATCTCTGACCTTCGGCGTGACGGGCTTTGTATCCATTCGGCTCCACGGCGACCTGTTGATGACACTAACTGTCACCCATCCTGGTCGGGACTTCAAGGCGCCGCCGTCTGCTCTTTCCACACGCTGCGTCTTTCAGCAGCTTACCCCTTCCTTCAATCAAAGAAGCTCGCCTGAGTAAAGTCCGATATTTCGGACGCGGTATGACATCCTGTGTCGCGTTGCCGCCCACCTCACCGCCGCCGAAACACCAACCCATCCAACGAAATCACCCCATCGCGAAAGATGCTCTCGACCTTCGCTTGCGCCTCGTCGTCCGGCGTGAGCACGAGGGCCTCGCCGATGAGCGTGTAGTGCCCCGAGGTCTCTTCGAGGAATTCTTGGCGCTCTTGCTCCAAGAGTTGCGGCGCGCCCGGATCGGTAATGTCCATGAAGGACGTGCGCAGCGCGGTATAGTGGTAGCGGCCGGCGTCCGAGAGCGCCAAGGTCCAAGTGTCCTGCTCTATGAGCGACAGCGCCTCGTCTTGCGGGTCGAGACGGTCGAGGCGCACGGATTGGCCTTCGAACACGCGGTCTGCGCCC
>PFUG01000074.1:578-4304 GCA_002789955.1 Deltaproteobacteria bacterium CG_4_9_14_3_um_filter_63_12 | reverse complement strand
CTAGAGCCCGCACTGGCCCTATTCTTCGGAGTTCTCAGGCCATCAGCGGGCGAATCGGCGCCAAGAACACATCGCCGATGCCCTCGATGAGCTCGGCGAGCGCTTCGTGACCCGCGTCGCGGCACAGCGCGCCGGCGCGTCGACGGCGCTCGACGGCCTCGGCCAGGGCGAATTGCAGCGCTCCGCTGTCTTCGAAGCTCTGGCGCGCATGCGCAATGTGGGCTTCGGTGGTCAGCACACGTTCGAGGTCGAGGATCCGCAGCAACTCGGCGGCGTCTTCGGGGGGCGCGTGCTGCAAAGCGTAGACGGCCAGGACGCTGCGCTTCCCCTCTTCGATGTCGCAGCCGGCCTTGTCGCGCCCCTTTTCGCCGAAGAGGTCGAGGACATCGTCCTGAATTTGAAAGAGCACGCCCAGATGTCGGGCTGCGCTGGACAAAATCTCAGTGAGTTCGAAGCTCACCCCGCACAGCTCGGCGGCGCCAGCGATGGGGAGGCTGAACAGTCCAGAGGTCTTGCCCTCGACCATCTCGAAGTACTGGGGCAGCGTCGGGTTGGGTTCTTTGAGCAAGACCATCTCTCGCTCCTGCCCGTCGATGACGCTGAGCGTATCCAGCATCATGCGCCTGACACAGGCCTCGCGCTGCTCCGCGCTCACGGGCATCCGTTGGGCGGCGAGGACGGCGTAGTAGAAGAGGGCGTCTCCGAGGTCGATGGCCTGTGCCGGTCCGAAGGCGCGCCAGACCGTCGCTCGTCCTCGTCGGACCTCGTCACCATCTTGCAAATCGTCGTGCACGAGGGTGGCATTGTGGATGAGCTCACAGGCGGCGCCAAAGGGGATGAGGGGCTCCGGGTCGACGCCCAAGGCGTCGGCGACGAGCAGCGGCAGCAGGGCGCGCAGACGCTTTCCACCGGTCTCGACGACGTAGCTCGACATGTCGATGAGCGTAGAGCGTGCGGGAGTCGAGTCGGCGACCACGGCTCGTATCGTGTCCAGCACCCGACCCAAGTACTGCCCTCTGAGGTGTTCCAGTTTGCGCTCGACGTTCACCAAGCTCTCCTCGCCGTGGCTCTCGTTCTAGAAACGGATTCCCGTGTCCACGGGCATCGATAGGATTTTCGTGCGTTACTCGGCACCGAGCAGTCGCGAAGCGAGACTGCTGACGTGCCTACGCGCGATCGCCTACGCTGTAAGCCATCGTCCACTTGCGGTCAACGCGCCCTCCGCGCCCTGACCTTGCAGCCGGCCTCGAGAGCACACAAGAACCTGAAGCGTCCCTGCTCGACACCTGGCTGCGCGAATCAGTAGGCAATGCGCGGGTGCTTAGCTAGAGTGCGGCGAGGCGCTCGAGGTAAGTCCAACCCGACGGGGAGTCCGATGAGAGCACGAAGAACACTGATCTGCTTGTGGTTGTTTGGTGCGCTGCTGAGCCCATCGTGTGCCGACGACCCCGTGGCGACGGGGAAGAGCGACGCCACCACGACGAGTCCTTCGGACGTCCATTCGGACCAGTCCGTCGATGGGGTCGAGGCGACCTTCGACGGGCTCAGTGACGCCGACACGACGACCGCGCCCGACACCTCGAGCGCGCAAGACACGACGGCGCCAGACACGCAAGAGCAAGCCATCGAGGGCGCAGTGACCCTCTACGAGACGCGCGCCCTCGAGGTCGCGGAACTCGACACGGGTGGGTTGGGGGCGACGTTCCACGCACCGATTCCGCCAGCGACCCCAATCGCCACGGTGGGGACGTGCACCATCACGGCCACAGACCCTGGTGGCAACCCGTTCGACACAGGCCCGACGTTGGACGCCGGGAGAGTGCGAATGAGCCTGTCGACCGGCGTCTACACTCTGGACGTCGCGCCGACCGCCGATGGTCCCCGGTATCAGTCCAGCGCGCCGACCACCCAGGACGAGTTCTTTGGCCCCGGAGAGGCTGTGAGCATCACGGTTTCCGGCGGCTCGGACGTCCCCTCGTTCGCGGCGCAGGTCATGGCGCCGAGCGAGCCTGTGCTCTCCGCCCCAGCGTGGTCCACCAACTCGGCGGCGCACTCCAAGAGCAGCCCGTTGGCGGTGTCTTGGGCCTCAACGGGGGCGAGCGAGGCCGTCGTCAGCATCATTCCGCTGGTGACCTTTCCAGACCCAGGCATTTCGGCGGGCAACGCCATCACCTGCGTGGTCCCCGACACCGGAAACTTCACGATTTCCGCTGAAGCCATGGGGTATTTTCGCGCCGACGACGCCATGTTCGGGCCCAACGCCGCGCTCACAGTGCTCGTACTGTCGAAGCAGACCCAGACCAGCGGGCTGACGACGGTGACGTTCAGCGTAACCGCTTCGCAAACGCTCATCGGGACGATCAACTAGGCGTCGGGTCGCGCATTCGCTTGCAGCGGGGGGAGGGGATTGTTAGTGTCCCCAGCCTGCCATTTCGACCCGTTCTGGCCTCTCACGACACATGGAATCGCCCTACTGAGGAGACTCACGGATGTCTGACTGCTTCCACACGCTGCTCCTGCTCGCGCTTCCGGCCTCAGGTAAATCCGAGGTTCGCACGTTTCTTGACCAGCGTGACCCTGCGGCGTTCCACATGGGCCCGACCGTTCAGCTCGACGACTACCCCTACGTCCATCTGCAGTTGCTGGTCGACGAGGCCCTAGTCGCGATGGGCGAGGAACGGCTCTACCACCACCCCGACCCCAAGGGGCAACGCAACGGGCCTTTCATCGACTCCTTCGATATGGGCGGGCTGGTCCAGCTCCTCAACGACGACTACCACGAGTTGTTGACGGGCATTGCCGATAGGCCGGAGAGCCCCGCAAGGCGCCTTTTGGAGCGCTTCGATGCGGCCAGCGAGAGGGCTGGAGCCAAGGCTAAGCTCCGATTGCTGTCGGATTCGGTGCGGGCCAAGCTCGAGGTGGCCATGCAGAAAGAAGCCACGGCGTTCTATGAGGCGAAGGCCAAGAACGTTCCGGCCTCGCTCCAGGGCAGGACCATCGTGATCGAGTTCGCCCGCGGCGGGCCAAACACGGGGACCATGCCCTTGCCGCCCGGCTATGGCTACAAGGACTCCCTCAACCAGCTCTCCCCCGAGATTCTTGCCAACGCCGCGGTGCTCTACATCTGGGTCGACGCCGAAGAGAGTCGCCGCAAGAATATCGAACGCGCAAGGCCCAATGGCGTCGATTCCATCCTCTTCCATGGGACACCCGAGTCCGTCATGGACCAGGAGTACGGCGCCTGTGACATGACCTCCCTGATCCAAATGAGCGACGCCCCAGGGACGCTGACCATCGAGACCGCCACCAAGGTGTTTTACGTGCCGGTAGCCCGCTTCGATAACCGACGGGACCTGACCACCTTCCTGCGCAAGGACCCCAGCGACTGGACCGAGGCGGAGGTGGCCGGCATCCACGACTCTCTCAAAGAAGCCTGCGACCACCTCTGGGCTGCTGTGAAGAAGGACAGCCGCTGAGGCGATGGCAAGGGAAAGTGCGGCCAGCAAAAGAACTCGTTGGGACCTTCTCGTCGAGCAGTGACCTCAGCGCTGCGCCGCTCGCCTGCGTCTCAAAGCCGCCGCGTACTCCTTGACGTCCGGGTACTTCTTGAAGATGTCGGCGGCGGTGTCCGAAAGTACGTAGTGCTGCCCGAGCCAGGACTTCATCCCGCCCTTGAGTGCCGCGAAAGTGGCCAAGAGCTTGACCTCCTCCATCCTCCAACACTTG
>PFUG01000074.1:0-538 GCA_002789955.1 Deltaproteobacteria bacterium CG_4_9_14_3_um_filter_63_12 | reverse complement strand
AACGTGGCGACAGGATTTGACATGATTCCTCCTGGACTTCGAGGCTCGATGTGGGACTTGCGAGGAACACGGAGGTGCGGTTCGGCGGTGGGTGTCAACCGGTTTGCAGGAGGGTAGCGAGTGGTTTCACGGCGTGTTGCTTGGGGCTCGCACTTCGCGCAGCCCGAGATGGGCTCTCTCAGCCTGTCTGTCAGGTTGGCTTCGTGACGGGTTGGCTCTAGGCCGCGAGACAATTGGGGTTCATTGCCTTGCTTACCACGACGGATTTTGCGCGTCATTTCAGTCAGCTGTACCGCGAAAATCGGTTGTCCGGCTGGCGATGGGGCCCGCTTCGCGCGGTTTCAGGCAAGCACACGAAAAGCTATCAATCCTCCTATATCCTCGGTATCTATTAGGGATTGCTCGGATAGGGATCGGGTCGACAAGGAGGGACAGCGATGCTAAGGAGTCGTCAGGAAACAACCTGCCCATTTGAGCATCGTCAGAGGCGTGATGGCAGCGTCGGTCTGCTTCGACGATGCTGGGCATCGCCTGCATC
>PFUG01000342.1 GCA_002789955.1 Deltaproteobacteria bacterium CG_4_9_14_3_um_filter_63_12 | reverse complement strand
GACGCTCTCGGTACCTTTGGGCCTGCGCTTGAACCTCCTATCCGCCTCACGCCAGTCACATCGCCCACAGATCTGCCAGGGGAGCCGAAAAATATTGGTCGAGCGGCTCCTCATAGAGCCGGAAATCCTGCCCGAGAAAGGGCCAGTAAATCTTCTTCTCCGGGTGATGCAGGGTGTGAAAATACTGGTAGGTGTGGTCGGCCAGGTCGACCAACTGTCGGCTGTTGGCGCGCTGCAGGACCCCGTCGACGACGGAGAGCAGCGAGTAGCCTTCGGCCGAGATGAAATAGCGCGAGAGGAGGAGCACGTGGACGTTGTGTCCCAAAAGAGTCAGGAATCCGGGCACTCTGCCGCTCATGCAGGAGATCACGAAGAGCCCCTTCGGTCGCGCAGGCCGCTCCTTGATGGGCTCGAAGCCGTCCCAGTAGAAGTCTTCGTAGTCGAAGAAGAAGTTGTGCCCGATGTAGCCCACGACCTGTGCTTCGCCTAGGTTCAAGCGGACGGGCTCGCTGCCTTCGAGGCCGGCGAGCGCGACGGTGGCACCGCGCGACGCGCGCAGCGCCTGCGCCATGTGGGTGGCGGCCAGCTCGCGGCTCTCGAAAGCCTGCATCACCAAGTAGGCGTCGAAGGGCTCCTCGACTCCGGCAGCCTTCCAGGCCTTCGAAGGGCTGATGCGCTGATGAAAGACTAGGGTCCTGACGGGGTCTGCGGGGTTCTCCTCCTCCAGCAAAAGTGTCCAACCCGGAAACTCAAAGAGTTTCTTTGCGTGCACATCGCCGGAAGCTCGTTTCATGAAACGGGCGTTGCCGTAGTAGGTGCCCCAGCAGGGATTCTTCTCGGGGTCGTCGAGGTGCGGGTCCGAGAGTCCAAAGTAGCCCGCGACGAGCAACGGCTTGCCAGCCTGGAGGTCGGCGGCGATCGAGGTGTAGAGTGGCTCGATGGGGCCGGGTCGACGCGCTACGGCGTCTCGGTAGTGGGCGACTGTCGCGAGGGCTGCGACCTGGTGAGCGGCGACCGCGACTCGCTCGTCCCGAGCGGGGTCGGCGGCAGGAGGCGAGCTCGGCTCGACCTTGGTGGCATCGACAAGAGGGACGCTCGACTGAGGAGCTTGTGGCGTGGCGGGGACCTGCTGTTGGGAGCCCCTCTGCTCTTCGCTCGAGGGCATGCAAGCAACTACGAACACGGCCACAGCTACGGTGCAGCACACGACAGCACAATGAGAGCTGCGCTGACTCTCGAGAACCGTTCGGATCGCTCGGCCCATCTTCCACCTCCTCGGTGTGTGGGGGTTGAAACGAGGACCGCCGCGAAAAGTTGTTGCGCTCTGCGAGCTGCCGGACTCTTGGCTTGCAGATGCAGTAAACCCGAAGGGTTGCTCGCTCGTGGCGAGCAACCCTTCGGGTCGGACACTCTCCTCGAGGCCATTCGAGCCTAGGGACAGACGTCGCCGTCGATGCACATCAGCTGCGTCGAGATCATGCAGCACTTCAATCCAGGCGCCGTCCCACAGTCCGCGTCGACAGTACACGGCGCAGTGAGCCAGCAGCTGACGTTGTCGTAGCACAGGTTGCCGTAGCGCGTGCAGCAGGTGAAGCCGGGCGCGCTGCAGTCCGTGTCGGCCGCACAGGGCCGACCGAGATCGCAGGTCTCCAGGGTCTGGCAGCCCGGTGCCATGGCGTTGTCGCAGCAGAGCAAAGGCGTCGGGCACTCGGCGTTCGAGGCGCAGGTTTGTCCCACCGCGCAGTCGGCTTCGGTCGAGCAGGTGCTGTTGTTGCCGCAGCAGATGAGGCCCGACCCGGCTCCGCAGTCCGCAGCGCTCGCGCAATCTCGGCCGCTGTAGCAGGACACCACCTCGGAACAGGTGTTCTCCGTGCTGCCCGGGCAGCAGATTTCGCCGGCACCACAATCGCTCGCCGAGACACAGGGCCCGGCTTCGCAGCTCGTCGCGCAAGAACCCTTGCAGCAAGTGAAACTGCCGCAGTCACTGTCCGAGCTGCAGGAATCCCCGATCGTGCAGGTGCCAGGCGGCAAGCAGAAGGTCGTGCCGTCGATGTCACAGCACTCGTAGCCGCCAGTGCAGTCGGAGTCGGTCGCGCAGCCGCCGGGGCACATGCCGGGCAACGTGCACAGGGTGCCCTGGCAGCAGGTCAAGTCGTCGTCGCAGTCGGCGGTGGTCTGGCAGGGGCCGCCGGGGGTCACCGTCGGCGACCCTGTGCAGGACTCCGTTGATTCCCCCGAACAAGCCTGGAAGATGGCGCTGTCCTCTTGGGTCCAGACCACACTGCGGCCGTCGGTGCAGGTGAAAGTGATGCCGTTGGTGTCGCTGTTCAGTTGGAAGCCCACGCTCTCGCTCTGTCCGTTGGGCAGTGAGACCGTGATCCGGCTCGACACCTGGTTGCCCGCGTAGTCCAGCACTTCGATGCGCTGCTCGCCGCACAACGTCCCGTCGGGCGCGTAGTAGCGGCTCACGGTGCCCATGCCGTCGGTGGTCCTCTCGACCTTCGAACCGTTGGCGTAGGTGATCGTGGAGGTGGTGACGCTCGAGCCCTCATAGGCGCAGGCGCCAGCGGGCTGGAAGCAGCTTGCGAGCTGTGCCCCCTTGTCGAAGCAGCCCTCCATCGGGTTCGAGACACCAGCGCAGTCGATGACCGTGCCGTCGGGCAGCACCACCTCGCCGCGCTTCACCACCCATTTGCCCAGATCGAGGCAGGCCGCCGAAGGACCAGGTGGCACCTGGGTCTCTGCCTCTCCGCTGCTGACCTCGCGCTGCTGACCGCCGCCCGCCGCGTGGTAGGCTGTGACAGCGATGGTGGAGGACTTGCGCACGGCGAGCTGGAAGCAGCCGTCGGCGCCGGCGGTGGCGTCGCTCATGCCGATGTAGTCGACGCCCGTGGCGACGATGCCGGCGCCGGGCACTGGGTTGCCGTTTTCGTCTTCGACACAGCCGCCGATGCACGTGGCGCTGCCGACCTGGTCGCAGTTCCACCAGGAGAGGTGCTCGATCGTCGCGGTGTAGCCGCCGGAGGCCGCGTCGTAGGTGGCGACGCCCTCTTCGAGCCAGCGTCCAGCGGACTCGTCGAAGCTCCAGAGCGGGATCTCGTCCGGTGGGGCGGCGACGCCGGCGGGTGCTGGCACCCGGATCTCGATGGTTGCGCCGGGCGCGATGTCGAGCCGGTTGCCGTCTTGCTTGACGCTGACGTCGAGCATCCCCAGGGACTCGAGGATTTGTCCGGCGCCGCTGTCGTCGACGGCGGTCAGGTCGCCTGGGGCGGCGGCGAGCTCCGCGGCCACACCGGGGTCGAGCGGGGTGAGGTGCACCATGACCTCGCCGCTGACGGCGCCGCCGCTCTTGTCGACGAAGGCGCCGGCGGGCGCCTTGAGTTGGGCGCCGCGGGTGCCGTCGATGGTACCTCCGGCGGCGGCGTCCAAGGACTGGCCGGCGGCTTCGGGGAGCAAGACGGCGTCGAGGCCGCTGACGTTGTCGGCGGTGACGAGGACGCGCTCGACGGTGTCGACGAAGCCCGACGCCTCGAAGCGGACGACCGTTTGGCCGGCGCTGGTCCGCAGCGCGTACTGCCCTGCGGCGTCAGTGGTCGCCGACGCGGCGCCGATCATCACCTTGGCGCCGGCAACCGGAGCGCCGCTGAGATCTCGGACCTGGCCGAAGACTCCGGTCTGGGTGGTCGACACGGGGGTGCCGTGTCCTCCACTGGTGCAGCCGGCCAGCAGCAGAGCCGCCATGACCGCCAAGATCGCGCTGCGACACGCACGAGACCCAACAATGGAAACAAACATGGCATCCTCCTGCACGCCTCTCAGGGCGAAACGCCTCTAGAGAAGATCTTCGAGCGGATTCTAGAGCAGGCAATTTGCGACCGCTCAGGGGCTTTGTCTAGGTTTCGTAAAGATGAGTGTGTCGGCAACACATTCGCGTGTCGGCATATTTCAGCGCTCGGCCTCTTCGAGCACGAGCTCGACGGGCGGCGCACGCGACAACATCGGGCCGCTCAAAGGATATGTATTTTGAGGGTGCGCACAGGACACCTTCCGGTCTCTGAGTGCCGATAGCAGTGCGCCGCGTCCTCGCGCCCTGCAGATGTGCGCCGCGAGATTCAGTGCCTAGGAAGTTATTCCTGCGCGAGCCAGGCCCGAAGCCTCTCATAGATTGGGTGACTCAGGATCAAGGGTCGCGCTTCGTTGTCATCGAGCATCTTTCGAAGGAGGAACTCGCCCCACCCATCCTTGTTCGTACGAAAATCCCCACGGATCTTTTTCGTGACCTTATTTTTCTTTCGACTAAACCGCGACAACTTCGCTAGTGTAAACCGTCACGACTCTCCATGTTTATTGACTGCAAGGAGCGCCCCCCAATCCTCAGGAATTCTTCAAAAATACCGGCATGTTGTTGATTACAGAAAAAAGAAAGTCAT
>PFUG01000580.1 GCA_002789955.1 Deltaproteobacteria bacterium CG_4_9_14_3_um_filter_63_12 | reverse complement strand
CTGACTGTCTTGCGCCTCTTCCTCAGCGGCGAGTCGTCATCGAATCCGAGCAGGGCAGTGTCGTCTGGTTCTGCGAGCTCAGGACAGGGCTCCACGTCAGGCTCCGGCACGACCTTCGATCGGTGCCTCGCCGCAGGCGCCAGGATGCCGTGATAGTGCACGCGATGCGTGCCCGGGCGAGGGACCAGTGCGCAGAGCCGCTGCAGGAGCTTGTCGAAGGTCAGCGCCAGGTGGGATGTGCCGTCCGAAACATCTTGGGACTGCACCCTCTGTGCCATCGAGAACGCATAAGTGCGTCGTGACCCACCCGTTTCATCCGCTGCTCGGGAGGGAGATTCAGGTGGTGAGTCAGAAGCGGATATTCGGGAACGATTGGCTCTTCTTCATCGACGACGAGGAGCAGCAATCGTCGGTGCTCGTCGCATGGACCAGCCTGTCGGTACCGGCTCCGCTTTGGGCGCTGTCAGCGGGCAGAGCGTATCTCCGCGCGGATGACCTGCTGCGACTGGCTGACCTCATCGCGGGGGTTGAGTCATGAACAAGGTGATGGGTTGCGAAGGCGAGTTGAAGGCGTGGACCAATGTGCCGCGGTTGCTCTCCTCTCTCATCCTCACCGTTGCCTGGATGTTGCCGTGCAGGACGTTAAGGAAATTATGCCGCAAACGTAAAGATAATTCCGCCGCGCTGTTACTAGTGAGGGCCCCGCCTCGGTGTCCATGTATTATCGCAGTGGCCGCTATAGCCGTGCATCCCGTGCAAAGAGCGCTTGACCGGATACTCCAGTGCGGCGTATATTTCTTTACGTCCCCTTTCGCGGATGGCCAGCATGACCAAAGAAAAGCCTCACCACACCAAGAACGAGTCCTTGAAGCGAAGCGGAACGCTCAACCCGCGACCCGACGAGGTCGGCGACCCGCTCTTCCAAGAACACGATTTCTTCGACCCAAGCGATGTCGTGCAGGTCAAGTACGAGATGCTGCGGCGAGTGCTCACCGAAGGGGCCTCGATCACCGAGACGACCGACACGTTCGGCTACTCGCGTCCGTCGTTCTACAAGGCACGCCAAGACTTCGAGGACGAAGGACTCGTGGGCCTGATCCCAAGACGCCGAGGTCCACGCTCCGCGCACAAACTGACCGACGAGATCATGGATTTCCTCGAGCAGGAGCTGGCCAGCGATCTGGCGCCCAGCGTCGAGACGCTCGTCGAGCGCGTGCGCACGCACTTTGGGCTGTCTATCCACCGACGCAGTGTCGAGCGGGCCCTCCAGCGGCGGAAAAGAAAACACCAATGAGCAGCACGCCAGCCCTCACGGCGGTGCAACCATGGACCCACCACTACGAGGCACTGCGCAGCGAGGCTCTCGGTGCCCGGAGATCAGCCAGCGGACGTGGCCTAGCGCTGTTTATCAGAGGAGGAACCGTCGCCTGGATGGCCGCCTGGTCGTCGCTGGTGACCGCGCGGCCAAGCGCGGAGCGGCCGCAACCGGCTTCTGCACCGTTCCCAAGCCAGGACGCGCTCGTGGAGGTTCTCGCCACGATGGCCATGTCGAACGCAATGGAGGTGAACGCATGAACCGAAATGAACACAGCAAGATCGGAGCGCACCATCTCAAGCGTAACGCGTACCTCTACGTGCGCCAGTCGACAGTGCGTCAAGTGTTTGAGAACACCGAGAGCACCAAGCGGCAGTACGCCCTGCGACAGCACGCTGTGGCGCTGGGTTGGCCAGGGGAGCAGGTCGTTGTCATCGATGATGACCTCGGTACGTCCGGGGCATCTGGCGTCGAGCGGGGAGGTTTCCAGCGCCTGGTTGCCGAGGTCGGCCTTGGCTGCGCAGGCGTCGTGATGGGCCTCGAGGTCTCACGACTTGCTCGCAACTCCTCGGACTGGCACCGGCTACTCGAGATCTGTGCGCTGACGAACACACTGATCCTCGACGAGGACGGTATCTACGACCCAGCGAGCTTCAACGACCGCCTGCTCCTCGGGCTGAAGGGAACGATGAGCGAGGCAGAGCTCCACGTGCTGCGTGCGCGCCTACAAGGCGGCCGAGATGCTGCGCCTCAAAGACCCCAACCTCAACGCCCGCTACGCGCCTGGAGTCAACTCCGAGGCCTATCTCTGGCGGGTCTGCGAGGTCAACGCGCTGACCCGCGCGACGCCCTCGCTGCACAACGACGACGCCATTGTTCCTGCGCTGGTCGCCCAAGGCTTCGCGCTAGAGCACGCCCGCGATTGGACCGCCACGGGCTGCGTCGAGCCCACCAGCTGCGGACGCCACTTTGGACACACCAACTGCATGATGCTCAACCTCGTGGCGCCCCTCGAGATGGCCCTCCACGACGGTTGGCATCCAGTGCTCCACAGCCAGGTCGGACCTCACTCTGGTGCGGCCGAGTCTTTCGCCAACTACGAGTCCTTCTGGGAGGCCTACAAGACGCAGCTCGGCTTCGTCATCGACAAGTCGGTGGAGGCCAACAACCTCCTCGGCCGGGCGCACCAGACGCTCAAGCCCTCGCCGCTCTTCTCGGCACTCTTCGACGGGCCGATGCAGGCCGGCAAAGACGTCACCCAAGGGGGCGCCCTCTACAACACCTCCGGCACCGCCATGATCGGGCTCACCGACGTGGTCGACAGCCTCGCCGCCGTGCACCTTCTGGTCTTCGAGGAAAAGCAGCTCAGTCTCGCCGAGCTCGTCCGCGCCCTCGAGGCCAACTTTGTGGGCCACGAGACCCTGGCGCTGCAGCTCACGCGCAAGGTGCCCAAGTTCGGCCAACGCAACGCGCTGACTCAACGCCTCGCGGGTGACGTCCAAGCCTTCGTCTCCGAACGCTTCGCCGCGCAAGAGCACTACCGAGGCGGACGCTACCTGCCCGGCTACTGGAGCATGTCGAACCACGTGGCTTTCGGCCTCTTGTCTGGGGCGCTGCCCAGCGGCCGGCCCAAGGGCAAGCCCTTTACTCCGGGCCTGACGCCCTCGGCGACCGCCAGCGCCTCGCTGACAAACCAGATGCACGCCGTCGCTCAGCTCGACCGCACCCACATGCCCAACAACATCGCCTTCAACATCAAGGTCGTGCCCGGACCCAAAGACACCCACCGCCAGCTCGTCGACCGCATGACCGCCTACGCCGCGGCCTACTTCGAGTTGGGGGGCATGCAGATGCAGTTCAACGTGGTCAGCACCGAGACGCTGCGCGACGCCATGCAGAACCCCGACGAGTACCGCGATCTCTTGGTCAGGATCTCGGGCTACAACGCCTACTTCGTCGAGCTCAACCGCGACATCCAGATGGAGCTGATCGAGCGCATGGACCACACCCTAGGCGGCGAGCCGTCATGAGCGTGACGCCGTTGGTGGTCGACCTCAAGCGGGGCTCGTTGGACGACGGGACTGGCATCCGCTCGGTGCTTTTCTTCAAAGGCTGCCCCTTGCGCTGCGTCTGGTGCCACAACCCTGAGGCCATCAGCCCCAAGGCCCAGCTGCAGCGCAACCCAGAGGCCTGCGTCGGCTGCCGGACCTGCGAGCAGGTGTGCCCGCGCGGCGTGGCGCGGTCCGGCGCCCATCCCGAGGAGCGCTCCGACTGCCTGCTCTGCGGGTTGTGTGCGCGGCGCTGCCCGGCGGGCGCTCGCCGTCTGGTTGGCCAGGCGCTCCCAGTCGACGAAGTCGTCGCCCAGCTCCTCGAGGACGAGCCTTTCTATCGTCGCTCAGGTGGAGGAGTGACCCTCTCCGGCGGCGAGCCCACCCAATATCCAGTGTTCTCCGGGCAAATCGCGGCGGCCATGCGGGGGCATGGAGTGCACGTCTTGCTCGAGACCTGTGGCCACTTCGCCTGGCGAGCGTTCGCCGAGCACCTCTTGCCTCATCTCGACACCGTCTACTTCGACCTCAAGCTGGCCGATCCGGACGCCCATCGGACATACTGCGGCCGCGACAATGCGCTCATCCACGAGAACCTGCAGCGGCTCGTCGAAGACGCCCGCGTCGAGCTCTTGCCTCGAGTCCCACTGATCCCGGGAATTACCGACTCGCAAGAGAACCTGAAGGCGCTGGGCGAGCTGATTCGGAGGGTTGGGCTCGAGCGGGTCTCTTTGATGCCCTATAATCCACTGTGGTTGTCGAAGCGGCGCGGGCTCGGGATGGAGCTTCCCTACGAGCACGCCGAGTGGATGAGCGCGGAAACGGTTGCGGCGTGCGAGGATGCCATGAGAGGCCTGGGGCTGACGGCGGGTTGAGGTCGTCCTGGAAGGAGGAGCTTCATGAAGACTAAGGAGTCGTCAGGAAACCACCTGCCCATTTGAGCATCGCCAGAGGCGTGATGGCGGCGTCGGTCTGCTTCGACGATGCT
>PFUG01000242.1 GCA_002789955.1 Deltaproteobacteria bacterium CG_4_9_14_3_um_filter_63_12 | reverse complement strand
ACCAATCGGCCAGCCCCTTGCCGCTTCGCGAAAGGCGAGAAGCGCGGGAAGGTGTCGCTGAGGTTCTTGTTGCCCTGGTCTTCGACGCCGGGTCCGCCGCCTCTGGCCAAGAAGACGGGCGTCGCGCCCGGTTGGGGCTGCACGGCGTAGGTCTGGGCGTAGAGGTCCGAGTCGCCGTCACACTCGTCGTTCTCGTCGTCACCATTGGGGCAGACCGAGCGCGAAAAAACCATGAACGACGAGTCCGGCGCGAAGTTCGGGTTGAAGTGATTGACCCCGGGTTGGATGGGGATGACGGTCTCGGGGGCGCCGAAGCTGTTGCCCTGTTTGCGCATCACCTCGAGGCCGCAGTTGAAGGGCCGCTGCGAGGTCTGATGTGTGCCGACGCGGCTCATAGCCAACATCTTGCCGTCGGGGGACCACTCGATGTGGCTGGGCTCGAAGGGCAGATCGATGGATTCGTTGAGGCGAAGGCCGGTGTTGCCGTCGTGGAAATGGACGCGGTTTCGTTGGCTCTCGTTGTCGACGTCTCCGTAGATGGCGGCGAACCGCGTGCCGTCTGGGTTCCAGGCGGCGAACTGGATGAGGAGGTCCTGGTCGTCCTGGTTGGGGACGTTCAGGTCGAAATTCTCCGGCCGCGTGACGTCGCTCAGGAAGACGATGCGGCCGTCGTTCTGGCCGCCTTTGGACATCACCATCTTCTTGCCGTCCCGCGACAGGGCGTGGCAGCCGACGCAGGTGTCGAGGCGGTCGTCGTTGGCGGTGACGAAGACCTCGGGGTTGGGCTCGGCGTCGCCGAAGTCGAAGCGCATGATGGCGGTGCCGTCGGAGGTGGTCCAGTAGTAGACCCCGCCCTCTACGGCCTCTTGCGCGAACTCCACGTCGAAGGTGGCCGAGGAACCTAGGCCTCCGGCCTCGTCGGACGCCCGAATGGTCAGCTGCACGGGTCCGAGTCCGTCCGTTGTCTCCGCAAGTTGTCGGTATGTGTCCGGCTCGAGCTTGTGGACGCAGCCGCCGGAGGTCGGCTCGGTGCAACGGATGTAGATGTTGAGGTCGAGCGCGGCGTGGTGGAAGCCGAGCTCGAAGAGGTCGGCTCCGCCGGAGGGGCGCCAATGCACCTCGAGCTGGGCGACGTTCGGGGGCAGCATCACGCCGTCGTTGGGGTAGACCAGCTGCGGCGCCAACCCGGGCGAGGTGTCGGCGCCTGCGAAGACGGTCCAGGGCGCCGTGGGCAAGGGATTGCTGGTCTCTGGACCCAGAGCGTTGCTCACGAACTTCAAGTGCAGCGGCGTCGACACACTAAACGGCCCGACGCCAGCGTGCACCATGGTCTCGCCGCCGTGGGTCGTGACGCTCTGGAACTTGGCGCCGATGAACAACCCGAGCGAGGGCTCCTGGACGTGTAAGACCACTTCGCTCGTGATGTCGGCCTCCGGCTTGTCGTCGAAGGTCCCGTAGACCGTGTACTGCTGCGTGGCCGGCGCCTGCGGCGTGACGATCAGGGTCTTGTCCTGCGGCTCGATGCGAATCGCGGTGAGGCCGACGAGGCTGGGGGGCAGCGTCAGGTCGTTGTCCACGTCGCCGCTGAGGCCGTCGGCGTTGACCCCGTCGCCGTTGAGCCCGTCGCCCTGGCTGGTGTCGCCGCCGCTGCCGTTGCCTTGCGTGACCGTGCCCTCGCAGCCCCAAGTCATCAGGGCCATGGCCAAGAGCGCGCACCCGAGAAGCTGTCTCATGTTCACTCCCTCTGTTCGACGAAGGGTCTCTTTTAGCAACCCAGTGTAGCAACCTAGCGTTCGAGAACGAAGGGGCCAAAGCTCTAGCCTCCGCGAATGTGTCATGGAAACAGGCCCTGCAACATGCTATGGAACTCGCTGGGACCGACCATTGAGAACAGAAGGAATCATCGCATGAAGCTCACGACTCTCACGCTGGCCGTCATTCTCCTTTGCTCCTGTGCGGACCCCCCCAAAGACCGAGACGCAGCAATCGACGTGAGCAACGGCGATGTGCAGGTTTGCTCCGGTGTCGAGTGCTTTCGTGGAGTGTGTGTCACCCGAGACGGAGCGAGCTCCTGCCTCTGCGAAGCCGGCTGGAACGGCGCCTCCTGCGACCGCTGCGACGTCTTCTTCCACGACGAAGGAGGGAGCTGTATTCCCGACCTTCCTTGCTCGAACACGACGTGCTGGCACGGGCAATGCGTGACCGGAGAAGAGGGCGATGGCTGCATTTGTGACGTGGGCTACGCCGGTGACCAATGCGAAGTCTGTGCGACGGGCTATCGGTCCGATGGACTGGTCTGTCTCGAGGACTCCCTGGTCACGTGTGCCGCTGCCCCCTGCGTTGAAGCAAACAAGGGGGTCTGCCTGCCGGATGCCGAGACCGGCCATGTGTGCGTCTGTGACCCAGGGACCTTCGATGACGGTGGGACTTGCGTTGCAGTTGGTGGGCCTTGTGACCCCAACCCCTGCTCCGAGACCTTGCGTCTGAACTGCCAGCTCGACGCCAGCCCGGCCGGCTACACCTGCGCGTGCAATCCGGGCCTCGTGGACAACGGTGGAGCCTGCGTCGACGATCCGTGCCTGAGCGCCGTCTGCGACCAGCCCCACCGCGGCACCTGTGTCACGCTCGTTCCAAGCTTCCTCTGCATCTGCGATCCCGGCTATATCGAGTCCGGCAGCGACTGTGTCTTGGATCCCAACGCGAGTCCGTGTAACCCCAACCCCTGCCTCGAATTGAACAAGACCGTGTGCACGACGGTGGGCAATACCGCCCAATGTGATTGCGACGCCGGCTTCGTCGACGACGGCGGCGCCTGCGTCCTTGGCTGCGACGCTGGCACGGCGCTGTGTGCGGCCGCGCACCGCTCCATCGATTTCCTAGTCTCGACAAACGGCTTCTCGGCCATCGTCTACGACGTGAACCAGAACAAGGCCGCGTCGTTCTTCGAGCACCTCTACCGCAACTGGGACGACGGCGTCTGGACTCGCGATTTCCTCTTCGACACCTACCTCGGCATCCGCACCTCCAGCACGAACCAGTGGCTCAACACTCTGCCCTCCGAGCGCGAAGAGACCCTCGAGCAGACCGGCATCATCCACGTCGTCCACCGCGTCGGCGCCTTCGAGGTCGACACCTACGTCTACGCCCCCTTCCAGCTCTCGCGCCCCGCGCTGACGCTCCTCGGGAAGGTGACCAACCGCGGCACCGCCACCTCGGACGTCTCCCTCTACACCCTCCATAACTACCACCTCGGCTACACCAGTGTTGGGGATCCTGTTCACCCAGATGCGCTGACCGAGGCCATGACTTACGACGCCGCCTCTCACGCCTACGTCGAACAAGGCGTCGGCGGCATGTTCCTCCACCAGCCGCTCGGCGTTCCGACCCACTACGGCGCCACGCCCGACAACCCCTGGGTCGCCCTCAACGCCGGACAAAACCTCGCCGACACTCAGTCGACCGCTGTCGGCGACGACCGGGTCGCCGGCTTCCAAAAGGACTTCAGCTTGGCGCCCGGTGAGGCGGGCTGGTTTGGTGTGGTCTCGGCCTTCGACGCCGGCGGCAACCAGGCCGCCTTGGCCGCCGACGTCGCCGCCGCCTACTCCGGTATGACGGCTGACACCGCGCTGCAGGCCGCCCTCGACGAGTGGGAAGCCTGGAGAGTCGCTCCTCCGGCCGGGTTGAGCGCCGTCGAGACCCAAATCTGGCGGCAGAGCGAAGCCGTCCTGCGCATGGGTCAGGTGCGCGAGACCTCCGACCTCTCCTTCGGCCAAATCCTGGCCTCCCTGCCGCCAGGCAACTGGAACATCACCTGGAGCCGCGACATGGCCTACGCCGTCGTCGGCCTCGTCCACAGCGGCCACGCCGCTGAGGCCATGGCCGCCCTCGAGTTCGTCCTCAAGGCCGACTCCGGCGGCTACGAGGCCGGCTACACTGGCGTCCCCTACCAGGTCTCCATCACACGCTACTTCGGACGCGGCAGGGAGGAGACCGACTTCAACGCCGACGGGCCCAACATCGAATACGACGGCTTCGGGCTCTACTTGTGGGCCCTGGGTGAATACGTCCGGGTCACCGGTGACAACAGCCTCGTCACCTCCTACTGGAGCGTGATTCGCGACCAGATCGCCAGCGCCTTGGTCACCCTGGTCGACGCCAGCACCGGCCTCCTCGAAGCCGACTCCTCCATCTGGGAGGTCCACTGGAACGGCCAACAGAAGCAGTTCACCTACACCGCGCTGGCGGCGGCGCGCGGCCTCTGCGAGGCCGCCGCCTTCGCCACCTCCCAAGGCGACACCGCCAACTCCGCCA
>PFUG01000576.1:291-19304 GCA_002789955.1 Deltaproteobacteria bacterium CG_4_9_14_3_um_filter_63_12 | reverse complement strand
TGAACTTATGAGGCGAGAGGAAGATGGCGTCTTTGTGGGCGAGACCGGCGTCCTCTCCTTCGGCCGCCATGTTCATCTGGATGGCGACATAGGGCCCGGCTGCGGCGAAATCGTAGAACGCCAGCGCCTTGTTTCGGTGCAATAAGACGCTGATCGCCTTGGAGTCCGAGCTGATCCCCGTGACATTCGAGGCCGCCGAGAAGGAGCCGATCTTCATGGGCCGGTCGGCGTGCTTGAGGAGCTCCGCCTCGAGGTGGGCCAGGTCGATGTTGCCGTTCCAGTCTTCGCGAATCACCACTACGTCGGCGATGGACTCGCGCCAGGGCAGCTCATTGGAGTGGTGCTCGTAGGGGCCGATGAAGACCACGGGGCGCTGGGCTTCGGGGATTTGGTCGGAGAAGCCGTAACGCGCGTCCAGATCGGCTGGAATGCGCAGATTCAGAATGTCGACGAGCTTGTTGATGGCACCCGTCGCCCCCGAGCCACAGAAGACCACGACATCGTCCGCGCTGCCGCCTACGGCCTCGAGAATGATGGCGCGGGCGTCCTCGCGGAAACGCGTCGTCTGCAGTCCTGTTCCCGAGGTCTCGGTGTGTGTGTTGGCGTAGAGGGGGAGGACCTCTTCGCGGATGAAGTCCTCGAGGAAGGTCAGGCTGCGGCCCGAAGCGGTGTAATCTGCGTAGGTCACTCGGCGAGGCCCATAGGGGCCGTCGATGACGCGGTCGTCGCCGATGATCGACATGCGGATGTTCTCGAGCAAGCGTTCATTTACGTTCATTTTCCAGGTGCCAGGGTTCGATTGTGGGACGAGAACCAATACCCCCTTGGGAGGGGTCAGTAGGTCAATGCACTCACCTTTCGACCCCTACTACAGGGGTCAGAAGGTCAATGCACTCACCTTTCGACCCCTATAGTAGGGGTCAGAAGGTCAATGCACTCACCTTTCGACCCCTACTATGGGGGTCAGAAGGTCAATGCACTCACCTTTCGACCCCTACTATAGGGGTCGTGTCCGCAGCGCAGAAAAGTCTCGGTGGTCTTCAGTTTATGAAGTGCTTCCGGGGGAAGCCGAATCCACGGCCAGGTAGAGGTGGGCTGCGCCGATGACGCTGCCCGGGATCGTCAGCACGTTGAGCACCGGGATGAGGGACATGAGGGTCGCGCCGGCCCCGACCCCTAGCCACAACCCGGGGGTCCTGGCCTTGAAGGCTTTGAGCTTGGACGCGTCGAGGCCCTTGCCGGCGATGGTCGTATTCAACAAGTCCTCGCCCATCTCGCGGGCCGAGAGGAAGACCGAGACGCCGATGCTGAGGACCTGTCCGAGCACCGGAATCAAGTTCAAGAGCAGCAACGCGAAGCTCATGAAGAGGGCTGTGGTTAGGCCGAAGACGATGGTTTTTGGCGCGCTCAAGAGCTCCTGGACGAAGGGGGTCTCGATGGGAAATTCGAGCTTGAGATCGGGGCGCAGGAGTTTTTGCGTCTTCTGGCTGAGCCGCTCGCGGATGCGCGACGTGAAGACGCCTCGCACCACCTTCCACAAGACCAAGGTTGGGAACAAAAGGATCAGGAAGACCGTGACGATCGCCAGCCACGAGAGCACCTCGTGCACGCTCGCCGAGGGTTCCCCCGTCCAACCGAGCACGGTGTCGACGAGCTGAGCCGAGACCCAGACCGCGAGGAAGCCCGTCCCAACCAGCAGCAGCGCCAGAATCGCCAGGGCGACGAACGCGTAGAACAGGGCCAGCCCCAGCAGAGAGGGGCTGCGCACCAAGATCCCAACCCCCTCGAAGGTGCTGGTTGCCCCCTTGACGAGGTTCGACCATTTACTCGCCGCCCTCAGTTGTTGCCCGAGCTGGGCATATTGGTTTGGTTCGAGGCTCATGTACACTCCAGACTTCGGGGCCATGCGGTGTCGGCTGCCACTTGGCCCTCGTCGCTGTTTTTCGACAAGAACGGGCGCAGAATGGTCCTTGAGCGAGGAAGGTTCAAGGGGAAGGTCGAGGTTGGCCGCTGTTTGCTGTAGGCTCAGCGGCGAGCGCTCACATTGCCGAGCGGACGACCGGGTCGTCGCTCCGCAACTCGTCGAAACAAAGCGAAAATCGGTCGTGGGGAACGAACATGAGGTCGAACGTGAAGGCAATGTGGGGGTTCTTGTTCATTGTCGCGTTGTCCGCAGGGGGAGGTTGCTCCATGAAGACCGAGAGTCCAGTCCAGACCGAGAGCCCAGTTCAGAGCGACAGCCCCCCCCCGGTGGTTTCGAAAGAGCTCGTGGGAACGGTTGTGGTCCTCAAAGGCCAGCCGCAGCGCCGCAAGGGTGGCATCACCATCGTCGGCGAGGGCTTTGAGGTCTGGCTGGTCAACGAAGAGCTTTTGTCCGACGAGGTCTTTGGCGACGACGCCACGGGACCGTTCATGAGCTTCTCGGGGACGTTGGACGAGGATCAGGGCCTGCCAGTGTTTATCCCAGACGACTCCGACTTGGCGGTGCAGGGCATTCCAGTTCCAGCGGGCACGGATCTCGAGAAAGCCAGCCACCGCTTCCTGCTGCGCGACGCAACGGTCGTCGACCCCGCAGAGTAACCGACCTTCGCTCGAGCCCTTGGAGAGTTCTGTAAACCCGAAGGGTTGCGTGCAAGGTCGGTTGTTCGACGGCGCTCGTTGCTGTAGAGAGCTGCTCAGGATTCCTCACCCAGGGAGCGGCCATGTCCCCCTCGAGAATGAATCGTTCGATGTTGCACGGTTTCGAGCGGGCTTCGGTGCCGCTGGGCGACTTCATCAACCAACATCCGACTCTCAAGAACCGAATCCAGGCCACGCTCGGCAAGTTCAGCGCGGTGTGGATGAGCGCCGCCACGCAAAACACCTGGAAGGTCGATGGGAGCGAGTTCCTCGACGGCATTGAGGCGCCCAACGGCGTGATCGTGGCGGCGAACCATCGCAGCTTCTTCGACCTCTACGTCTGCTCGGCGTACCTCATCAATAACTACCCGCACCTCATCGAGCGCCTCTTCTTCCCGGTGCGGGCCTCGTTTTTCTACACCCATTGGCTGGGCGTCGTGGTGAACCTCGGGCTCAGCGGAGGGTCGATGTGGCCGCCCGTCTTCCGGGACGATCGGCGCAAGGAGCTCAACCGCATCGGCTTGAGCCAGCTGGCGGAGGTCATGACCCGCGGCGCGCTGTTGGGGATCCACCCAGAGGGCAAGCGCGGAACGAACGGTGACCCTTACGAGTTGCTGCCGGCCAGGCCCGGACTCGGGCAGCTGATGCTGGAGTGTCACCCGGACACGCTGGTGTTGCCTTACTTCACCCTCGGCATGTCGAACGACGTCGTCGAGCTGGTCCGCCGCAACTTCAAGAAGCCAGGCCAGCGCGGCGAGTGGGTCAGCTTGCGCTTCGGGGCGCCGTTCCCGGTCTCGGAGGCTCGCCAGGGTCGTGACGCCTTGCAGACCACCGAGACCGTCATGGAGCACATCCGGGCGCTCGGAGCGCAAGACCGAGAGATGCGCAAGAACCTAGGCCACGCCTGACTCTAGTGTCTCTTGACTGGTTTATTCGCCGCGGATTCCTGTGTGTCCGAAGCCGCCGGCTCCGCGTTCGGAGTCGGTGAGCTCCTCGACCCATTCGTAGCGTGCGACCTCATGCTTGGCGACGATGGCCTGGGCGATGCGATCTCCGACCTCGACGACGAAGTCTTCACTGCCGTGGTTGATGAGGATGATTTTGATCTCGCCTCGGTAATCGGCGTCGATGGTGCCTGGCGAGTTGAGGACGGAGATGCCGTGCTTGATGGCGAGCCCCGAGCGGGGACGGATCTGCATCTCGTAGCCAAGCGGCAGAGCGACGGCAAGGCCGGTGCCGACGAGCTCTCGCGCACCTGGTTTCAGGCGCGCAGGTTGGGCCGCGTGCAGGTCCCAGCCGGCGGCCTGGGGGCTGCCACGGTGGGGAAGTTTGGCCTGTTCATGGAGTCGTTTGACGGGAATTTCGAGCGTCGGTTTCATCTTTGAGCGACTCCATGGGAGGCAGGCTCAGCCCGCGCTTTTGCAGCTCCGCTTTGCGCTCGGCGAGCCGCTCTCGGTAGGTTTTCACTTCGTCGTTGGTCGCGACCTTCGAGAACGCCACCAGCGCGTCCTCGGCCTCTTCGATGTCTCCGAGTTCGATGGCGCTCTCGAGGATTCCCAGCAGCGGCTCCCGTTCTTCGGGCCGCAGCTCGCTGGCTTGTTCGTAAGAACGAAGCGCCTGGCGGGGCAGCTCCACCATCTGCATGAACAGACCGCTGAGCAGGTGGTATTGGTATCGTTTGCCGGTGCTTCCTAGAGCGATAGGGCGCAGCCGCCGCAGGAGGGCCTCCACCTCGGCTCGCCACAACACCAGGTCTTCTATGGCGTCCTGCTCCGCACGGATCAAGAGGTTTGCGCGCTCGAAGAGCAGCCCTGCCGAGCGTGGGTGCTCGTCGATGCCCTCCGCGAGCAGACGGTCCGCTTGGCGCTCTTCGCCCAGCGCGCGGCTCACCTGGGCCGCCCGCAAGACCGACACGGCCTCTTTGGGGTGTCGCTCGAGCAACCGCTGAGTCGAATCCACGGCGGCCTCTGGAAACTTCAAGGCGAGGTGGATGCGCACCGTGAGCTCGAGGCCGTCGACCTCGCCGTCGCTGAGCGAGGACAGCTCGTCGGCGAAGCTGAGCGCCTCTTCGTAGCGTTGTTGCTCGAGAAGGAAGCTGCCGAACAGCGAGCGGTCGACGGACTCGGACGGCATCGCGGCGCGCAGGCCTTCGAAGGTCGGCAGCTGCGCAGCGGTCCGGAGCACCTCGACCGAGGGCCCGACCTGCAGGTCCGCAGCGCGGGCGAGAGAAGCCGCTGCGGCGCCATAACGTCGCTCGACGAGGTCGACGCGACCGAGGAGAAGGTGGGCTCGGTAGTCGTTGGGGTCCAGGCGGGTGACGCGCTCGAGCCAGCCGGAGGCGCGCTGCAAGTCGGGAGCGGGCTCGTTGAGCAGCCCTACGGCGATCAACAAGCTGGCCCGGGCGCTGAGCGGCCGCATGAGCACGCTCTCGAGCAGCGCGGATTTGACCCCCCCGTCTTTATCGACGATCGACTCCCCTTCGTCGATGAGGTGCTGCGACTCGGCGAGGTCCTCGCCGGTCGAACCGAGGTAAGCGCGCGGCAGGCTCACGGCGGCGATGACGACGCTGATCGTCACGAGGAGCAGCAAGAGGAGGCTCACGGAGTGGGCCAATCCCTCGGTCTGGCGGATGGTGAGGGTGCCGGTCTCCTCATCGACCTCTGAGTACCGCACCGCGCGCCCTGCGCAAAGGCCAAGGGTGATGGCGAGGACATAGGCGATCGCGGGCACCCGAAAGCTGAAGTCGAAGAGATTCTCGAGCCCGATGAACGCTGCGGCGGTCAGCAGTCCGGCCAGGGCGGGCATCTCGTTCGGGCGCCAGTCGGGCCGCACCATCAGGGCGATCAAGGCGACGCCCAAGGCGCAAAAGAACAACAAGGCAAAGAGGGGCCCGTACTCCAGGGAGAGCTCGACGAACTCGTTCTCCACATGGCGCAGGGTCTTGTTGGTGCTGGTGGCGATGTACTGCGGGTAGACATCGACAAAGGCGTCGCGCCCGATGCCAAAGGGGTAATCCGCGGCGATGAGCTTCGACTCCTCCAGGATCTCGGAGCGCTCGAGGCGCGTCGGCAGAGGTTGCTCTCGGATACCGGCGTCCAGCACCATCTGTAGGTTGTTCTCTTCGAGCTCCTCGATGGTCTCTGGGCTGGAGATGGAGTGTTCGCCTTCGTTGTTGAAGACGCGCTCTTCGACCGTCTCCGAGAGCCTGTCGGCGGCCACTCCTGCGATGCCCGCCACGAGGACGAAGGCGACCACGATGGCTAAGGCCGCTCCCCAACGCGGTAGGCCGCGGGTCTTGGTCAACGTGAAGAAGACGACGTGTGAGAGAGCCCAGATCAGCACGACCCGGACGCTGCCCGTGAGCACCAGCGCGACGACCAGGAAGAAGTACAACGTGAGGAAAACGTTGCGCTGACCGGGCAAGGTGTCGGCGACGCTAACGCCCAAGGTGATGAAGAGCACCGCACCGAGCAGGGTCGCCGCGTGATTGGGGTTGACGAGGGTCGTGCGCAGGATGCCGAGCTGACTCGTGGTGGAGCCGATGAAGGGGAGCGAGAGGTTATCGCCCAGGCCGGATTGCACAGCGGCCACGGCGACGAAGACCACCGCCACCGTCGTGAGTTTGGTCAGAATGGGCAGGAAGTCCGAACGGGCCCTGAAATGGGTGAAGGCGACGAGGTAGAGGCCCAGGAACCCCAAGCTGGTCCAGATGGCTTCGGCGCTCTTGAGTGGGGAGAGCGAGAGCGTGACCCATGTCGCCTGTCGGCCGACTGCCTCGTATGCGGAGAGGTGCTGTGCGGCGACGTTGGGGCTGATGAGGGCGACGAGCGAGACGGGGAGCGGCACGAGCTGCAGCGCGCTCAGGAAGACCCAGACGACGAGCAGGGTTCCGATGGCTCCGAAGCGAGCCCCTTCATGCCAGCGGTTTTTGAGCGACAGCGCCCCCAGCCCCAGGGAGACGATGGCCAAAGGGACGCCGGTCCAGAAGTGCACCCCGCCCAAAGCCAAGACACTGACGAGCAGGACACCGAACATACCATTGCGCATGGTGGCGTCGAGCTTCGGGCGTTCCCAGCTTTCGACCATTCGGGGAGCCCAATCGTCGACGGCTTTCACCGAATAGCGCTGCTGGGCCTTTGGAACCTTGGGTTCTTCGAGCGGTTCGCGCTGTTTATCCCCACTGGGTTCTCTCATGTCATTTCTTTTGCTGGCCGCTGACCGCTAGGCATCTCGAGTCCGCGTGGCTGGCCGCTGGAGCGAGAACACTTGTCTCTGTAAACCATCGCCAATCTCTGAACGGGCTCTCGAAGGAAAGCTCTGGCCTGCGCGTCAAAGGCAGTCAAGCCCGACGTCAGCAGTTCCATACCACATTCTACCGAGCGGCGAACCCACCAAGCCGCGGCGCGTCCCATGAGCCCGTTCCGCCCGCTTTTTGAGCAAGTGCGCTATTCGACTCCGAGCTGGCCCTCTGGTTTGCTGAAAGGCGTGAGCACTTACCCGTGTAAACCATCGCAAATCGATCTAGTCTTTCGCGCCAAACGGAGGGAGCCCAGATGAAACTCGTCGTTCAGAGCATTCGTTTCGCCGTCGTCCTCGCCCTCGTGGGGCTCGTTTCGGGTTGCAGCTCGCGCCCAGTTCCAGTCAGCAAGACCGGCGCGGAGCGTGTGGAGGAGGCCCGGCGGCTCAGAGAGGGGCTGCCTTTTGTCGACGATGTCCTCAAACCCGCTGCGAAGCCCGTCGTCGAAGAGGAGATCGCCTCGCCGGAGGTGAGCGACGATCCTTTGCTACTCGGCGAGTTCTACCTCGTAGAGAACGGAGTCGTCGACGGCGACACGGTCAAGGTCGAAGGGCTCGACGCGAGTCTGCGTCTGCTGGGGATCGACACCGAAGAGACGTTCAAAAAGGACGCCGACAAGGAAGCGTCGGACGCCAACTTCGCCGAATACTTGGTGGCCAAACGTGGGGACGAGAAGTTCCCAGCGAAGTTCGCCACACCAGCGGGCGAGCTCGCCAAGGACTTCGCCAAGGAGTTCTTCGCCGGGCACAAGGTCGTGCGTTTGGAGTATGACGATCTTGGGCGCACGCGAGGGGTCTATAACCGTTATCTGGTCTACGTTTTCGTCAAGATGGGCGGCAAGTGGGTCAACTACAACGTCGAGTGCGTTCGTGCCGGGATGAGCCCGTATTTCCCGAAGTATGGCTACTCCCGGCGCTATCACGACGATTTCGTCCAGGCGCAAGACGAGGCGCGGGCTGCACAGCTCGGGGTCTGGAACCCGTCAGTCGAGCACTACCCTGACTACGATGAGCGTTTGGAGTGGTGGGACCGACGGGCCCAAGCCATCCAGCACTATGAAGAGACCTACAAGGACAAGGAAGACTACTTCCAGCTCGGGCTGGACAGCGAGTGGCAACGCATGGCGCCGATGGTCGGCAAGCAAGTCACGATTTTCGGGAACATAGGCGAGATCAAGAAAGAGAAGAGTCCCTACCTCGTTCAGATGTCGCATGTGCGGGGCACGAGCTTTTCATTGGTCGCGTTCGAATTGGCGGACTTCGAGGCGCTCGACATCGACAGATACGATGGAGAGTACTTCTACGTCCGCGGGAAGTTGAGCTCTTACAAGGACACCTACCAGTTCAAAGCGGCCGACATCGAGGCGATGTGGATGGAGTAAGGCCCCCGCCGCCCGTTCTGCCCCGGGAAATCGCCGCGGTTGGCCGTGCGCCCAGTGGGAGATGGGGAGCTGGAGCGGCCCAAACCCTGAGGATGTGACCTATTTCTTGGCCTCTCTGCGGTTTTCGGCTTGCCCGCTGCGTTTGACAGCGGTTCGCCCCCACCTATACTGCTACACAGCCTGCGGGTAGACGATTGCTGAGTAGACGACTGACCTTCGAAAGGTCGAGTAGGCAGTCAAATGCATGGGCATCGGCGGATCGATAGGCAGTGAGTCCCGATTTCTAGTTTCCATGGGGTGTTCGTGGCAGTGGACGACAGCAAATCCGGGACTCCGAAACCGGCCGAATCGTCAGATGACGACAAGCCCGGTGGCGGTTTGAGTGCAAGTGATCTGAGGGCACGGTTAGGGCTGAAGTCCAGCCCGAAGTCGTCCGACTCAATCCGGTCTCGATTGGGACTCAACCAATTGACCAGTCCAAAGAGTTCTTTCGAGGGGTCTCCAGGGGCTCTGACGACCAACCCCATCGAGAAATCCCTGCTGGACGCGTTGCGCAGCCACGCGCCGGTCCCTGGTGGTGGTCCGCCGAAGAAACCTCCAGTCGCCGAAGAACCCCAAGGTCGGGTCTTCGAAAACGAACCCGAAGATCAGCCTCAGGAAAATCACACCCACGCGCTGAGCTTAGACGAATTCGAGGACATGATCCTCGAGAGCCAGGTCTCTCCCTCCATCCAGGACGCCGACGATGACGATTTCAACGCTGTCCTCGACAGCATCGGCTCATCGGTCTCTCCAGTCGACGACGATGAGGTCGAAGAACTCGACGACGCCGACCTCGAGGAAGAAGATCCCGAGCCGGAACCACAGAAATCCGCGGCCGTTTTCAGCGGCGAGAGCCCTGTGATCGAGTCTCAACCGCAAAGTGCTGCGCCGGCTGCTGGCAGGTTGCCACACCTCGATCTCGACGGCGAAAAGACCAGCCTCCTCGACACCGACGCGTTGTTCGGCGAAGAGGACGAAGAGTTCGATGCCTTCCCTGAAGGCGACAAGACCCAGATGATGGTGCCCACGATGGACTACGATCCATTGTCCGGGAAACTCGTCGTCGAGGAGGGCGAGGCTCCCCAGAAGGAGTTCTCCCTCCCCAGGGACAAGACGAGCATCGGTCGGGGAACCAAGAACGGCATCGTCATTCCCGATATCGCCATGAGCCGCAAGCATCTGACCTTCGAACGCTTCACCGAAGGCTTCGTGGTGCGCGACGAGGGCAGTGGGAATGGCACTTTCGTAAACGGGCGCCGCATCGTGTACGCCGAGCTGCGCAGCGGCGACATCGTCGAAGCTGGAAACCTGAAATTTCGCTTCGAGCAGAGTGGTGGTGAGCCAGGAAAGTTGTGGAAGGGTGCCGCAAAGGTCGAGTTCCATGCCAAAGATGGCACGACCAAACCCGCCTCCCGTTCTGCACCGGCCGCACCGGTTGGCGCAGTAAACCCCGCCCTGTCGCCCAGCATGCCCCAGCAACAAGCCGTCCCGCAGTCTCTCCTGACGCGGCCCTCGCAACCAGGGATGCCACCTGGTGGACAGTGGGGGCAACCGGCTATGCCAGGCCAACTCGGCAACCCCTATGGCGCGCCGTGGCAACCGCCCATGGGCTACCACCCTGGCTACACACAGCAGGGAATGCAGCAGCAAGTTCAGCAACAGCGTTCCGGTTCCCCCGTAGTAACGGCGCTGATCGTCTTCTTCACCATCCTCCTCCTGGGTCTCGTCGGCCTCATCGTGTGGAGCCTCGCCGAGCAGACCGAGCCCGCTCCCATGGCCAAAGAAGAGGCTCAAGAGGAGTCCGAAGAATCAAAGCGCAAGCGGGCCGCAGAGTTTGTCACCGAGGGCAGCACGCTCTTTGACCAACGCCGCTGGGAAGACGCAAGGAAAGCCTTTATCGAGGCCCTCGAACTCGATCCCAACAACACGACCGCCCGGATGTTCGTCGAGGACGTCATCGATCGCGAGCGGATGACCGAGGAGCAAATCACCAAGGCGATGGAAGACATCCGCACCTCGCCGACCGCTGCCAACTACGAGAAGGCGCTGCAGATCCTCTCTCTCGTGGACCAAGAAAGCACCTTCGCCAACGAGGTCAACAAGCAGCACCTCCCTGCGGTCAAACGGAACTACCGCAAGCTGCTGATCCGTGAAGCGAAGAAGTCAATCGAGGCCGGCAACCTGAGCAAAGCCAAGAGAGATCTCACCAAGATCCAGACGGATCTGGGCATGGAGGACGACTCAGAGGTTCGCTCCATCCTCCTGCAGATCGAGAAGAAGAAGAACGACGGCAAACCCTGATTGCGTTGCCTGAAAGGGCGGCCGCCCTTTCTGCGTCGGCCTCTACTCTGCCGGGATCGTGCTGACGATGCGCTTCATGGCCTCTTCGCTGAGTCGAAAGGCGGCCTGCATCTGTTTCAAGCAGCGGGACTCACCCGGAGCAACTACGCCGTCGGCAACGAGAATGGAGTACGCGAATCCCATGGCCTTCGTGCGCTCTGAAATGTCGACCAGCTGTCGACTCAGCGCGGACAAGCGCGTCGCGGTCCCATCGGCTTGGATCCTCGCTAAAGCGGTCTGAATCGCCTCCGAGACTTGGCTCGTGTTCATGCCCGAGAAGTCCGCGTGGCTTGCTACCGTCATGGCGAGCTGCGTGATCTCGTCCTCTTGGACGACCCCACCCTCTGTCGCCATGAGCAGCATCACCTCGATGTAGACGGACTGAATGTCGGGCTGCTCGGTCTCTGTGTAGAGTTTCCACAGCCGGTCGACGATGTGGTCGATGCTGTCGCGGTCTTGAATGTGGGTGATGACGAAAGACACGGTCTCGTCACTGAGCCCGAAGACGATCTGGAAGGTGCGCAGCAGAGCGAACTCGGTCTCGTCGATCCGGCCATCGGCGAAACAGACCTGGCAGGCCAACGCGAAGGCCAAGAGCTGTGCGTGATGGGTGCCCAGCGCGTCAGCGATGGCCTCCATGCGCTTCTCGAAGCCCTCGACGGCCAGCGCTTCGAACGCCTTCGAGAAGGACTGGGCCACAGCCTCCGTGTCGAATCCTTTGAAGATCGGGTGCTCTGAGACGACCTTCGACAGTTCGTTCATCTCCCCATCATTCACCGTGCCATTGGCCGCGACCATGAGCAGCATGGTCTCGATGAGTGCGTCTGGGTCGGGGAGTTTTTGCGCGTTGGATGTGGACATGATAGCCCTGCTACTTCTTCTTCTTTTTCTGAAGGTTGAGGAGATCTCCGAGGGTCGCGAAGCTGCCCTTGACGTCTTGGTAACTGCGCGGGTTGTCGTCCCTCGCCCCTCTCGGTTCTTGCTCTCGCCTGCCTCTGTCTTTGTTGCCGCCGCGCTTTGCGCTCGGCTCAGGGGCGCGCTCTTCGGAAGCCTCCCTCTTGGTCAGGGTCAGGCGACGTCTCTCGGGATCCACGGCCAACACGGTCGCGCTGACCTCTTGTCCCACGCGATGCTCTGAGCGCTTCGGGCCCATCTCGCTCATGGGGATCAGGCCAACGAGACCAGCCTCGAGCCTGACGAAAACTCCGAACTCCGCCACACTCTCGACCGTACCCATAACCTCGGAACCGACTGGGTAGCGTTCCGCAGCCCCTGTCCAAGGATCGTCCAGGGTCGCCTTCAGGGAGAGGGCGATGCGGCGAGCCGCAAGGTCGACCTCGAGGACGGACACGTCGACCTGCTGCCCCACTTTGACGGCGTCGCCTGGGCTCGTGATGCGCTTCTCCCAGCTCATCTCGGAGATGTGGATCAGGCCCTCGATTCCTGCTTGCAGCTCGACGAAGGCGCCAAATGGCGCGATGCGGACCACTGTCCCAGTGGTTCGCGTGCCGGCACTCAGCCGCCCGTCGCTGCTGAAAGTCTCCCACGGGTCGGCGCCCGCCTGCTTTATGGACAGAGAGATGCGTTCGCCCTTCTCGCCCTGTTCAATGGAGAGCACCTTCACTTGGACGGTCTGTCCTTCCTGCAGTGCTTCCGAGGGGTGGTTGACGCGGGAGTACCCGATCTCCGAGACGTGAACGAGGCCGTCCAGTCCACCGAGGTCGATGAAGGCGCCGTAGTCACGGATTGTGCGGACCTCACCGTCCAAGATGGCTCCGACAACCAATCGCGTCCTCAGGTCCGCCGCCCGCTCCTCTTGGAGATCTTTGAGAGCTGCTGCCCGAGAGACCACAAATCGTCGGCCCTTGTTGGCGAACTCAATGATCTTGAAGGGATAGGATTGGCCGATGTGTGCAGCAGGGTCAGTGGTGAAACCCGTCTCGATCTGGGAGATCGGGCAGAACGCCTTTTGCCCCATCACCTGGACCTCGAACCCACCCTTGTTGACACAGAGCACAGTCCCTTGCACGGCCACCCCAGCCTCATAGGCCTCCTCGACCTCGATGGAGCCTCCTCGGAACTTCCTCGCCAACTTGATCTGTCCCCCCGCTTCGACGCGGATGAACTTCGCTTTGACTCGGTCGCCGACCGCGTAAACCAGTTGGTCGTCGGGATCGTGGAGCTCGCGGGTCTCGATGTAGGCTTCGGTCTTCGAGCCCAGATCGACGAAGGTAAACTCCTCGCCGATCTGCACGATGACTCCGTCGACGTCGTCGCCGATTTCGAAGGCCATGCGGCGAGGAGGCCCTTGCTCCTCGAACATCGCGGCAAAGTCCTCCATCTCCTCGGACTCCTCGGCGTAGGCTGGCTTTGCCTCGACACGGGGCATCTCACCTCGGTTGTCGCCACGGGGCTTGTCACCACGAGGCTTCTCGCCGCCAAGCTTGTCACGGTGGGGCTTGTCGCCGCGAGGCTTGTCGGCGCGAGGCTTGTCACCGCGAGGCTTCTCGCCCTGTCCTTTCGGGCCGTCAGCCTTGGCTTTGGGCCGGGGCTTCTTTTCCTCTGCGGGGGGCGCTTCGGCCGCAACAGCAGCGGGGTCATAGACGCGCCGTGAGAACGGAGCGGGCGCGACAATCACCGGCGGGGGTTCCGTCTCGAATGTTGGGCTTGCGACCGCCTCTGTGGGAGGTGGTGCTGTGGGCTCGACCGCCTGAGGTGATTTGTCCACGTTCGGCTCCGATTCGTTCCCACGTCGACGGAGACGCACTCCGTCTTTGTTGCCCTCAGCCGCTGCTACTTGGGTCTCTTTCTCTGACATCGCTCCACCAACAGAAGATTCTTTGGGGTCTACACGCTCAGGTGAGCAACTCGCTGGATGCCTGTTGAGCGCAGATAGCTGTCGCTGTCAACATCACTGTTCTCGGCGGCTGAGCGCCTGGCTCTGAGCCCGCTCCCCGCGCTCTCGAATCGGATATTCTCGCCTGCTTACCGCGACCAATTTCGCTCTATTTCGAGGACTTGCGGTGCAAACAATCGGTCGTCCGCTCGGCAGTCGTGTTTCGCGTTAGGCGTCACTGTGCACCTCACCCGCGAAATCTTTCACTGTAGGCCGTTCATCAACTCGTTCAGCTCGACCTTTTGGGCCTGAGAAGCGCTCTTCTGAAAGGCGTGTTGGGCATTGGCGAACCGCTGCATCGCTTCGCGAATCTGCGATTCGTGCTGCTCCACATACACCGCGCGCTCACTCGGTGACAAGCTAAGAGCGTTCTGATCGATGTTTTCGACGCTCGTTCGGATCGTCGCCTCGTGCGTTTGGAAATAGGTCCGCAGGTCCTGGAGGACTTTCGCCGGGTCGGCTGCCTTGTCTTCGAGGATCACCGAAAGGTCATTGATCGCGGCGATGAGCTTCACCTCGTCGGAGCCCTGCTCAGCCTCACGAAGCGTCATTCTGACCGGCGCGCTCGCTTCGTCGGTGCAACCCGTCGTGAAGAGCACGAGCCCCAAGAAGAGCCTCAGCAACACCGCCTTGCAGCTGGTCACCCCATGGTCGCGCCTCGGCACACCAGCCGGCTGAACAACCTCGGTGCCGAGTAGCGCGCGGCTCATCCAGTCGAACACGTTCACTCCTCTCTCCTTCCCATTCCAACATCGGCTCCACTGGAAGACGGCGAGCCGCCGATCGCGCGTAGGGACGCGAGATGGCTCGCTTCGAGTCACCTCTGTTCCGAGTCACGCGCGAAAACCCGTCGACAGTCCTCGTTCCCATGCTAACGCCGAATCCGAAGCAATCCCACCTGTCACTCTCATGGCGCGTCACGGCCTGGGCTCGAGGCCGTCGTCACGGAAGTTGTGCTTGACACCGCCTCGTCGAGCACATATAGAGTCCCGCGCAGAGACGGGGCGTAGCGCAGCCTGGTAGCGCGCCTGCTTCGGGAGCAGGAGGTCGGAGGTTCGAATCCTCTCGCCCCGATCAAAAAGGCACACCGCATTCGGTGTGCCTTTTTTTGTTTTCTTTCCGCATGCTCTGCATCGGCGTTTCAGTGGGTCAGAGAGCTGGGATCGAGCACCGTCAGGCTGCTCGAAACCGACATGACGATGTGTGCCTTTCCGCTCGCGTCCCAAGCCATGTCGAAGGGGCCCTCCATCATTTCCGCACTGCTTCCCACACCGATGGGCTGCCCGATCACCGCGCCACAGGCGGGGTCGAAGACCGACACCTTGTCGTTGTTGAAATCCGCAACGTAGAGCAGCCCGTCAGGGCCGAGGGAAGGCACGGCAAAGCCGCTGGTTCCTGTGTCGCCCAGTACAATGGGAGCGTTGGTGCCCCGCACGGCGCTCAAGGTGCTCAGGTCGATCTGGAAAAGCACGGAGGCCGTGCCGCTGCCCAAGAACATCGTCGTGCCGACGATCGTCGGCGTCCCTGGATTTCCCACCAACCCAGAGGGAGGAAGCGAGACGTTGCCATCCACACCGTTCGCTGCAGCCAAGGTCGAGAGCGCCAAAGTGTCCAATCCGCCGTCCGTCCCTGGGGAGACGATGCCAGTGTCCATGTCGTAGTCGGTCCGGCCGCTGTTCACGACGTAGACCGTGTCCCCTACGACCCGCACGAACTGAGGATTCGACTGGGTCGTCGGGATACGATTGACCAGCGCCGGAGTGTCCGACCGGGAGAGCACGACCAGAGAACCGAAACGCTCGCTCGGGGCGGGAAACGTGAACTCGGTGTTGGCGACCAAGAGGTAGCCCTCGGTGGCGACGATGTCTTGGGGGCTGACCAGCTCTGGCAGGATGGTCGTGGAGAGCACCGCGCCAGTGCTCAACGCCGCCACTGTGATCGACCCCTCGAAGCTGTTCGTGATGTAAATGCGGTCGCCGTAGATGGCCAGATCGAAGGGGTTCTTGTTCGTCCCCACATCGACGAAGCGCTTGTTCGAGCTCCCCGCCGGGTCGGCCGTGGAATAGCGCTGAATGGTGTTGTCGCCAGAGTTCACGACATAGGCGAATTCGCCGTCGATGGTGATGGTGTTGGCGTACACGCCCAGGGTCGTGACGTCGTTTTGCACGGCGGAGGCCGGGTCTACATCAGCCCACCGCACCGAGCACACCGGGACTTGCGTGTCGGAGCCCTCCTGGAGGTCGGAGTCTTCTTGGATTTGGTCCGTCAAGGCGTCTTGGGTGTCTAGGGTCTGGGAGTTGGACGAGTCGTCGCAGCCAAACAGCGCGAGCGCAACGAGGCTCGAGAACACGAACATTGTGGTCTTGGTCATCATGGTCCTGAAGGTGAAGAGAGGAAGTCCTGGCGCCAAGTCAGGGCGCCAAAGAAGGAAAAACCAGGCAACGCCTGCTGAAGGGCGTCTACCGAGTGTCGATTATCGAGCAGGTTCTTGGCCGAAAGGCTCATCTCCAACTCGCGTATGGGTCGCCAGGTCAGGTCGGCGTCGAGGTTCAGCACACCCTCTTCGAGTCGGTTCCCGAAGGTGTCGAGGGCCCGCTCTCCTGTGTAGCGCCCCTCGAGTTGTGCAGTGAGAGAGCCGAGGCGAGCCCGAGAAGCGAGCCGCCAGCTGTGTCGAGGCTGCCCAGGCAGGGGCGCCTTGGGAGCCGCGCTGAAATGCGCGTCGGTGAAGGCGTAGCCCGCTTCCAGCGCCAGCCAGGCGAGGGGACTGCTCCCGAGAGAGAGCTCGACACCCTTCGACGCCGCGCCGGTCAAATTCCGAGCCTGATAGGTGAACGCCGAAGCCGGGACAAACAAGATCAAGGCATCGATGTCGGAGTAGAATCCCACCAGCTCGAACCAGTGACCGGGGATGGGCTCGGCTCTGATGCCCAGATCGAATTGCAGCGCTCGCTCGCCATCGAGGTCGGGGTTGCCGCGCACGAACTCGGTCTTGGTGTAGAGCTCGGCGAAGGTCGGCAAGCGATAAGCCTTTCCGGCGTTGAGCCGCAGCGTCCACTCGTCCGTCGGGCGGACCAGCACTCCGAGCTTGGGGAGCCATTCGAGAGAGCTCTCTCCTTCGAGCCTCATCCCGACGATGACATCGAGGAGCTCGTCAAAGAAGAGAGTCTCCTGGATCCACGCCGCGGCAAAGACCGTGCGCGCGGAGTCGGTGGCTTTGCCAGCGAAGGTCTGGGTCAGGCGTTCGTGACGCCCATCCAGGGTCAGTGTCGAGATCCCTCGCTCGCCCAAGTAGAGCGCCGTTTCGACGTGCGGCTCTACGGTGTGCTCGACGTTCTCGGACTCGAAGGCCGCTCCGCCCAACAGCGCCGTCGGATTCTCGTAGCTCGCCAGCGCTCCTCGGTAGCCCACTTGTGCGTTGGAGGTCAGCAACCAATCGTCCCAGAAGCTCAGGGACGGCAACTTGGCGGACAGAGACGTAATGCTCTGTAGATCTCGGGTTCGGGCGGCCGCAAAGCGTCTGGGGAACTCGCTGGGCCCTGGAGCCCCTCGCTCGGTCTGCGCGGTGGTGTGGGTCAGCTGCAGCCACCGGCCGAGGCGCGCCGAGAGAATGCCGCCCAGCTGGGTGGCGTCGTTGTTTGCGCGTCGGCGCGGGGTGCCCTGGTCGTCTTCGAAGAGGAAGTTGCCCTCCGAGGCCGCAACCGAGAGCGCAGCGGAGACACCGAAGGTCGGGAACCACACTCCACCGCCCAGTTCGCTGCGCCAACTCGAGTTTGCCCCGGCTCCCTCGGAAGCCCAGACTTGACCGCCCTCAAAGCCGCTTTCGTAGGCGCCTCGCGTTTTGAGCCGGATCACACCGCCTTCAGCACCGCTGCCGTAGGAGAGGGCGCCCCCGCCGCGCAGAACCTCGACCTCGGAGAGCGCCGCGATGGGCAAGAGCGAGAGGTCGAAGCTGCCGTCGGAGACGCTGTTGAGACGCACCCCATCGAGAAGCACCAAGACCTGTTGCGAGCTGGCTCCGCGCAGCATCACCCGTTTCGGCTGCAGGGTGCTGCCACTGGAGCGTATGACGACCCCTGGGATGCGCTCGAGAAGGTCGGCGATCTGTTCGACGACACCCACCTGCTCGTCGACCTCGAGGCGCACCCCGTGGCTCGAGGGCTCCAGAACGTCCTCGAGAGCCTCGTGGGCCCCCGTGACGTCGATGGGCTGCAGCTCGATGGGTTCGTCGGCCCGAGCTAGACTCCACCCCAAGAGGGAGCCGACGAGCAGACAAAACAGGTTGAGCGCAGAGAATCGCAGCATGAGCCACCTGACCTCTTTCGACCGAAGAGGGTTGGGGGGCGTGCGCCCAATCGAAGATGGGTGCACGGGCGGCTGAGGCAGGTCTCCTGACTCGTGGCTCTCGGGCCAAACGCCCTTCGATCTCGACCCCTTCCCCGGCAGATGCCGAGTGGCTTTGGTCGAGCTCATCGCTCACTCACAGTGGCGGGACCGCGCCGGATTTACACCGGCTTCCCTCCAACACCCCGACTTTCGGGCGCGCTGGGCTGCCTGTCGGCAGCACTCCACAGCCGTTATTCAGTTGTAGGCTCGGGAAGTAGTGTATGCCGCTGCACAGGTCAAGCGCTCTGTGCGGGAACGGGCGGCGGGGTCTTGAGGAATCTCCAGGTCGGCCAACGTTTCACGTTCACCGCTTTGCGCAGCGGTGTGTTGACCAACATGGCGATGATCATCGTGCTGAACAGACACCACACCGCCGGTCGTTCGCTCACGTCGGAGGTCGTCAGGCTCGCTGCCAGCGGGCCCACCACATAGTGGTAGAGTGACCACTTCCAAGAGCCGTAGAGGATGGGCACGAGAAACGCCGCGAACACATACCAGCGCCAGCCCTCGTTGAAGCCGTTGAGCAGCACGTCCCAACCGATGTGCCACTCACCTCGATAGGCGCAGGTCTGCGAGTGACTGCACATCGCCGTGCCCAGCTCGCAGCGCCCAAGCAGGTCGTAGGCCGGCATCAAACGCAGCATGCAGCCAGCCGCCACCACTGCACACATCACGTAGACCCAGGACTTGATCTTGGTCTTCACTTCGGGGTCGATGAATTCCATCCCCAGCATGTTTATGAAAAACGGCTGGAAGGAGATGTGCATCATCGCCAACCAGGTAAAAGCCATGTTTGCGGGGTGCCCACACTGCCCCACCACGAGGTAGGTGAACGCCTGTAGCCCTTCCATCAAAACGAAGTAGGCCGTCGGTAGGTAGATCTCCCTCGGCATCCCTCGACGCTTCAGAAAGTAGGCACTCGAAAGGCCACCTACCGCAATCAACGCGCTCGCTTCTCCGCTCCAACACATTTCGTCTGCTCCCTTCTCAAGTCCCGGACCTAGAGTTAGTTGGCCCAGCCACAAGCCTCTGCCTCGCCCGGATCGGCGAAGGCG
>PFUG01000576.1:0-147 GCA_002789955.1 Deltaproteobacteria bacterium CG_4_9_14_3_um_filter_63_12 | reverse complement strand
TTTGTCAGCGATCCGGTTGGGTGCCAAGCCAAAAATCTTGGCCCCGTCGCACCAATCCCCCAATGGAGAATGCCCAATGGAGAATGCCCAATGGAGAATGCAATGATGCGTCCCTTCGCCCTCCTTCTCGTCCCAAGCCTCCTCAGC
>PFUG01000457.1 GCA_002789955.1 Deltaproteobacteria bacterium CG_4_9_14_3_um_filter_63_12 | reverse complement strand
GGCGCAGTCCGACGAGCCGTTTGCCGAAGCGCACCTCGACCTAAGTCCATATCAAGGGCGAGTCTTCCGGCTAGAGTTGACCGCGACGACGAGCTCCAGCTGCTCAGGGATCGAGGTGCGGGATGCCGCTCTGGTGATTCCTGGAGAAGGCAGCAAGCGCCCAACTCTGATCCCTCCCCCGCAGAATGTGGTGATTTGGATGATCGACACGCTGAGGGCCGACCATCTGCCGATGTACAACCCGAAGACTGACGTGCAAACCCCGAACTTGGCGGCGTTCGCGCAGACCGCGACGCTCTTTGAGCGGGCCTACGTCGAAGGCACGGAATCGAAGGTCAGCCACGCGAGCCTCTTTACGGGGCTCTACCCGATTCGCCATGGTCATCTGAGCGGCGACACCAGGGTCGCCAACCAGTTCGAGTTGATTCCCGAAGCCGCGAAGCGGGCGGGGCTGCGGACGGCTGGCTACATCTCCAACGGATACGTCTCGGACACCTGGGGCTTCAACCAGGGCTTCGATGACTACGTGAACACGATCCGGGAGAGCAAGCGCAACAATGCGGTCGCTCTCACCGCGCGCGCCAAAGACTGGGTCGAGAAGCACGTCGCCGACCGCTTCTTCCTCTATCTTGGGACCATCGACCCTCACGTCGCCTACAACCGACACGAGGAGTTCATCAAGCTCTACGACGCCGACGACGCTCGCTGGGCCAACACTCCCTGGCAATGGAACTGCACGGGAGTGGAGTTGGAGGGAGTCATCACTGGCCGGTTGGCGAAGCGACCCGAAGAGCGGGAGCGCGTTCACGCGCTCTACAAGAACGAGATCAGCTACAACGATCACTACTTTGGCGAGCTCATGGCCGAGCTGGAAGCCAAGGGGCTACTGGACAAGACCATGGTGATCGTCGTCGCCGATCATGGGGACGAGTTCTGGGAGCACGGGAGCGCAGGGCATGCACGGACACTCTTCGAAGAGATCGTTCGAGTTCCCCTCATCGTGCGCTATCCGCCGCTCTTTCCGGCGACGCGCGTCGCCGAGGGAGTGGACGTTCTGGATCTCGCACCGACGCTCACAGATGCCTTGGGCATCCCAGCCAGCGAAGGTGTGCAGGGAGCGAGCCTAGTGGACCTCGCCAACGGAGTGGGTCGCGGGTACCCCCGTCCCGCGATCGCCACACAAAAGAACGTGAGCTACACTATGCTGCTGAACGACTGGAAGGTGATTCTCCGCAAGTCGGGCGAGTCGGAGCTCTACGATTTGGCGGCGGATCCGATGGAGCAGACCGATGTTGCACAAGCCCATCCGGTCGAGTTGCGTTGGGTCTTGGACGCGTTGGGGCTGTTTCTAGCCTACGACCGGGAGTGGGACAAATCGGTATTTGGGGTCAGTGCGAATCTGTCCGCTGGTTTTCCGAATGCTTTATCTGCGTTGGAAGTGAGAAATCGCTGAGGTCTGCGGACCTCAGGCTTTCCAACGTCATCGTCGAAAGGGGAGAAGAGGGAATGGCAAAACGCAGAGCCGTGATTATGGGCGCCGCTGGGCGAGACTTCCACAACTTCAATGTCCTCTTCAGGAACGACACCAACGTCGAGGTTGTGGCGTTCACAGCCACACAAATCCCCGACATTGACGACCGTAGGTACCCGGCTGTCTGCGCTGGTGAGCAGTATCCCAAGGGGATCCCGATTGTCGCCGAAGCGGATTTGGAGAAGATTGTCGCCGACATGAAGGTCGACCAGGTTTGGTTCTCCTACTCCGACGTCTCCCATGAATACATCATGGAGCGGTCGGCTCGGGCTTCGATGTGGGGAACCCATTTTGTGTTGGCCTCAGCCACTCGGACCATGCTCAAGTCGACCAAACCCGTCATCGCGATCACCGCGGTCCGAACGGGCGTCGGCAAGTCTCAGACCAGTCGTTACATCTCGAAGCTGCTCCAGGCCCAAGGACTGCGAGTCGTCTCCGTTCGCCATCCGATGCCCTACGGCGATCTGACGAAGCAGGTGTGCCAGAGGTTCGCCAGCTACGAGGACCTCGATCGGCACGAATGCACCATCGAGGAGCGCGAGGAGTACGAGCCTCACATCGATGCAGGGTTCGTCGTCTACGCAGGTGTAGACTACGAGATGATTCTGCGCGAGGCGGAGAAAGAGGCCGACGTCATCCTGTGGGATGGCGGCAACAACGACACGCCCTTCTACAAGCCGGATCTGCACATCACGTTGGTCGATCCCCATCGTCCAGGACACGAGATGTCCTACTATCCGGGCCAGACCAACTTCTTCATGTCAGACGTGCTCATTGTCAACAAGGTGCGCACCGCCGATCCAGAGAACGTCGAGCGAGTCATGGAGAGCTGCCGCAAACACAACCCGAACGCCACGATCATCAAGTGCGCATCGACCATCACGGTCGATAATCCCGAGCTCATCCGGGGCAAGCGGGCCTTGGCGGTCGAAGACGGACCGACACTCACCCACGGAGGGATGTCCTACGGTGCGGGTTGGCTGGCGGCCAAGGATTGCGGTGCCGCCGAGATCGTCGACGCGCGGCCCTTTGCGGTTGGCAGCATCATCGAGACCTACAAGAAGTTCCCGAACGCCTCGCGCATCCTCCCCGCCATGGGGTACTCGGAGCGGCAGATCGAGGAGCTCGAGACCACCATCAACCAGACCCCTTGCGATGTCGTGGTCGAAGGCACACCCATTGATCTCTCCCGTGTGCTGAAGGTCAACAAGCCCATCGCCTCCGTGCACTACGAGCTCGAAGAGCTGGTGCCTGGTGGCTTGGAGAAGGTGACTCGAGAAGCACTCGAGAGAGCAGCGAAGAAGGGCTAGGCCGCCCCGAGCTGCCTCGACGACCCCGTCTCAGAACACAGTGCGGCCTCTTGCGAAGCGCATCTTCGCAGGGGGCCGACCTGCCTGTGACCGCGTTTTCGCTCGACAATCGTGCGTCGATGTGCAAAATTTGGGATTGACTTAGTTATGCTCACGGTTAGCATAAGCGTGTCGAAGCCGAAGAATTGGGCTTGTAGGAAAGGGTTCATGAAAATGCTCAGCCTGAACACAAGGAGCGGATCATGACCGTTGAGACTCTCGAATATACCCCCGCGATCGCCGCTGCGACGGCCCCTCTGTACGAGAGGGTCCGCTCGGTGATTCCAGAAATCGAGTGGCCGGTCTATGCCCCCTATATCGCTGCCATCAACGCGCTCAAGAAGGAGCGCAACGCCGTCATTTTGGCGCACAACTACCAGACGCCTCAGATCTTCCATGGAGTCGCTGACCTAGTCGGCGATTCGTTGGCCCTCGCGCGCCTCGCTGCTGAGACCGATGCGGACGTGATCGTGCTCTGCGGTGTACACTTCATGGCGGAGACCGCGAAGCTCATCAATCCGTCGAAGACCGTCCTGATCCCGGACGTCAACGCGGGGTGTTCGTTGGCCGAGTCGATCACGGCTGCGGACGTGCGAGCGCTGCGCGCCGCCCATCCGGGGGTTCCGGTCGTCACCTATGTCAACACGAGCGCCGCGGTGAAGGCCGAGACGGACGTGTGTTGTACCTCTGGCAACGCCCAAAAGATCGTCGAGTCGCTCGGTGTAGACCGCCTCATCTTCATCCCTGACGAGTACCTTGGAAAGCACGTAGCGAGCCAGACCGACGTCGAACTGATCCTGTGGCAAGGGCACTGCGAGGTCCACGAGCGCTTCACCGGCAAGGACCTTCGGCCCTACCGTGAGCAGTACCCTGGAATCATCCTCTTGGCCCACCCCGAATGCGCCCAGGACGTGCTGCGGGAGGCCGACTACGTGGGGTCGACCGCCGGGATGATCCGTTATGTCGAGGAGCGGCAGCCCAAACAAGTGGTGATGGTCACAGAGTGCTCTATGAGCGACAACGTCGCAGTGAGCAACCCCAACGTCGAGTTCATCCGTCCTTGTTCGCTCTGTCCACACATGAAGATGATCACGTTGCCCAAGATCCTGCATTCACTGCAGACGATGACGACAGCGATCGCGATCGACCCTGCCGTGGCCGCAAGGGCTCGCCGTTCTGTCGAACGCATGCTCGAAATGAGCTGAGGAGATACCCATGAACCGCCGATTCGATGAGATCATCAGGACCGACGTTATTGTGATTGGCTCAGGTGTAGCCGGGCTCTCAACGGCATTGGCCTTCGGCTCGAAGGTCCGGGTTTCCGTCGTCACGAAGGGGGATTTTGGCTTCGGCGGTTCGAGCCCGTTTGCGCAAGGTGGGATCGCGGCGGCGATGGGCGCCGACGATTCGCCGTTGTTGCACGCTGAGGACACCATGGCGGCGTCCGCAGGGTTGGCGGTGCGCGATGTGGTCGATGTGCTGACCCAAGCCGGTCCAGGACAGATAGAACGATTGCGGTCGTTCGGCGCGATCTTCGATCTGTCGCCGAGCGGAGAGTTGTTGCTCGGGCAGGAGGCGGCCCATCGTCGTCGCCGAATTCTTCACGCACGCGGCGACAGTACCGGAGCCGAGGTCATTCGAGCCATGGTGCACGAGGTCAACTCCGCTCCTCATATCGTCGTCTGCCAGCGCGAATTTGCGGTGGAGCTGTGTGTCGACGGGGGTCGAGTGGTTGGAGTGTCGACGGTGGACAGCCGCGGTCGAACTCACCTGCATTTGGCTCCAGCGGTGGTTCTCGCCACGGGCGGCGTTGGGCAACTGTACCGATGCACGACGAACCCCTCCGAGGTGACCGGTGATGGGCTGGCGATGGCGATTCGCGCGGGTGCGCGGGTGGCAGACGTGGAGTTCGTGCAGTTCCACCCAACCGCCATGGTGGGAGGGCGGGATCCCATGCCGCTTCTGACCGAGGCGCTGCGTGGGGAGGGCGCGGTGCTGCGCAACGCCTCAGGGCGCCGCTTCATGGCCGACTATCACGAGGATCTCGAGTTGGCGCCGAGGGATGTGGTCGCGCGAGCGATCTGGAAGGAGATTTCGGACACGGGGCAGGTCTTTCTCGACGCGATCGAGGCGGTTGGGGACTCTTTTCCCACGCGATTCCCCACGGTTTGGGGTTTCTGCCAGGAAGGCGGACTCGACCCCCGCAAGGAGTGGATCTCAGTCTCTCCTGCAGCTCACTTCCACATGGGCGGCATCGACGTCAACGACGATGGACGCACCTCTCTCGATGGCCTCTGGGCGTGTGGTGAGGTCAGCGCGACGGGGGCTCACGGAGCCAACCGGCTGGCCAGCAACTCGCTGCTCGAGGGCTTGGTGTTCGGGGTTCGGGTTGCGCAGGACATCTCGAGCCGCGACACGGCTGAGTCGACAGCGAGCTTTGAGGCCACCGAGACCCTGCAGTACACCCATACCGCGCGAGAGAGGATGGCGCGCAGAGCGTTTCGTCAGCTGATGTGGAACGATGTTGGATTGGTTCGCTCAGAGGACCGACTGCGTGTGGCCATCGAGCTGATCGAGCAACTCAAGACGAGGCTCTCCGAGGGCTCCGGGGAGCTCGCCAACATGCTGCTGGTGGGGCACGTCATAGCCCTGGCCGCGCTGGCTCGGCAAGAAAGCCGGGGCGGCCACTATCGAACGGACTTCCCAGAGCCTCGGGACGAATACAAGCACAGGCAGCGATTTGTCGCGCCTGAGATAGATGGTCCCAACCTCGACAGTGAGCTGGAAGTGGTCCGCAAGGCAGAGTTGGCGCTCTAGGGGATGAATTGCAAGGGGAGGATTGTCCAATCCTCCGGAATCCCGTCGAAAGACCATGTTGTTGGGGGCCGAGGACGGTGGGAGACGGGGCCTTAGGTTGACAAACGAGGCTTACTCTTCGTAGGCTAGCCGGTCTGTGACTGCAGTGTCACTCTCAGACGAGGCTGGCGCCGATCGGAGTTCTGGCCGAGCGCCCCCCAGAGTTCGCGAACCGCGGGCCGGCTCCGTCGCGTGACGTTTGGCGAATGAGTCTAGGGAAGAGCCTGATACTCTGGCCATTCTAGGCCCTTTCTGCTTGGAGCAGATATGTCAGCCCCACCGTTCATGCCACCTCAGATGACGCCTCCCGGTATGGGTCCAGTGCCTCCCAGCAAGAAGCCCGTCGCGCTGTTGGCCCTCGTCGGTCTCGTCGCCCTTTGCGGCGTCGCTGGTATCGTGCTAGCCCTGATGACCAATGATTCTAAGCCCACCGAGGAATCCTCGGCGGAAGCCAGTGACCAGCCTGCAAAGATCGCAGCGGTCCCTGTGAAGAGCAGCACCCCCTCACCTCAAGAAATGGCGTTCGAGCCCCTCGGAGATGACGAGGGCGTGCCGGAAATCACCGTCAACATCGAGACGAATCCCGCGGGGGCAGAAGTCTTCCGCGCGGGAGAGTCCATCGGCACGACGCCGATTCGCAAGAAGTTCCCGCAAGGCGACGAGTCCGAGACGTGGCGGATCTTCCTGGATGGCTACGAGATCGAAGTGGTCGAACTCAACCTCACTTCAGACTTCCACTCAGAGGTCGTCATGAAGGAAATCTCCAAGTCCGTCGCCAAGGTCGACACCGTCCGACCGCCAGAAAGCGGTGGCAACAGTGACAAAAGGAACATTGGCTCCAGCGACAAGCCCAAGGACACCACCACGGCGAGCAAAGACAAGGGCAAGGGCAAGGGAAAGGGCAAAGACAAAGGCAAGGGCAAAGGGCAGACCGAGCATACCGTCATTACGACCACGACTGGTGCTGCAGTTCCGGACTGAGCCGAGCTCCTCCTCTCCCCGTTTGCTCTAGAAGCTCGAGAGACTTGGGAGTCCGACGCCAGGCGCCGGCCGCTCACGCAGCACTTCGCGCCGGAAGCGGAACAGCTCCGCGGGTCGCCCGCCGGTCTGGCGATCCATCTCTCCAGTTCCGACCACCAAGCCACCGGTGATCACAAGGCGACGGAAGTTCTGCTTGTGCAGGCGGATTCCCGCCAGCGCCTCGACGAGACGCTGAAGACGCAGAAGCGTGAAGACCGAGGGCAGCAGCTCGAAGACTACGGGGCGGTATTTGAGCTTAGCACGGATTCGCCCGAGCGTGCAGGCAAGGATTCTCCTGTGATCCAGGGCCATAGGCCGTCCGACGCGGACTTCGACCTGTCGGATGGGTTTGCCCTTGGCCCTGGCGTCGGTGTGGGCCTCTTCGACCAGCGCCGCCTCGTAGAGGAGCTCATAGCGCTCGAGGACCCTTTCCTCATCCCACGCGACGCCGCCCAGTCCGAAGGTGATGTCGACTCGATGCCGACGAGAATCTCTGGCCGCGATGTCTGGTGCCAAGTCGCACCATTGAGTCAACGCCTCGACGATGGAGTTCAGGATCCTTGGTCTTCCCGCACGCCAATCTTCCCATGGGAAGAACGCATGCCAATCCACCCAACGAGCGCGCCAGTCCCCTTCCATCTTTTGTTGCCGCATGAACGCGACGTAGGCGACCGACACCCTCCGTGGCCCGTCCATGCCAATGGGCGCGGTACGGTCTCGATCCCCGAAGGTGTAGAGCTGCTCTACATAGCCAAGCTCGAGCCCCGTCTGGCCTCGAACCCATTGGCGCAGAGCGAGCTCCAGAGTCTTGTCGGCGGTCGGGTTGAGGGTACCAAAGGGCAACGCTGGCAGATCGCGTTGGCCCTCAGGCAAGGTTTGAGCGCTGTCAACGACTCTGACGAGCGGGACCTCATCCGCGACTGCGACCACAGCAGCGGTCAAACCCACCGCGACGCTCTGTTCCATACATCCCCCACCCTAAACGGACGGTCGCGGAGGCCTCAGTGGGTTCCGGTAGACCGAGTGACGTCGGCAGGTCTTCTTGCGCAGCGGCCAGCCACCTTAACCCGAGACGCCATCTCCACCCTTTGTTCGATGCTCGTATCAAACCCGAATTGTCAGGAGAAGGAAAGGGCCTTCAGCGTCAAGCTTCACGCAGCCGGGACAGACACTGGTTCAAGTTGATGTCGAGCTTGTAGACGAGAGGCCGCGCCTTGGCGACAAGACGCCTGTGGTTCAGCACGATCGGACCCTGATTGACGGCGTAGGCGATGAGGTTACCGTTTTCGAGCGGGCAAAATACACAGCCATCTCCGAAGACCTCCCAAAGCGCTCGCCTCGCCGAGGGGTGGTCCCCTTTGTGTTGTTCCCAGAGGTTGAGGACAAGGACGCCGTTCGGTGTGAGGCAGCCTCGACAGCCGAGCAGGAATTGCTCGTCGTAAACGAACGAGAGAGCCCCTTCGTCGTCGAAGAGGTCGACGAAGAGCAGGTCTGAGCGAATGGGCTTGCTTTCGACATAGTGGCGAGCGTCGTCGATGATGGTCTCGAGGCGGTCGGACCGCTCGAGCCCCATCCACTCGTGGGCGACCTCGACAACCGCTGGGCGCAGCTCCACGACCCGAAGGCGCAGACTATCCGAGAAGCGCAGAAGAGAGTTGACCAGGCTGCCACCGCCGAGGCCAAAGAGTGTGACGTGGCGTGGACGCTCCACGAAGCAGAGCCCCAGGATCATGGCCTGGGTGTAGTCGAACACGAGCCGGTGCGGGACCGTCAGATCGACGGCGCTCTGCTCCCCATAGCTATCGAAGCAGAGAGTCCTGTAGGGACCGTCCTCGAGCACTCTGATGAGCCCGTATGCGTCGCGGGTGCAGAAGACTTCGTAGCCGGGGAGCATGGTTCAGGGGAAAGGTGAGCCGTCGACTCTCGTTCCGGGGGAGAATCGGGCGCCGTTGGCGCCTGGGGCCATTGAGTGTCGGATGAACGAGCCCGAACCCTCGGGGGCTCGAGTGTTGGATTCGTCTTGGACGGCGGCGAGTGCGCCCTTGTCACCGTAGCCATATTCCGCAACCGGCAGGAGGTTGCGGTCGTAGAGCGTCAGGACGTCGCCTGGGTTGTTGAGGCTCAGGCCGAGCGCCAGCCCCACATCTGCGTTGTGAGCCGTGACAAACTGGGCGCCAGAGGCGCTGGGCAGCAAAGTTCCTCCGCCGAAGACGACAATCGTCTGACCCGCCGGAAGAACCGTGTTCTCGGCGAAGGTGTGCCTGGGGTCGAGATTTGTGAGGTCGAAGAGTGTCCAGCCACTCAGGTCAATAGGGCCAGCAGCTTGGGAGAGGAGCTCCACGAACTCGTCTTCGACGGGATCCGCGAGGCCGTCACCGTTTGCGTCAGGCAGGGGAGTGTTGCCGTCGACGAGCACCTCGTTGAACACGACCTCGCCATGATATTGGCTGGCTGTGGGCTCATCGGTGTTGCCATCGCAGTTGTTGTCGATGCCGTCCACGACCTCGATGGCGCCTGGGTGAATGTTCGGATCGCCGTCCACGCAGTCGTCGCCCGACGGACAGTCGGCGCCGACGGCAGCGTACGCGTCGTCGTCGGCATCGGCGCAGCGAAGACAGTCTTGGTCCTTTTTGTCGGCCACCCCGTCGCAGTCATTGTCGAGCTGGTCGCTGCAGCTCACTTCATAGGCTTCCGGCGGTGCTTTGGGAGCGCAGGACACCAAGCGCCCGTTCACACAGCCGTTGATGGTCATGGCGCAGAGCCCCGACCCGCAGGTTATGTCCGCGAGGTCTTCATCGATCTGCCCGTCGCAGTCGTCGTCGACGCCATTACAGACCTCACTCTCGTTCGTGCCGTTCTCCTCGCAGGTCACGCCACCATCCGCCGCACAACTCCAGAACCCTTTGGAGCACTGATCCAGGTCCAATCCATCGCAGGTCGTCGCGAGCTCGGGCCACTCGAGATCCGCTCCCCCGTCGCAGTTGTCATCGATCCCGTTGCACAGCTCGACCGCGCCAGGATGGACGGCGGGGTTAGACTCGTCGCAGTCAGGACCCCAGGCGCATCCTGTTCCATAGCGATCGCCGTCGCTGTCGACACAGTCGAGACCAGGCTCCTCACCACAGGCAAAGAGCGCAAGGCTCAAGAGCAACCACCCAATTTGCCGGCACCGCACAGGCATTCGTGAACTCGCAGCGTGCCTGGCCGTCGGGGCTGTGAACCCTGACTATGGCCAACCACATAGGCCACTGCAGGAGAGGAAAGAGCTAGTAGCCCAAAGGTTGATAGAACCAGTACCTGAACATATTCACGTCGCGCTCTGCCGTGGTCATGATCTGCTTGATGCGCAGCACGTCGTCGTTGACGAACCAAGCCGGAATGACCATCGGCCAGTTTCGCCATCGACAGCGACGGTCGTGGCCGATGCACTGACTGACTCCGGCGAATTGGTCGTTGACGATGAACTCGAGCTCATAGTCGGCCCTCGCATAGTCCATCATGCGGATAATCGCGAGGTGTGTGTCGGGGACGACACCCCGAATCTCGTACTCGGAGTATCCACCTTCGTGCGCGACACCGGTGTCGTCGACCATGGTGCCATCTGGATAGAGGAGTTTTTGCCGAGTCTTCCATGCGTCCAGCGCTTTCTGAATCTTGAAGTTGAACTTCTTCTCATCGGCCTCGTTGGTCATGTCCAAGGTGTCGATGAGGTGCCACTCGAGGCCATCGACATAGAGGATCTCTGGGAAGTCGGCGCTCCAGACCTTGACGCGTTCCCAGTCGTCCGAGATGGGGTAGGTCTTGGCGAGCATGGGTTCTTGTCCGTCGTAATAGACGAGCGAGTCGTTGCCGTAGAGGCTGGTCATTCCCGAGAAGAGGTCGTTGGATTTGTTCATGAACGAGGCGATCTGCTCGAGGTTCCCCAGCCGATACGGATCGGAGCCGGACAGCAGACTGCGTATGATGTCGCAATTCTTGGTGAACCCCTGCCAGTCCGGGCGCTCTTTTGACCATGGATCGTCGATGTCCCTTCCCACGATGGTGGAGAGGGAGAGGTCGATGGCGTTGAGGGTGTCGAGCAGCGCCAGCGCTCCACGGGGCGTCAGCTGATCGGTGTCCACCAGCATCTCGAGGATGGCGATGTTGTGGCCGAGGGTGGCGGCTGGGCGCAGCAGCTTGTTGCCGCCGATCCGTTGGAAGTGATAGCGCCGCGCCCGCAGCCCTTTGAGCAGCATCTCCTTGAGCTCTTGGGAGAGGCGCATAGGGACCAAGGAAGCCAAGCGGAAGCGCAGGTCGATCTCGTTGTCTTTGGGGTCATACGGGTCCCGCGCGTCGGTGACTTTGTAAACGTCGGTCGACAGTCGGACACGCGCCAGCTCGGATTCGTTCTCTTCGGGAGGTCGAGCAAGGAGCACGATCTCGGCTTGCTCCTCGACGTATTTGTGCTCGCGTCGGCCGTCTTTGAAGCGGATGTGGTTGACGGGGGTAAGCTTGAACCGCGCGAGGACGTAGATGGTGCAAGGGAGGTAGAACTCCTCCCTGGTGAAGGTGAGGGTGAGCCGCTCTCGCAGAATGACGTCTTGTCCCAGCTCGTCGGTGAGGTAGCCCGGAAGCACGTCTACGGCGAGCTCGGCGCGTGGCCTCTGCCTCACCATGAGCTCGTCGGCGTAGTACTGGACGATGCCCTTCCCATGAACCTGGCGGACATGCAGCTCTTCCTTTTGGATGTGGAAGAGGTGTCTATCGTTCCAGTCTTCTTCAGTCAGGAACATCTTGAAGAAATGAACCCTCTTGAAGCCTATTTGCTGCTCCTCGCTCATCGATCCTTGTCTCCGCGGCCTCGCGTCCGTCCGCGGGAGTGAACGGTCTCGAACGGTGGCCTGGTGACCTCCTCTTCGCTCCCGGAAACACGCCCCGAGCAGATTCCGCGCGCTACTCCACACCAAACTTTCTCGAAGTGAGTCAGCAGCGAGCCTACGCGCGATCCCAAAACCTTAGTTGGCTCATCACCAATCGTCGAGTGTTTTGGACTGTGGTTGGAGCGTCAGTCAAGAGGCGATTGGCCGTCGAACAATTTCTGGTGGACCTCTCCCAGGTCAAAACTCTGTTCTGCGACGCCCCGACCCGCCCACGCCGCGAGCAGGTGCTCCTCGCCGCTCCAGCCCCCCCCATCGACCGCGAGGAGGAGGCGCCCGAGCCCCTCGCCGGCCCGCTGCGCCTCGCCTTTCGCGAAGGCCTCGACCACTATCACATGCGCTTGTAAGCGGCTCTGCACGCTCCCTGCGAGCTGCCACAGCAAGTGCTGTGTCCATTCGATCGAGCGCAGACCATCCACCACGACCGTCAGAACGATCCGGCGGCGATGTTCTCGCGGCATGGATTCCATGCGCGAGGTCTCCCAACCGTCACCCTGTGGACGGCTCAGCGTCTCCTCCTCCACCTCCTCGTAAGGGGGCACCTGTGCCACCTGAGCGCGCCGCCGAGTCCGCAGGTTGAACAGGGTCAGGACGACGAAGAAGAGGATGATCCAGTTGAGCAAATCCATCGACTCAGAGCCTTCGCTTGACCCGTCGGCTGAGCTCGACCAGCTGGTCGAAAGTACACAGTGACTTGTCGCACGTCAGCGACGCCACAAGGCTTCTTCGACGATCCAGGAAGACGATCGAGCGCAAGTCGTGGTGCTCAGTTCGAAACGAGCTGTCTCCTACGTCTTTGGTCTGCTCACCGCCCATAGACTGTGCGTAGAGGTCATCGAAGCGCTTGACCGCCGTATTCGAGGAGCCTGGCTTCCAGACCTGCAGCCCAAATCCAAACTCGTTCTTGCCTTCCGAGCTCCAGCGGGTCACGCCGTACTGCTTGTTCTCTGGCTGTCCGACGATGGTGGCCTCTTCGAGAAGCCCCAAATAGCCAACCGCCTCGCGAATGTCGGACTTCTCCAGCGCAGCGGCGATGTTCAGAGCGCTGCCTTGTGCTGCGGTGTCCTTGTGAGCCTGGGCTGTGTTCACGGGCTCATCGACCTGTCCGGGCTCTTCCACGGTCTCTTGAGGGCGAACCGCTTGAACCGTCTTCATGGGCTTGGCGTCTTTGTTGACCGGAGGCCGGACCGCAGGCGTTGCCACGGGCTCAGCAGGAGACTCCTGGGCGGGCTGCTCGGCTTCCTCTTTCTTCGGTTCCTCTTTCGAGCAGGCCGAAACCCCTAGACCGACGCCCAGGAGCAGCAAGATTCCAAACAGCGCACTCCAAAGGGCGGTCGTTGGTGTTCTCCCCAATTGCATAAGCCATCCATTCTCTTTGGGTACGAAGTCTCTCTGGCCGAGAGACCGACTCTGAGGGTGTCAGGGGTTGGTTGTTAACGCAAAACCTCGACGAGCGCTATACGTCGGGGACCAAGTCGTGCACAAAAAGCTCGAAAGGCTTGCGAATGACCAACTCGGTCTCGAACTGCCACCTCGAGATGTCTCGTCGAACGTTCTCGCACAATCGCAAAGCGACGTCGAAGTATTCCTCGTTCCACGAGCGCAGCTCGTCGACGACGCGCTCTCCGAACTCACCCGCCACCGAGGCCAGCACCTCCTGTCGCTCGGCCAGAGTGCTGCTCACGTCGCCGAGACGTCGGGCCAATCCAGGCACGGTGTCGGCAACGGACAACCTCCCGTCGATCCAGGCGAGGTGCGCGGCAAACACGCGCTCCCCGAGCTGTGAGCGCAATAGACGCTCCTCCGAGACGAACTGCTCGATGCGCCGAAAGAGGTCCCGCGCCCGTCGACTGGACAGCGCCTTGCCGACCCACTCCAGCGTATGGAGGGTCGCCTCCACGGGCTCGACCGCGGCCTCGAGGGCCTTGGTCTGCAGCAACTTCAGGTCCCGTCGCAACCCGCTGCCCAGCAAATCGAGGATGAATCCCAAGTCCTCCTGCGCCAGCTCCAGCGTCGAAAACCACCCGGCCGACGGCCGGCGCACGTCCTCGACCTCCTTGGCGACCTTGGCCAACGTCGAACGGCGTTGCTCCTCGAAGTTCTCCCAAGCCTCGGGCAGAACCCGCCGCCGAATCTGGTCGCGCGAGCGCTCCAGAGCCTGAGCGCCCTCTTTCATCTGCTCCGAAAGCAACCGATAACGTCGGCTGTCGCGCTCACTCTGCTCGAGGACCTCGGCGCTCAGCTGCCGGAGCTTGCGTGCTGCCTTGAGGCATTTCAGGCGAGTGATGCGGTCGAGCAGCTCGCGGTGCAGCGCATCGGTAAACGCGCTCCAGCCGGCCTGCTGCAACAGCTCGACGCTCTCGGCGCGGCTCTCTCGGCGAGCCTGGTCGCGCTCCTTGAAGGCATCGAGCGCCGACATCGACACGATGGCTCGGACCTGCGGTCCGAGCTTCTCCTCGACGTACTTTAGGGTCTCCGCCTGCTCCCGCTCGTCGAGCGCGTCGCGCTTGTTCAGCACGACGATGACCTTCTCCTTGGACTCGTCCGTGTGGGCCAGGGCGAGGCGTTGACTCTCGGTCCAGGCCTGGCTCGAGTCGATCAGCCAGATGACGGCGTCGGCCTCGCGGGCCGCGCGCGCCGCCAAGTCTTCGTGCTCGTCTACCGCGGCGTTGAAACCAGGAGTGTCCAGGAAATGGACCGCTCGCAGGTCGGGATGAGGGGTGTGGAGCTCGATGTGGTCCACAGCGCTGCCCGCTGCATCGAGGGCGCTCGACAGCTCGGAGAACGGGATTTCGGCGAAGCCCTCGCCGTCGGCTTCGATGATGCGCGCAACCCGCCGTGGCCCGTAACGAAGCACGTTGATGTGGGCGGTCGTAGGCAAGACCCCGGTCGCGACGATGGGCTCGCCCAAATAAGCATTGACCAGGGTGGACTTCCCCGCGTTGAACTCGCCCACGATGGCGACCTTCAGCGGGCTGTCCAGGTCTTCGGCGAGCGCGTTGGCGGCGGGCATATAGGAGACCAGCGCCGGCACCTGCGCGACGTGCTCACGCACCGCCAGCGCCAACTCCCGCAGACGCCTGGAGTCCAAGGTTCGCAACGCCTCGGCGTCGAATTGAGGAGAAACGCTCTGTTCGACCTCCGCAATGGCAGCCTCGATGCGAGCGCTCAGCTCCACCGAGGGGGTCGTCGTGCGCGCTTCCTCGAGCAGACTCCGTGCCTCGAAGAGGTCGCCGGCCCCGCTGGCGATGGTCGCCAACGCCAGCAACACCTTGGGCTCCTGGAGCTCACTGCGCGCGCGCCCCAAATAGCGCAGAGCGCCCGCACGGTCGCCTTTGAGCAGGCGGGCGCGCCCGCAGCCTCGCAGCGCGGTAGAGTCGTCGGGGTCCTCCTCCAAGACGCGAGCGAAGTAGCCCTCGGCGCTGTGGCCATCGTCGGCCTCGAGGGCGATCTCGCCGGCGCCCAAAAGCGCCGCTCTCAACTTCGGAGAACCCTCGAGCGCGCGTCCGAAGAGTTGTGCGGCCAGGGCCAGCTCCCCTCTCTGTTGGGCGAGACGCGCCGAGACCGCCAACAAAACGGGCGAGCCGTCGACGGCGGCACCTGCGCGTTCGAGCAACGACTGACAAATCTCGACCGCGTCCGCCTCGAAGGCGGCGCAAGCCGCACCCTCGTACGCTTCGACGCCAGCCCCTCGTTGCAGGGCTTGCTCGAAGGCCGCTCTGGCCTCTTCGAGGTGGTCGAACGAGAGCTCGAGCTGCCCAAGGAGCACCCACGATGCCGCGTCGTTCAGCATCGCTCGGTGGACGCGCAAGAGCTCGAGAGACTCGCGAGACTTCTCGCTGCGGCGCAACGCTGCGGCGAGGAGGGTGATGGCGTCGGGTTCGGCCGGTCGCAACTCGAGGGCGCGGCGCAGCTCGTGGGCGGCCTTCTCATGTCGTCCCATGGCCAAATAAATGCGGCCGAGCGCGACGAGAATATCGAAGAGCAGATGCGGCTCACGCTCGATTTTCGTGGCGGCGAGGAGCGCCTTGCGAGCATCGACCCAGCGCCCTGCGCGCTCGTAGGCGAGCCCTAGGAAGTAGACGCTGTCTACGCTTTCGCGGATTTTTGTAGCCTTCTCGAGGTGGAAAATGGCGCGCGTCGTGCGGTCGAGCTCGAGGTAGACCATGCCCTTGAGGAGTTCGATGCGAGTCAAGCCAGGTTTGGCGGCCTCGGCGCGATCGAGCGCGGTCAGGGCGTCGTCCCAGCGTGCCTCGCGCATGGCGCTCTCGGCGGCTTGCAAGCTGCTGCGCACGCCTTCGGAGAGCAGCGCGTCCTCGACGAGGTCCCCTACGCGGCTCTGGACCCGCTCGCCCACGCGACCCGCGATTTGGCCGAACTTGTCGATGAGACTCATGGTCACTCCTGGAGCGGAACTGAGCGGAACTGAAATGACTGCCTGAGTCCTACCGAACGTCGGGGTGTGGCACAAGCCGTCAGAACGGCCAGCCGAGGTCGGCCCACGGGACCTCGGCGGCGTGGGGCATGCCGGTGGTCGCCCCCATGCGCTCGCAGACTCGTCCTCCGACGAAGGTCGCCAGCCGCAAGATGCGTTTCCAGGTGCCCTGGTCGACTCGGGCGAGCCAGTCGCTGCCCAGTTTTTCGTTGGGGTCTTGTCGGGTGAGCTCGCAGACGCCGTGCAGGACGCCGGCCCAAAAACCGTCGCCAGCGCCGGTGGTGTCTACGGCCTGTACGGTCGACGCCGGCTGGTGAAAAGCGGCAGAGGGAGTGAACCACCAAGCGCCGTCAGCGCCACAGGTCAGGGCCATGCAGTTGACGCCACTGTCGGCGAGCTTCGCGTAGATTTCGGCAGGAACCCGAGCGCCGCCGACCAGCGCTTCTGCCTCTTCTTCACTGGCCTTGAGGAGATTCACGTAGGGCAGGAGCTCGCGAATGGTCGGCGCGGCCTGGCTCGGGTCGGTCCAGAGGTGCTGGCGCAGGTTGACGTCCATGGAAACGAGGACGCCCTGTTCTCGGGCCCGTCGGGCGAGCATGAGCGTGGTGGCTCGGCCCTGTTCGTAGACCATGAGGTTGGAACCGAGGTGGAGAATGGGGGCGTCGAGCGGGGTCTGGGCGTAGTCGGCGGGCTCGACGGTGAGGTCGGCGCTGGGTTCGCGGAAGAAGAGGAAGCTGCGGTCGCCGTCTTCGGTGATGCTGACGAAGGTGATGCCGGTCTTGACGCCCTTTGGGGCGTGGCGGACCTCGGAGACGTCGACGTTTTGGGCGTCGAGGGTGGCGACGAGGAAGTCGCCGAAGGCATCTCGGCCGACGCGGGTAAGCAGCTTGGCGCGGCTGCCGAGGCGCGCCAGTCCGATGGCGAGGTTGGCGGGGGCGCCGCCGAGCTGGCGTTCGAAGCGGGCGACCGTGGCGAGTGGGCCGGGGTGTTCGGGCAGAAAGTCGACCAGGGCTTCGCCGAAGATCAGGACATCGTTTGACAGGTGCACGTACGGGGGCCGTCTGTTGGTGTGTAGGGCGCAGCACGCTGCGCCCCTACGGGGGTGTCTGTTGGCAGGGTGCAGTACACCCCCATGTCACGGCGCGTTGACGGTCAACGTGAACTGCTGAGGCCCATCTCCTGCGGAGGTGAGGAAGTCATCGACGAAGACGTAGTACGCACCTGGTCTGTATTGCCAGTTGATGGTCGCGGGGACGCCACCATCGGTGTAGCCGCAGCCTGCAAAGTGATTGGCTTCGTCATAGACTTGGCTGAAGCTGTCGTCACAGATGGTGCGCACGTAGACACCCATCATGCTGTCGGCTGGGTTGGTCGGCTGGCCGTTGATGGAGACATTGCTGAAGTTGCGCAGGGCGAACGCATAGGCGCGCTCTTTACCACGAGACTGAAAAGCGTCATTGGGGCAATGTTGTTGCATCCAGAGCTCTGACGACGCTCCCATCGCGGTGTCGCCCTGAACGACGGCGGGCCCGTTGGAGACGTCGAGAATCTGAGGGATGTGGTCGCCGCAGGGGGGCATCAAGGCTTCTTGGACCTTGAGCTTGAAACGGCCGGGGCCGAACTGGTCGTAGTTGAAGCTGTCGACGAAGATAAAGTGTTGGCCCTTCCCCAAGAGAGTGGTCAGCTCGATGCTGCCACCTGGCGAGCTGTTCGCGGCGCAGGTGGAGTGGAGCTGGGTGGCCATGTCATCACAGACTCCGCGCAGGTAGAGGGCGAAGTACGTGGAGTCGACAGAATCGAGGGTGATCTTCACCATCATTGGCATCGGCATGTTGATCTCGAACACGGTCTCGGGGCCGGTTGGGGCGTCCCCGCCGCCAGTGCACTCTTGCAGCCAGGTGTTGGGGTTGTCGCCGGTGTCCGTGGTGCTGACGACGGTCTGTCCGAGGGTGATGGTCACCGGCGCGTTGCAGCGGCCGGAGAGAGGGGCGTCGATGCAGGTCGAGGCTTGGCAACCGGCGGCGCAGGCCAAGGTCTCGACGAAGAATCCGTTGCGGCAGGTCTCGATGTTTCCGGCGAGGGAACAGCGGATGATGCCGTTCGTACAGCCAGAGGTGGACGTGTCGTTGCTGGTGGTGTTGGTGTCGTTGCCGGTGGTCGTCGAGTCGCCACCGTTGTTAGTGGTGTCGCCACCGCTGGTGAAGTCGTTGTTGTTCGTCCCCACGTCGGAGTTCCCATCGCCGCCGATGGCGTCGTCTTGGCTGCCATCGCCTTCGCGAAGAGCGACACGCCCCT
>PFUG01000590.1 GCA_002789955.1 Deltaproteobacteria bacterium CG_4_9_14_3_um_filter_63_12 | reverse complement strand
CGACCCACTCGATGGCAACCATCGACCCACTCGATGGCAACCATCGACCCACTCGATGGCAACCATCGAGCTAATCACACGACACCTGCGAGCACTCGCCTCTGCTGAGCGTGGACGCCGCGCATGCGCAGGCTCGTGACCGCTACGAGTCTGGCGTATGGCGTCGAGAAGCTGCGGGAGTTCTCCCGCTGTTGAGTTTGGATTGGCGAGAGCGACCTGGAGGAGAGATTGGTCGCGACGCTCGACCGATCTTCCGCTCCTCCAAGTGGTGAGGTTTGCTGAGGCTCACCTGCTGAAAGTCGAGGGTTTCTTAGGCGACTTTGACGATTACGGGCAGGGTGTCGCATCGATCGTGAGGCAGCCGACGCTCTTGATCGCACCGTTCTCGATGGTCCACTCTTCGACGTTCGCAGTGACGTCTCCATTGGCGTCGAGGTCCACGGCGCCAGACGCGCCCTCATAGTTCAGGCTCCCATCGGCAAGGTGTTCCAGGACTTTGGACCACTCTCCAGGGTGGATCTCCTGCCCAGTTTTCGTCTTGGCGAGGTTGTCGCGCACCTGCGTTCGGTCATTGGGGTCGTCGGACAACTCCATAGCGATCGCCAACAGGTAAATGGCGTCATAGGCGTTCGCGGCGTAACTGAAGGGTTCCACTCCAGGATAGAACTTCTGGTAGGTGGTGCGGAACACGGTCCAGTCGGCTCCGAGCGTTGCGGGCACTGTCCCCAAGGCGCCTTCAAGGTATTGGTTGTTCGCCACGGCATCCACGAAGCCTTGAGTCTTGAGGCCATCGGGGAAGATCCAACCGGAGGGCGTAAACCCACTGTCGATGGCGGTCCGCACAATGGCGGCGCCGTCGACCTCGAGTCCGGCCAAGAACACAGCGTCTGGACCATAGGCCATGGCTTCGTCGATGATCGTCTGAGCGAAGTTCGCGTCCGTCCCGCTGTAGACGGAAGCGACTGCCTCGCCGCCTAGAGCAGTAAACTCAGCGATGAACACCTGCTGGATCCCGGTCGCCCAGGGGTCGTCCAAGGTGGGAACGAAGACCTTGTTCCACCCCTCACGACGGGCCAACGCTGCGTCGACCACACCCTGTTGGGCATCGGAGGGCGCCGTGCGACTGACCCATCCGTTATCCGCAAGGTCCGTGATCGCCGGGGAGGTTGCCCCTGGCGCAACCATGACGAGTCCACGAGTGCTTGCGACCTCGGCGGCAGGAATCGTCGCGGCGCTGCGCATGCAGCAGGTCGTCGCGGAGACCGTGGAGGTGTCCGCCAACTCGTTCATGATTTGTGTGGCGACGGTGCCATCGCCCTTCGTGTTGCAGACGACGAGCCCCAACGGCTTGCCGTGCACGCCTCCGGCCGCGTTGATCTCTTGGATGGCAATGAGGATACCAGGTTCCGTCTGGTCCCCGACCGCCCACGCTCCCTCATAGGGCAGCGGCGAGGCAACATAGTAGTACCCCTCGATCTTCAGCGAGCAGATCTCGAGCCCGTCCACTTTGCGCAGCATGCCGGTATCACTTGGGTTATCGTCGGAACAGGCTGCGATGGCGCAAATAGCGAACAACACAGCGAACGCACAGAGTGTGTTTCTGGCAAACATGTGACCTCCCTTTCTTGCGGTGAATCAAAACTGCTGCTCAAGGCGGACATAAAAGCGAGGACCGAGGCTGGGGATATCGATCCCGCCACTGCCAGACTCCACAAACCCGCCAGGGCTTCCTTGCAGGCTCGCAGAGACAACAGTCTCATCCTCGTCAGAGAGAAGGAAGAGACCGACACTCGACAACGTGATGTTCGTGGTTAGATAGCCAGGAAGCTCATACGTCTTGGCGAGGTCGACATGGTTGTAGAGCTGGTTGTTGATCAGAGAGGCTCTGCGACTGCCGACGTAGCCAATCGAGAGAAAAGTGTTGAGGTGACTCTCGGTCAACGTGTAATTGAGCCCACAGTGCACGACGAAGTTCGGATACCGCTCAATCGCCGCATCTGCATTGAAGGGCGAATTGCTCCACGCGAAGTCACTCTCACCGCGGCGTTGCTTGGGGGTCAAGTTGGTGTGCAGGAGCAGGCTGCCGTCGGTGAAGAACGACAGCGCCCTGCTCTGGTAGAAGGCCGCACGCCACTCGATCCCCCCCACCTGTACATCCGCGTTGCGTCCCTCCAACAGATTGGTTTCTTTGAGGAAGATTACGACGTCGGCTACCTCCGTAAAGAACCCAGTCACGGAGGCCTCGACTCCTTTGTGCCGTAGCCCAACAATCGCCTCCCCGGTGTCTGCCGTCTGCGGGTGCAGCGACGGATTGCCGACGCTCGAGCCGGTGATGGCCATTTGCCGGTGGTAGAGTTGGAATGGAGTCGGCGGCTTGAAGGAGGAACCGTAGATCAACTTTGCGTAGAGGCCCGCAAAGGGGAACTCATAGACCAGCGCGGCACGGTTGGAGATCTGAAAGAGGCCACGATTGTCGATGAGCACATCCGGTTGTGTGGCGGTCGAGCCCTGTGCCGTCTCGTCATCGAGCGCGCCGACACAGTTCCACTCTTCGGAGTTGCAGGCAATGACTGTGTTGTGATCGAGGCGGGACCCCAAGGTCAAGGTCAACTTATCCCAGACATTCCAAGTCCACTGTGCGAAGGCGCCGAAATTTCCGAATGTCCGCTCGCCGAACCCAGCCTCAGTTGTGACGACCCCTGTCTCTTCGTTGATGACCTTCATGGTCAGCAGGCTCTCGAGGTCATGTGAGTAGTCCAGGCCAACGCGGATGCTGTCGAGCGGTCCGAAACCGTAGCTGCCTTCCGCGACCACATCGAAAGCGAGGTTCCCAAACTCACGGCGCTTGACGGAGCCACGCACCAGTCGATCGACGATTCGCTCATCGTCGGTGGGTTGTCCCGCGGATGCAGCGATTGACAGCGAGAGAGCCAGCGCCTCGCCTTCATACTCGAAACGCCCACGCAAGTACCCATTGAGCTGAGTCAGCCTCGAATCGTGGGTCAGATAGGTGTAGTCGAGAAACTCGGCGCTGCGCTCAGAGTACTGACCGTTCCCGTCCAACGTCGCCGACACCGTAGGAGAGAACTGGTATCCCGCAGAAGCGTAGAGGCTCCCAGCGGTCTCGACGTCGTTCTCGTTCATTGACCGCCCCAACATGTAGTGGCGAGCGTCCTGGTCCCAACCGGGACTCGGGAAACCAAGGGGAGGAGTCACAGTGTTATCGCCGCGGTACAACGAGTCGCGGATCAAATCGTCGACGCCTGGCACGGACATTCCCGAGCGATCCGCGCGATGGAAGACACCGGCTAGGAAGTACTGAAAGTCGCCGATTGCGGTATCAGAGTAGGCCGATACTGAGCCATTGAAGCTGTCCGCGTCATGGTTCCGCAGGTGGTATCCGTCGAGTACCACTCCATGGTCCGCACGTGGCTCACCTTCCGTCTTGGCCCCTTTGAACGTGATGATGTTGATGACGCCCAGAAACGCGTTCGCCCCGTAGAGCGCCGAAGCAGGGCCACGCAACACTTCGATGCGCTCGATGGCGCCGACCGGAATCAGATCGTAGCCCAGGGGACTCACTGCGGTTGGACGAAATGCAACTGGCTGACCGTCAATCATTATCTTGACGACATCGTTTGCGGAGTCTGTGCTGCCAAATACCCCGCGAACCCCCACATGCGTGTTCACGTGGTCGTCCACCACGTAGATCCCCGGAATGTCCCGGATGGCGTCTGAGACCGTCCGGTAGCCTCGCTGTGAGATGTCTTGGTAGGTAATGACATCAATGATCGCCGGGGCTTCCTCGACGGTTTGCTCGGTCTTCGCGGCCGTGACGACTGGCATCCTCAGGAGCTCGCCCAGATCGAAATCCTCGATGTCGGCCCCATCCTCTTCATCAACCCCATCCTCCTCCACTGGAGGTTCTGCAATCAAAGGCTCGAGCACAGCGGGGTCCACTGCGTCTTCGTCGCCCGGCGGCAACTCGCTTGGAGCCGCCTCGACGTCTAGGCGCTCGTCGGCCTCACCTGCGCCAGCGTCGGGTCCCTCCACCGGCGAGGAGGTAACGCTTGGCTCCTGAACGTCATCTTCGGCGACTGGCCGTGGGCTCGATTCCTCCTCTGCGAACGCCGATTCGCAGGTGAAACACACCGCCATCAAAGCCACAAAAAACCAGGCGAACCGCATGCGCAATCCATGGTGCAATGGCCCCGAACCCCGAGCCTTCCTCCGTGCCCCCCCAACGTGCCAGAGCTGCGCAACCCTTTCGGCGTCGCGCCCGAAGATCGGTGTCCAGCCCACCTGCACTCGCCGAATGCTACACGATGTCAGAGCAACTTGCAACAACAGACTTGCCCAGCCCAGGTTCGATTTGAGATCTCCAGAGGAAGCCTGTGCAGTGGCTGGTTCGGGGAAGTGTGCACAGAAGTGACTGG
>PFUG01000075.1:219-18471 GCA_002789955.1 Deltaproteobacteria bacterium CG_4_9_14_3_um_filter_63_12 | reverse complement strand
GACCTGGACGAACGAGGTGAAATCGCAAGGCCGAATTGCTAGATTGCTCACGTTTTGATCCCCCAACTGCTGAGGACGTGACGATGAAACACATTTTGTCGATGCCTGAATACGAGACACCATTGCGGGCTGCGCTCATCGCAGCCGCGCTCGTCGCCCTCGTCGGCCTGATGTTGGGTTGCGACGATGACCCAAAGGTGAACGGGAACGATACCGACGCCGTCCTGCAGGACCTAGGCGATTCGTCCGGTGATGACCTCCCTGAAGGCGACACCCCAATCGAGACCTGCGCCGAGGACTCCGAGTGCGAAGGGAACCTGATCTGCGATGCGGCGAGCTCACTCTGCGCGGCGCGTTGCACCTTCAGTTCGTGCCCCCAAGGCGCTTGCGACATGTCCACTGGGCATTGCATCGACGGCACCTCGTGCACCGAGTTTGGCGACTGCGGCGACGCCACTATTGGCTGCAACACCTGCAAAGGGTTGTGCGAGCCCCTCGAAGGCAAGCGGCGCTGCGAGGACGCAACGAACTGCTTCACCGACGAATACTGCCACCCGTGCAAGCACCGCTGCGAACCCAACAAGGCCCTCTGCGACGAGTGTATCTTTCACTATGAATGCGGCACACGAGACGACCTGTGCATCGACATCATCAGCGCTGGCGGACGTTTTTGCGGCACATCCTGCCAGACCCTCATCGACTGTCCGGACGGCTACACCTGCGTCGACATCTCCGACACGGAGCGTCAGTGCGTGCCGGCGAGCGGGAGCTGTGGTACGCCTTTCGAATGTGAGGCCGACCTCGATTGCCAGGGCGGACCAAACCAAATTTGCCGCAACAAACGCTGCGTTCCAGGTTGCACCACGGGCGGTTGCTCGACGAACACGGTCTGCGACCACGGCAACTGTCAGCTCCCGTGCGACCTGCGCGGAGAGCCCTGCGCCGCTCCCACGCTCTGTGACGCGGTCTCTGGAGTCTGCAAGCTCGAGGGGCAATGCGAATCGAGCCGCGACTGCCCCGACGCAGAGACCCACTGCGACCTCACGACGAACCAGTGCGCACCTGGCTGTGAAGTGGACAACGATTGCCTCGACGCGACCAAAGAGTGCGTCTCTGCGGCGTGCGTCCCGCGTGGTTGCAAGGGCGCCTGGTCCTGCGGGTTCGGCCAGCTCTGTGACATGAGCTCGGCGGTGTGCGGCGCCGCGCCCGGTCCCCATTGTGAGGCGGGCTGCGACCCCGAAGCCGAGGCGCCGTGTGGACCTGCAGAGAACAAATGCCTCAGCCTGCAGGACAAAGACGGCAACGATCTCGGCTCGTTCTGCTTCGTCGCCTGCTCCACCGACCCCGACAACATCTGCCCGCAGGGCTATCAATGCACCGAGCTGCAGGATCAGAACGGTGCGCCCGCAGGGTCGGTCTGTTTCCGGGACTGCAGCACCGACCCCTTCGGATGACGTCAGGCCCTCGCGTCGCACCACGACGCGACGGTCGCCCTTCTGGGCGCCAGTGGATACAGTGGTGCCCCCTGCGACCCAACGAACCGCAGGGCTGAATAACCGCGCCCGGAGCGGTGCCGACAAGAAACCCTGGAGAACTCAGTGAACATCGAAATCCTCGAGACCATCCTCGCCGCCGAGCGGCTGCACCTCGAACAAGACGGCGAGCTCTATCGCGCGTCCAGTGAGCACCCCCTCAACGTGATGAGCGCCGCGGGTGGAGACACGGTCCGCTTCACCAAGATCGAGGCCGTCGATCTTTCGCCGTCGCTCATCGCCAAGGGAGTGTGTGGGCTAATCCGCAAGGACGCCTACTCCCTCCTGGCCATCGAATCGATCTTCGCGGTGGAACGAGAGCAGCCCAACGAGCTCAAAGAGAAGCGTCGCACAGGGTTCTAGGTTGCTCTCTGGCGCAAAGTCCCAAGGGCAGGCGCGGTTGGAACGTCGTGGGAAGGAAGCACAGGTGGGCGGCGGTTAGGGCGAGGACGTGAGTTCGGGGGTTGGCGAAGAGTCGAACCCGAAGGGACGTGCACACTCGAGGCGCGAGTACCTAAGTCGGAGCAGGCAGCGATGCAGACAGAGACCCGAAGAGCAGCGCGACCCAGCTTTTGCTGGCTGGTCTTCACCTTGAAGCTTTCCTCGAGGGCCTACGAGACCCTTACACGCGTCGTCCTCGTGCTCGGCGCCGCCCTCGCCCTCGGCCTCCCAAGCGTGAGCTTCGCCGAAGACTGCCGAGGGGAGAGCGAGGAGTTCAACTGGTTCGAGTGGAGCGGTAAACTCGACGACTTCGCCGCCAAGCTCGACAGCTCCATTACCGCTGAGCGGACCCAGGCGGCGCGCTGCTTGGTTCACTTTCCGGCCCGACTGGCCACGCCGTTGCTGCTCGAGGCGCTCAAGGACGAGGCGACCGAGGTGCAGGTCGCCGCGCTCGAGGCCCTGCGAGACCTGGGAGCCCGCGGGGTCACCGCCGCGGTCGCCAAGCTGAGCGAGAGCCGTGATGTGGAGCTGCGAATCGCCGCCGCACAGGCGCTCGGCTTCGTGGGTGATCACAGCGCCCTCACCCCCCTCACCACGCTTCTCGATGATCCTTCGGGCGATGTGCGCAAAGCGGCGGTCGAGTCGCTGGGACGTCTGCGCGACCCCGACAGCATCAGCGCCATCAGCGACAAGCTCGACGACGACGTCAAAGAGGTCGTGGTGGCCGCGTTGAACGAGCTGGCGAGCTTTGGCGACCCGTCGACGGTCTACGCGATCCTCGACAAGACCGAGGACTCCTCCGTCAAAGTCCGCAAGGCGGCCGTGATCGCCCTCGGGAAGCTCGGCGATCCGCGCGCCACCAGCACGCTGCTGAGCATGCTCGTCGGACAGCCCAGCGAGGTCCAACGCGCCGTGATGGAGGCCGTCGTCGACCTTGGAGATCCCCGCGCCGTCGACTCCCTGCACGCCCTTCTCAACCCCAACAACGGCGACGAGACCCTGGTCCAAGTCATGCGCGCCCTCGGCCGGCTCGGCGATCCCTCGTCGGTCGCCCCCCTGCTGACCTTCCTCCGCCACGAGCAGCAGTCGAACGTCGCCCGCTCGGCCATCGCGGACATCGGCGAACCCGCCGTCGATGCGCTCATCAGCGAACTCGAGACGACGGAGAACGTCGAATATCAGCGCCAACTCCTCGGTCTCCTCGCCACCATCCCCAGCCCTCGTTCGGCGGCCACCCTCCAAGACGCGCTCAGCAGCGATCGCTTCCCTCGTGACCAGGTGGTTCTGGCCGTCGCCCAGATCCGCGACCCGTCCATGCTCGAGACCCTCACACTGGTCATCCCAGAGCTGACCGAGGTCGAGCTGCTCAAGGTCGTGCGGAGGGTTTCCGGAGTCGCCGACGACAGACTCAGCCGCCCCCTGCTCGAGCGCTACCCGAAGCTCTCGAAAGAGGCGCGCATAGAGGTCTTGCTGCTCTTCGCCGCCATGAAGGACCCACAGACCCTGGCCACCGTCATCAAAGAGACCGGCAACGAAGACCTCGAGGTGCAACGGCTCGCCATCTACGCCGCCGCGCAAATCGGCAGCCCCGAGGCCGTCGACGCCCTCGCCCTCGGCCTCGAGTCCAACGACCGCAGGGTGCGCCGCCAGGCCGCGTTGGGCCTCGCCGCAATCCCCGGCAAACGAACGGTGGATTTGCTGCTCGAGGTCGCCAAGAAGAAGACCCATCCGGCGCGGCGCGAGGCCATCTGGGCACTGGCGCAAGCCCTGCGCGGGCAGGAGTCGTCCGATGCCCTCGAGCTCGCACGTGACATCTTCGAAGCCAAGGACGAGACCAACAGCTATGTCGCCCTCGAGCTCATCGCGACGCTGCGGCCCGAGGACGTCCTCGAGCTCTTGAAACCGGTCTACACCGCTGGCCGCACCTCCGTACGCCGCAAGGTCATGGAGGTCGTCGGCTTCATGAAGCTCGCGGGCACCGAAGAGATGGTCGCCGACGCCCTCTCTTCCGACGATCCCATGCTGCGCGCCGAGGCCGCCTGGACCGCCGGTCGTGTCGGCCTGACCTCTCAGATTGCGACCCTCACGCAGCTCGTCGACGACCCCTACCCACCCACCGCGGCCAACGCCATCGCCGCCCTCGGCACTCTCGACGCAAAGGACGCCGCCCCCATCGTCCTGCAGCGCCTCAACGACCGCAGCCCCTTTGTCGCCGCCAACGTCGTCTGGGCCCTCGAGCGCATGGGAACTCCGGTCAGCGCCTGGGAGCTCGAGCTCCTCCTGCCGCGCTCAGAGAACCCCTTCCTGCGAGAGAGCATCTACCGCGTCCTGCTCACCCGCGGCGAGGAAGAGACCCTCACGCGTTTGCTCGCCCGCGAGAGCAACTCCGCGCTGCTGGCGGCCGTCGATGACGTGCGGACCAATAAGGTCTCGAGGGATGACGCGTGGGTCATCATCGATGTCTCCCGCCCCATCGACACCAAGAAGGACCTCGACGAGAGCGTCGACGAGCGCCTCATCGGCCAACGCGTCTTTCTCCTGCTGCCCGACGGCGTGGTGAAAGGCGCTCACAGCGACGAGAACGGCAAGGTCCGCATGGAGCTCGACGCGGCCGGGCCCGTCAAGCAGCTCTACGATGACCACCCCTTCATCGAGTTCGCGAATTCTTTTGCTGGCCGTTGACCGCTAGACAAGAATATCTATGTGGTTGGCCGCTTAGCGACCTCAGTGGACCCTTGACGGGTGACGAATAGCCACTGAGCAGAACCAGGATGACACATGAAACAGGTGCTCGCTCGCACCGTGAGCCCCGAAGCGACCGAGGCCTTGGGAGAGGTGCTGGGGGCGCAGCTGCGACCTGGCGATGTCCTAGGCCTCAGGGGGGGCCTCGGCGCTGGCAAAACCCAGCTCACCCACGGTCTCGTGAAGGGATTTCGAGCGCACCTCGGTGAGGCCATGAGCGGTCGGGTCTGCTCGCCCAGCTACACCATCATCAACACCTACGAGTTCACGACGGCTCGGGTCCACCACATGGACCTCTACCGTCTGACGGACGTGGACGATTTGGAGTCGACGGGTTACTGGGACGCCCTCGCAGACCCAGACGCTGTCGTGATCATCGAGTGGCCACGACAGGTCGACGGGGCGTTGCCTCGGCATGGGGCCGAGCTCGTGTTCGAGATCGAGAATCCGTCCGATCCGGCGAGCTCGGCGCGGGTTCTGATCCTCGAGGGGATTGGGGATGCGGGGTTGAGAGCGCGGTTGTTGGGGGCTGTGGCTGGGCTTGCGTAGGTTCTCTCGGTCGGTCATCGAGGACCTGAGCGAGCGAAGCGGCTATAGGCCAGCGGCTCCCTGCAGACCTCAGGACCAACAAGAACCAAGAAACCCCACCCAAACAGCCGCCAAAGCGAGCAAACCCGCCCGCGCCCACCGAGCGCCCATTGACCCCCCTCGCCTCCGATGACTACAGTCTGCCCGCGAACTTGGGGTGACTGCTGGAGGGGAAATGAACGCGCTTCGATTCTACGTGAATGACCACTTGGTCGAGGAGTCGGCCGTCTCGCCGACGACGACGCTGCTCTACTATCTGCGAGAGAAGCTCGGTCTCTTCGCGACCAAAGAGGGCTGCAACGAAGGCGACTGCGGGGCTTGCACGGTGGCCATCGTCGACGCCATGGCGCCCGGCGGGCCGAAGTTTCGCGCCATCAACTCCTGCCTCGTGCTTTTGCCCATGGTGCAAGGCAAGCGCGTCTACACCGCCGAGGGGCTGGCCACCGGCGACGACCTGCACGAGGTCCAGAAGCGGCTCGCCGAGGGCTTTGGCTCGCAATGCGGCTACTGCACGCCGGGCGTCGTGATGTCCATGTTCGAGGCCGCCTACCGCGAAGACCTCGACGAGGACTGGAAACTCGACGACCAGATGTGCGGCAACCTCTGCCGCTGTACGGGCTACAAGCCCATCTACGACGCCACCCGCGAGGTCGCCGGCACGCGCCCCGAGGGCCGCTTCCGCGACGTCCTCGAGAAGGCCGAAGCCAGCCCTATGACTTTGACCTATGAGCACGGCGCGCAGCGCTACTTCACGCCGGACAGTTTCGAGGCGCTCTGGGACGTGCTCGAAGACCACCCGACGGCGCGCCTCGTCAGCGGCGGCACCGACCTCTCGCTGGAGGTGAGCAAGCAGTTCAAGATCTTGCCCCTCTTGGTCTCGGTCGAAGGCCTCGACGCGCTGCGTCGTCTCGCTGTCGATGGGGACACGCTCTTCATCGGCGCCACGGCTCGGTTGGCCGACGTCGAGGACGTGACGGCCGAGCGTTGGCAGCCCATCCACCGCATGCTGCGCTTCTTTGGCGCCCGACAGATCAAGAACCGCGCGACCATCGGGGGCAACCTCTGCACCGCCTCTCCCATCGGAGACATGGGCCCCATCTTGGTCGCTTTGGGCGCGACGGCGCATCTGGGCTCGCGCGAAGGGAGCCGCTCCATGTCGGTCCAGGACTTCCTCGTGGGCTACCGCCAGACGGCGCTGCAGCCCAGCGAGATTCTGACCCACGTGACGGTGCCCGCGATTCCCGCGACGGCGCGCTGCGTCGCCTACAAGGTGAGCAAGCGCCAGGAGCTCGACATCTCGGCGGTCTCCGCCGGGCTCTACGTCGAGCTGGACGAGGCGAACACGGTGACGCTGGCTCGTTTGTCCTTCGGCGGGCTGTCTGCTCGGCCTGCGACTCGCGCGGCGCAAGCCGAGAGGGCGCTCGTGGGCGCCCAGTGGACTCTCGAGAGTGTCGAGCGCGCGGCACAGAGCCTCAAAGAAGACTTCAACCCCATCAGCGATCACCGAGGTTCGTCGTGGTATCGCAGCATGGTGGCGTCGAATTTACTCCGGGGCTTCTTCCATGAGACCGCCAGCGGCGCGGTCCCGGCGTTGCCCTATCGCCCTACGGCGACCGTGAATTCTTTTGCTGGCCGTTGACCGCTGGGCAAGATTATCTACGTGGCCGGCCGCTTAGCGCACTTAGTTGACCCTTGACGGATGACGAATACTTTTGCTGGCCGTTGACCGCTAGACAAAAATATCTATGTGGCCGGCCGCATAGCGAACTTAGTTGACCCTTCATGGGTGACGAATTTGGGAGGTGAGCGATGACCCACAGCCAGAAGACCCCTCTGCATCGCCCGGCTCCGCACGAGAGCTGCTATTTGCACGTCAAAGGCGAGGCGCGCTACGTTCACGATGTGCCGCCTCCCCCCGGATTGTTGCACGCCGCCTTGGTCACCTCGCCTGTGGCCCACGGGCGCATCGTCGAGCTCGACGTCTCGGCGGCCCGAGCGTTGCCGCGCGTACACGCCGTGCTCACCGCCGCGGACGTTCCCGGTGTGAACGATTGCTCGGCCGTCATCGCCGACGAGCCTTTGCTGGCCGACGGCGAGGTGCACTGTTGCGGGCAGGCCATCGCCGTGGTCGTCGCCGAGAGCTTGGCGGACTGCCGCGCGGCGGTGGCCGCTGTGAAGCTGAGGGTCGAGGCGTTGCCGGCCATCTTTTCGTCGCGAGAGGCCGTCGCGGCGGGCTCGTACATGAATGGTGTGCACATTATCGAGCGCGGCGACGTACAGGGCGCACTGGCCCGCTGTGCGCTGCGCTTCTCGGGCGAAATCGAGACCAGCGGCCAGGAGCACTTCTATCTCGAGACCCATGCGGCGTTGGTGCTGCCCGAGGAAGGGGGCACCTACAAGATCACCTCGTCGACGCAACACCCGTCCGAGGTTCAGGCCAACGTCGCGAAGGTGTTGGGCATCCCACGCAACCGCATCGTGGTCGAGGTGTTGCGGATGGGCGGTGGCTTCGGCGGCAAGGAGACCCAAGGCGCGCACCTGGCGGCCTGGGCGGCGCTGGCGGCGCGGCACACTGGGCGCCCAGTCGAATGCTGGATGAACCGCGACCAGGACATGCTCTTCTCAGGCAAACGCCACCCCTGGTACTCGCGCTACGAGGCGGGTTTCGACGCCCACGGCGTCCTGCAGGCGCTCGACGTCTTCACCGTGCCCAACGGCGGCTGGTCCAACGACTTGTCGCGGGCCATCTTGGATCGTTGCCTTTTTCACATCGACAACGCCTACTTCATCCCGCATGTGCGCTTCGAGGGCCGCATAGCGCGCACCAATAGGCCTTCGAATACGGCGTTCAGGGGTTTTGGCGCCCCACAAGGCGTGATGATCGTCGAGGAGGTCTTCAATCGCGCGGCCGAGGCCCTGGGCCTCGATCCAGCCGAGCTTCGCAGCCGCAGCTTTTATCGGGACGACGAAGAGCACAACCGCACGCCGTACGACTTTCCGCTCCCCGGGCCGCGCTCGCAGCGCATCCACGAGGAGCTCATGGAGAGCTCCGAGTACGTCGCGCGGCGCGAGGCCCTCGAAGCGTTCAACCAACGCTCGCCCCTCGTCAAACGCGGCATCGGTTATCAACCGCTCAAGTTTGGCGTCAGTTTCACGCACTCCATGCTCAATCAGGCAGGCGCGCTCGTGCTCATCTACAGCGACGGCAGCGTGCAGCTCAATCATGGCGGCACCGAGATGGGCCAGGGGCTGCACACGAAGATGATGGCGGTCTGCGCCCATGAGCTCGGCGTGCCCATGGGCCGCATCCGGGCCATGAACACGGCCACGGACAAGGTGCCCAACACCTCGGCGACCGCGGCCTCGGCCGGCACGGACCTCAACGGCGCCGCCGTCCACGCCGCCTGCGTGACCCTGCTCGCCCGGCTGCGCCCGGTCGCCGCCAAAGTGCTCGGCGTCGACGTGGCGCGGGCGCCCGACATCGCCTTTGCCGACGGCCAAGTCTATATCCCCGGCGAGTCTTACGAGACCTCGTTCGACGCCGTGGTCCGGCGAGCGTACGAAGACCAGGTTTCCCTGTCGAGCACTGGCTATTATCGCACGCCGAACATCAAGTACGACGCCTCTATCGGCCGCGGCAAACCGTTCCACTACTACGCCTACGGGGCCGCCGTCAGCGAGGTCGAGGTCAATCTCTTGACCGGCGAGCACCGCGTCTTGCGGACGGACATCCTACACGACGTCGGAGATTCCTTGGTCCCCAGCATCGACCGGGGCCAGATCGAGGGCGCCTTCGTGCAAGGCCTGGGCTGGCTGAGCTGCGAGGAACTGGTCTGGAACGACAAAGGCTTCCTGCTCACGCACTCGCCGGACAGCTACAAGATCCCGACCATCGGCAACATGCCCACGGATTTCCGGGTCGAGCTCTTGCAGCAGGCGACCCAGCCGGACGTCATCCACGGCAGCAAGGCCGTGGGCGAGCCGCCTTTCCTGTTGGCCATCTCCATGGTGACGGCGTTGCGGCACGCGTTGGCGTCGGTCCGACCCGGTGCGGCCATCGAGCTGAAGGTGCCGTGCACGCCAGAGGCCGTGCTGCGGGAGATCGAGCGTCTGCGCGAAGCGGTCACGGTGCAGGAACGGCAGCATGAGCTGACGACATAGCCAAAGCTATGCCCGCGCAGCGGGCGACGGATATAGCCAGGGTTTTCAACCCCTGGTGAATTGCGTCGGCCCCACGTGTACGCCCATCGTGTGTCCGGGCATCGGCATCGGCGTCGGCATCGGCGTCGGCATCGGCGTCGGCATCGGCGTCGGCATCGGCGTCGGCATCGGCATCGGCGTCGGCGTCGGCATCGGCGTCGGCGTCGGCGTCGGCATCGGCATCGGCGTCGGCGTCGGCATCGGCATCGGCATCGGCGTCGGCATCGGCATTGGCAAGCGCGGGCAAACCCGCGAACGCACCCTTGCCCATTTCGTGTGTCCTTCTGCTACACTCGGCGGACAGAGGCTCGTTTTTTAGAGAACCTTCCATCGATGGCAGCCGTCATGCGCAACACAGCACTCTTCTCCGCCCTGGTGATCCTGTCGGTTTGGCTCTCGATTTCTCTGGCGAGCTGCGAAGACTCGGACACGAAGAAGCCGGCACTCGACGTCGAGGTGGATGTGGAGCTGGACGTCGAGGTCGAAGACACAGCGGTGGACACCGAGCCCGTCGAGACCTTCGTGCAAGTGGACCAGGTCCTGCCTGAGATCGAGGATCTGGGGCAGTGCGACCCGCTGGCCGAAGACGAGCCCGACCCGCAGTTCTTCGATTCGAACTGCGACGGCATCGACGGCAACAAGGAGGGCGCCATCTTCGTGGCCGCCTACGGCTTCGATGAGAACCCAGGGACCCGCGGGAAGCCCGTCCGCAGCTTGCAGAAGGCGGTCGAGCTGGCGGTCGCCGAGGGCAAGGACGTCTACGTCAACGAAGGGCTCTACGACGGCCCGTTGGTGATGGCCGAAGGGGTCGACGTTTACGGTGGCTACGGCTTCAACTGGGCGCGCGACGATCGTTCTGCGGCGGTCATCGTCGGTGTCTATAACGCCGATGATCTTGCCTATTATGGCGCGTCTCCAGCGGTCATCGCCGAAAACATCACGACCACCCCGACGACGCTCTCTCACGTGGAGATCGAGGCACCGCCTGCAGTCGTGACGGGGAGCAACGCCATCGCCGTGTACGTCTCGGACGCTCCCCTGTTCACCCTTGCCCACAGCTTCATCAAGTCGGCCAACGGTGCACCCGGCCACAACGGCACGGCTTCAGGGGCTGGCAGCGACGGGCCCGTTGGGGCGAAAGGCAGCAACGGCTGCGAAGACGACAGTTGGCCCTGCGGCGGCTGTAGCCGGCCGGCGGGCGGCGCCGGAGCCTCGGCCGGGTGCGGAGGCCAGGGGGGCAGCGGGGGCGACGGCTCCTACCCTGGCAGCTTAGGCACGAGCGGCGCGCCTGGCTCTGGCGGCGCCGCTGGAGGTGGCGCGGCTGGCGACAACGGCGACAACGGCGACATTGGAGGCTCCGGCGACGTCGGCGGCCCCGGCACGGACGGAGGACCTGGAGCCGGCGGAGACGGTGTGGGCGTAGTGCTCGGGGCGATCTGGGTCGGCACCGCGGGAGAGACCGGGACTCCCGGCGGCGGCGGCGAAGGCGGCGGTGGCGGTGGCGGCGGCGGCGGCGGTCCAGATGCCGCCATCTACTGCGACAGCTTTGGCGGCGCAGGGGGCGGCGGCGGCGGGGGCGGCTGCGGTGGCCCTGGTGGCGTTGGCGGCGGCGGCGGTGGCGGCTCGTTCGGGGTTTTTGTCGTCGGCACACCGCCGACGCTCACCGACTGCGAGATTACCGCTGGCGACGGAGGCTCCGGTGGCCTCGGAGGGCTTGGCGGGCCTGGTGGTAAGGGCGGCAAAGGCGGCGCTGGCGGCAACCCCGAAGACACCTCTGGTAGAGGGGGACCCGGCGGCGATGGCGGCGATGGCGGTCGCGGCGGCCCAGGTGGCGGTGGCGGTGGCGGCGTGTCCTACGGGGTCTTCTCGGTCAGCGAGCCACTCCCCGCGACGGTCATTACCGACAACACCATCATCGCGGGCGAAGGCGGTCCCGGCGGCTTCGCCGACGGCGGCAATGGCCAACCAGGGCTGTCGGGGCCGACCTATCCCTGAGTCGACTCACCCAGTCTGTCGGACGACTTTGCGGCGCCGAAACCGAGACGGGCCCGAGCGTCTTCACGCTTCAGGCCCAAGCTCGAATCCAGACTGGATGCTCCCTACTTCGGAGGGAAGAGCGTCCAGTCCCCCCCGTTGGAGCTCGACTCGCCGTAGCCCCAGCGTCCCAGCATTTTTCCGTCTTTCTCGATGTTGAAGACACCGTAGCCGCCCGTGCCGTCGGGTTGGGTCCATTTGTACTTGAGGACGCCGTTGGCATCGACGTCGCCGCTGAACGTGCCCGCCGACCAGGCGCCTTCGCAATGGCTGCCGGTGAATTTGAGCGTGACGTCACCCCACTCACTGGAGTATGTGCCGGTCAGGTGGGAGTAGTCACCGCTTCCAGCGGCAGGCTTCTCGACCTTAGCCGGCTCTTCGGCCGGCGGGGTGGCCGCCGGTTCCTCGGCGAAGGCATCGAAGGCAAAGAGGCTCACCAGCAGGGCGAGCAAGAGCGCGAGACGGATTTTCATAGGGACCTCTCTTTCACGGTGGGGTCTGGGCAGTGGCAGGATACAACGAGACCTGCATGATAGCTCGGCAGAATCAAAAGTCATCCACACGACTAAGTCGCCTCGCTTCTTGTGATTCCACGTTCAATGAACGCCCGAAGGGGTTCGACGGCGAGGAGGAGCGGGGATTCATCGCAAAGGTTCATAGAGGTGGAATCTCCCAGCACCCACGATTGCGTTGCAGCCCCGCTCCTGAACGACCGATATTCGCTTCATTTTGATGAGTTGCGGTGCGAAAATCGGTCGCAGCATGGTGTCTCTCATGGTTGAAAGAATGGCATCAGAGATGAAGAATAGAGACCTAGAAGGTGAGCTGAAGTCCGCGCTGCAAGCCATGGAGCGGCGCGGCGACGACAGCTCTGGTCACGAGAAGATGTACCGAGCGACGACGCTCTTGGAGGGTCTAGGCATCGGCGTTCGCAACGAGAAGCGCCGACGAACCCTGAGCGAAGATTCGGAGCCCGACACGCCGGTGGTCCAGACGACGCCACAGCTTGGGCGTTTCGAGCAGCTGGGAGAGCTCGGCGTCGGCGGGATGGGGCGAGTCGTGGAGGCGTTCGACCCGGAGCTCGGACGTAACGTAGCGATCAAGCTGATCCGAGACCCAAAGAACACGAGCGACGCGCTGGTGAAGCGCTTCGTTTCCGAGGCCCGCCTCACGGCCCAGCTCGACCATCCAGGCATTGTCCCGGTGCACGAGCTCGGGGTAACGGCCGACGGTGAGCTCTTTTTCGTGATGAAGAAGGTGTCGGGGCGGTCGCTGGCCGACCTGGTCGAGAAGCTCGCCGAAGGGGACCCAGCGACGCTCAAGGAGTGGACCCGGCACCGTCTGCTGACCGCCTTCATCCAGATTTGCAACGCGCTCTCGTACGCGCACCAACGCGGGGTTTTGCATCGCGACCTGAAGCCCGAGAACATCATGGTTGGCGACTTCGGTGAGGTCGTGGTCATGGATTGGGGTGTGGCGCAGAGCCGCAAGGACGCCGCAGAGCAGAAGCTGGGCGAGATCATGGTGACCGTCGGCACTCCAGGCTACATGAGCCCTGAGCAGGCGCGCGGCGAGCTGCGAGCGCTGACGCCGAAGAGTGACGTGTGGGCGATGGGGGCGTTGCTCTACGAGCTGCTCACCTTCAAGCCGGCGTACGAGGGCAGTACGCCTCTGCAGCTGATGGTCTCGGTGGTCGAGGGAGCGCCGCCCGACCCGCGCGAGCGCGCACCGGAGCGCCGGATCCCCATCGAGCTGGCGCAGATCTGCATGCGGGCGCTGGATCCTGACCCGCTGCGCCGCTGGACGGCGCGCGAGCTCGCTCAGGCGTTGCGTGCGCACCTTGAAGGGAGCGAGCGACTGGAGCGAGCCGAGGAGCAGCTCAACGCTGCGCAGCTGAGCTGGAAACGTCACGCGGAGCTGCGCACCCTGCAAAAGGAGCTGCAGCTGCGCTTGGAGACGCTCGAGGAGACGACTCCGCCATGGACCCCCTTGACGGAGAAGGTCGAGCTCCAGGAGCTCAAGAATCGCCAAAGCCGGCTCATTGCCGAGCTCGCCGACACCTTCGAGGCGGTCGTGGGGGCGTGTGAGCGCGCGATTGGTCACGTCTCCGACCTACGAGACGCCCACGCGCTGTTGGCCGACGCCTACTGGACGCGCTTGCAAGAGGCGGACGAACGGCGAGATGCCATTGGCGCCATGCACTATGGCGGCCGAGTTCGCGCCCACGATGTGGGACGTTACGGGGCGCTGCTCGATGGTGCGGGAACGCTGACGCTCGACACCGCACCGCAAGGGGCAGAGGTCTGGTGCCGTCGGGTAGAGCGCCGAGATTTGGTTTGGACGCTCGGCGACGCAGAGTTGCTTGGGGTGACGCCCATGGTGCGGCGAGTCTTGCCAATGGGGTCTTACGTGATAACGCTCACGATGGAGGGAAGACGGGATGTGACCTACCCGATCCACCTCACTCGGGGAAGTCATTGGGACAGCTGTGAGCGGGAGGACGACCTCTGTCGTGCATGCCCCATCGAGATGCTCAAAGACGAGTCGATCGGGACAGGTTGGCGCTACGTGCCAGGAGGTCCGTTCCAATGCGGCGGGGATCCCATGGCGATCGATTCGATGCGCCGTTCCCAACCTTGGGTCGACAGCTTCCTGATCTCAGAGCTCCCGGTGACCTGTGCCGAGTACCGGGACTTTCTCAACGCTTTGCTGGAGTGGGACAGCGACGAGGCTTGGCGTCGCGTCCCTCGCGAGGTCTCCGGTCCCACGATCGCGTTGGGACAGTACTGGGAGCGCCCGGAGCCCGGCGAAAAGTTCGTGGTGCCGGAGGCGGATCGCGACGGCGCGCGTTGGGATGAGCTGTGGCCGATCACATCGGTGTCTTGGCACGACGCGATGGCCTTCGCGGCGTGGCGGACGTCGGTCACTGGGCAACGCCACCGGTTGCCCCGCGAGCTCGAGTGGGAGAAGGCCGCTCGCGGAGTCGACGGGCGCGCGTTTCCTTGGGGGGATCTCTTCGACGCCACGTTGTGCCGCATGCGAGACAGCCACCCGACCAACAAGCATCCCGATGTGGTGGGCGCCTACCCCACAGACGTCTCGGTCTATGGTGTGCGCGACCTGGGCGGCACGACGAAGGAGTGGTGCGCGGAGGATTCCTACCTCGGAGACAGTCTCCGCCGCATGACCCGCGGGGGTTCTTGGTTAGGCGACAAGCGGGCCTGCCGTGTGGCCTCGAGAAACGTCCTAGACGTCTCCTACGTGTATCCCAGCGTTGGGTTCAGGTTGCTCAGAGAGGCGAAGTGATTCGGATGTGGGCGGCGAAGCGATAAACCCAATTGTCGAAGGCCTCGCTGAATAATGCCAACCGGCGTTCGTCCTTGCTTGCCTGAAACGGAATGCGCATGATGCACGCCTCGACTTGGTCGCGCTGCCGCCCAGGTCTTCATTCGAGAACAACCGACCGTCGCAGAATGCGTGGTCTCAAATGGGCGATAGTTGCCACTGGTGAGTTGTCCCGCTTCGAGGGGATTCACGAGTCTGAGGCGTACGACCGTCAACAAAACCCCGTTACGGTGATTCACCGGGAGGAACTCCATGAAAGCCAGTCTCAACGTCTTCTTCGCTGTTCTTGTCGCTCTCCTCTTCGCACTCCCAACCCAGGTGATGGCGCAAGAGGTGAAACTCCCGGATCAAGTCGTGAGCCTCTTCACGGAGCTCGGCGCGGGTCTCGAAGCTGCAGGGACGGATTGCGACAAAGTCGCCGCCGCGATCACCACCTGGAGCAACAAGAACGCCGACACTATGAAGACCCTCGGCAAGAAGATGGAAGAAGGCCCCGAGCTTTCTCCCGAAGAACAAGTGAAGCTCGAAGAGAAGCTCGCTCCCGCCATGGAGAAGCTCTTCGGTGCTGCGATGCAGTGCGCTGAGCACGAAGGCACCCAGAAGGCCTTCGAGGCGATGGACAAGCTGATGGGGGGCGCCGAGGCTGCACCCCAGCCGTAGTCAATTCACGTAGTCCTCAGACGAGCTGAGTGTTCTCTCTCAGCGGCCGGCCACGTGGACTTACTTGCCTGGCGGTCAACGGCCAGCAAGAGAATCCCGAGACAGAATGGCCGAGGTGTTCGTCACCTCGGCCATTTCTTTTTGCTGCGCTGGGCCAGCCAATCCACGTCAAACGGGATTCTTTGGGAACGAAATAGGGACTATGGTGTCCATCCCACACTCCGCACACTCCCGAGGTCCATATGCGCGCGCAGCTCTCTGTTTTCGTCTTGGCTCTGGTAGTGACATTCGGGTTATGGGTCGGCTGCAGCCGCCCTGATGTGCTGGTCCCCGAGCCAGAGGGAGCCGAGCTCGCGGCCGCGTTCCCGCCCATCATTGGCAGCGCGGGACGCCCGTTCCGGCCCGAGCCCAGCGAGCTCGGTCCGCTCGAGGTCGTCAACTTCGGACCGCGAGGTCCACTCGAGTCCTCGCCCCATTTCTCGATTCGCTTCTCGGTTCCGATCGTCGCCTTGGGTTCGGCTGAGTATCGCGAAGCCGCACCGTTGCTCGAGACCGAGCCTCCAATGGCGCTCAAGACTCGTTGGGAAGCTCCCGATCTGCTGACCGCCGAGCCCATCGACGCCCTTCCCGTCGGCTCCCCCTACACGTTGAAGCTCGCCGCTGGCCTAAAGGATGCCACGGGCACACGGACTCTGGCTGAGGAGCTCATTTGGGAGATCGAGACCGAAAGGCCAGCCCTGGTCTCGGTCTCACCTTGGGATGGTGAGCTCGATATCAGCCCGACTACCCCTTTCATTCTGACCTTCAACGGAGCGGTTTCCGCCGAGGAGCTCGCCAAGTTCGTCAGCGTCGAGGCCGAGCTGCCGCAGTATCCTGTCATCACCGAAGTGACGAACGCCTCTCACTATGAAGAGACCCTCTTCGCGCCCCCGTACGCAGTCGCCGTCAGCGTGAGCCACACCGTCTGCCCCGGAAACACCGAGTTCTACACGCTCTCGCCTGAACACTGCGTCGAAGTTCGGCCAAAGGCTGCGTTGCCTTGGGGGGCGTTCGTGACCCTGCGCCTCGCCGCTGGCTTCGTCAGCACCGAAGGGCCTTTGCCGGCGGAGCTGGGCGCCGCGAGCACGTTCAGCGTTCGCGAACCGTTCCGGCTCGTCAGCGCGACCTGCTGGGACGAATGCAGCCCCGATTCCACCATCGAGCTGGAGTTCAGTCACAACTTCAAGGAGGACAGCGCCTTTGAAACCTACGTCTCCATGTCGCCTGGGAAGCTCACGGAGCGCGTCTGGAGCTTCTACTCCACCCTCTCCATGCAGCCGCTGACGAAGCCCAACAGCAATCACACTATCAAGATCAAGCGGGGCTTGGAGAGCAACCTCGGGGAGAAGCTCGGTCCCATCAGCCTCAAGCTGCACGTCGGTGAGTATCGGCCCGAGATCACCACCCAAGGCCAGCTGACGATCCTCGACAGCGAGAGCCCCCACAGCCTCGTCGCGTCGATGAGCTACGTGAAGAAGCCCAAGGTCGAGCTGGCGTTTCTCCCCAATGATGATGTGGTCAAGACCCTCTCCACGCTGGAGTGGACGGGGGACGACGAGGAAGCGACGAAGAAGTTCGATGCTTTGCCGGCGCTCGAGAGCGTCAAGATCGAGCAACACCTGCGCAAGAACGATTGGAATCTCGATGAGCTCCGCATTCCTCTCGAGATGGCGGTCGCGAAGAACCAGACAGGGAGCATACTGTACAAGGTCAGCCACGAGGACACCCTGCAACCCCCGCAGTACGCCGTGGTCATCTTCACGAAGCTCGCCTTGAGCGTCATTGGCGACGGCGAGAAAGCCGCCCTGCTCGTAACCGACTTGGGCACGGCGTCATCTCTGCGTGATGTCACCATCGAGCTGCGCGGCCGCGACAACACGACCTACTGGACAGGCGTCACCCCGGCCGATGGAACCCTCGAGCTGCCCAGTCGGACGTCTTTCGGTCTGGACTACGACGAACCGCTGTGGATCGTCGCCCACAAAGGCAACGACCAATCCGTGCTGCGCTTGTCCTACGGCGGAACGTCCACCACCGCGCTGGCCGGTCACCTCGTGGCCGAGCGCAAGATCTACCGGCCTGGGGATACCTTGTACTTCAAGGGATTTCCGCGCCTCCTGACGCCCAAAGGTCTGCGCAGTCCAGCTCGAGAGGGCAGCTCGGTGGCGGTCCAGCTGGTCGGGGTCGACGGTGAGGTTGTCTCCACACAGACTCTGACGCTCACCGTTCACGGCAACTTCTCCGGCCAGTTCGAGGTCCCCAAAAACAGTCGTCTCGGGTGGGTCAGTCTCTATGCGCGGTTGACCGACGGCGGCGCGTTGATCGATGGGAGCTTGAGCGAGCAGGTCAAGGTCGCCGAGTTCCGCACGCCCCAGTTCGAGGTCGAAGTGCGCCCCATCCACGACGAGATCGCTCGCGGCCAGAAGTTGGAGGTGTTGGCCGTCGGACGTTACCTGCATGGGGCCGCCATGAGCGACGGCAAAGTCACCCTTCGAGTCGACCCAAACAGGACCTACCATCGCCCAGAGGGGTACAACAGCTATCAGTTCACTCCCTTCGAGGAGTCACGCACAGAAGACCTGGCGTTCACCGAGGCCGACCTCGACCTGGACGCCCGCGGCGAGTCCCTGCTGCAGCATCTTGTCGAAGGGCAACAGGTTTCCGCCCAGCG
>PFUG01000075.1:0-157 GCA_002789955.1 Deltaproteobacteria bacterium CG_4_9_14_3_um_filter_63_12 | reverse complement strand
TTCTCGTGCACCCCGGCCTGTTCTACTTGGGTTCTCGCTTCATACGGCCCGAAGAGACCTACGCAGCCGTGATCGGCAAACCTGTGACCGCGGAGGTCATCGCCGTCGGCTGGAAGGACGAGCTCTATGCTTGGAAGGACGTCAAGAGCCTACATTT
>PFUG01000133.1 GCA_002789955.1 Deltaproteobacteria bacterium CG_4_9_14_3_um_filter_63_12 | reverse complement strand
ATCCCACAAGTGTACAAACTCCAGGGAAGTGTACAAACTCCAGGCGGCCCCTCCGGGGCCGACGCCCAGGTTCTTTAGGGCGCGATGAAAGGAGGCTCAGGGAGCCTGGGCGACTGCCTCTCCGCGGCCGGACGAAATGCAGCGCTCCAGGTCGTGGACTCAGGTCAGCAGGGCGATGAGGTCGCGGGTCCGCGCCCACACTCCTGCGGCCGAGCCGGCCATGGCCACGCGTCCGCCCAAGGCAAAGGCGAGCAACAGGCTGTAGGTGATGACATTGGCGGCGGGCAGGAAGAGGGCGGAGAAGAGCCAGCCAGCGACCTTCAGGTCGGTCTGACCGGCGTGCAACTCCATCTTGGTCGAGGTGATGTGGTAAGCGACCGTGGCGCCGAGGAGGCCGTTGGCCCAGGGCAAGTGCTCGGCGGGGACCCACAGCAGCGCGACGGCGACGGCCAGCGAGGCGGTCGGGAAGAAGTAGGGCGCCAGGGAGATCAGCCAGTTGCCCCGGCCCTTGAACTGCATCTGGCCGCCCGAGCGCCACGAAGCTTTGAGGCCAACGACCGCGTGGAAGGTCAGCCACGCGAAGAGGCCGTGGGTGAGCTCGTGCTCGAAGGTGGACAGCAGCGAGCCCCAGGTGGGGCGCCGCAAGACGAACTTCCAGAGGAGAAAGTAAGCCGCAGCGCCGAGCAGAAAGGGCGTGAGGTGTCGCCATGCGTCGCCGGCCCGCAGGACCAGGTCGCCAAAAGCCCAGATCGCGCCGGGCAAGGTCATGAGGGCCACGAAGGCGAGGGGCCACTTCAGCAGCGCGAGGAGCAGGTCGAGGAAATCGCGAATGGCACGAAACAAGGCGAGGCCCGCAGGTGGAGGCGACGGCGGAGCGGTCGCGGTGGTGGGGTCACTTTCGGCGCTTTGTGCGGGCTCGGCAAAGGGTCGAGAACGCGACGTGCGGCGGTGTGCGTGTGCGGCCACGTGCTCGCCGGAGGTTTGTCAGGGGCGATTTGCAATTTCTCTGCTGGTGGTCATGCTGGCCTGGATTTCGTGGACAACACCTGTCCCCGACGATGCAGGACCGAAACCATGGACAGCAAATCCGCTCGACGATTCCTCTTACGGCGAGCCGGCATGGCCGCGCTCTTCTCGATGGTTGCGGCCTCGACGTGGGCGTGCGGGTCCGAGGACAACGCTTCTTTCGGTGGCACCTGCCATGAAAATCGCCGGGTTCGAGCGGTATGTTGTCGATATTGCTTCGATCTTAACGCAGAGGCGCAGAGGGCGGCCGAGGCGCAGAGGGTTTGAGGTAAGGAGCTGTCTCGTCGTGAACTCATGGTGGCAACGGTGAGTCGGGTTCTTTGTTTTCTCACCTCTTGGGTGACGCGCAGCGTCTCAGATGACTGCTATGAAAATCGCCGCGCTCGCCAGGTTGGCTACGCGCCATTTCTTGTGGACTCAAGGTGCGATTCAAAGCTTCAGGCTCACCACAGAGAACACAGAGAGCACAGAGGAGTGAGGAGAAGCTCTCTACTTGGGCGCTCGTCAAAACTGACCCCTTATGCGGAGCAACGCATAAGGGGTCATTTTTGACGAGCGCCCAAGTTCTGCGCGCGAGGTCGGATCGTTGGGGTTCTACACACTTGATCGTTGCCAAGAACGGGGGCTTGGGTCACTGTATGGCCCTGTTTCGTTTGACGAATGTGGCACAGACTATGACGGATCGGCAAAACCCAGGCATCCTGCAGACGGACCTCGAAGAGGTGTTGGCGCTCTACTACGGCCGGCGAGTCGACCTCGAGGGGCTGTGCAAGTTGGCGGCGACCTACGGAGTGACGCGAGCTGAGGCCAACCCACCGAGCATCAAGCAGCTCGCCGGACAGCTCTCGCTCTTCGTCCACGATCGGGCGACCATCCAGGTCAGCCAAACGGATGCACAATCACTGCTCGAGGCGGTGATGAAGAAGAAGAGCGGCGAGAAGAGCTCTCCGCTGAAGACTGGCCATTCTCCGATCGCAAGCCCAGCAGAGGACTACGAGCCACAAACCATCGTGGCGCCGACCAACGTGAGGGTGCGCCGCGACACGATGGAGGTGAAAGCCGCCGACACGGCGCTCGCTCTGTACTGCCAGAAGCGGCACGTGGTCGCGAAGCTCGAGCCCCGACGCGCACCGGACGCGCCCGAGCTCGATGCTCTCGGCGACTCGAAGTACGCCATCGGGGTCGAGCTTGGGGTCGGGGGCGTCGGGCGAGTCAACGTCGCGACCGACCGCGACCTGCGTCGAGACGTCGCCATCAAGCGTCTGCAAGCGGACGCCCTGATGGACCCATTGCAGCTGCAGGCGTTCATCGAAGAGGCCATCGTGACGGGTGGGCTCGAGCACCCGAACATCGTCCCCATCTACGACCTCGGACACAGCGAAGAGCTGGGTCCGCACTACGTGATGAAGCGGCTCACCGGGCTGCCTTTGAGCCGGATCTTGCGCAACCTGCGGGCTTCAGAACAAAAGACCGAAGAGCGCTTCGGCCTCTTCAAACTGCTGGGTTGCTTCGTAGAGATCTGTCAAGGCATCACGTTCGCCCACGACCATGGCGTCCTGCACTGCGATCTCAAGCCCTCGAACATCATCGTCGGCGAGTACGGCGAGACGACCATCGTCGACTGGGGGCTGGCTCGGGTCTTAGGGGACCGCGGGAAAGGACAAGCGCGCGCGCTGCTGACCAGCGGCACGCCGTCTTACATGCCGCCAGAACAGGCGACGGGAACCGCACGCGACCTGACGAAGCAAACCGACGTCTGGTCACTGGGCGCCATCCTCTACGAGATGCTGACGCTGACCGTGCCCTTCGCCGCAGAGACCACCGAAGAGACGCTCCTCAAGCTCCTCGCGGACCCGGTGGTGCCCCCTTCGCAGCGCGCTCCCAAGCGCTCGATCCCGCAGGAGCTCGAGCGCATCTGTATGCAGGCCCTGGAGAAGGATGTCCTCCTGCGCTATGCCTCCGTCGCCGAGCTGCTCAACGACATCGAAGGGTACCTCGTCGGCACACGCGAACGGCGCCGACAGGAAGAGATCGTCGGGCGTGCGCTGGAGGAAGTCGAGGCCCTGCTCTCTCGCTTCGCCGAGGCCGAAGCCCAGGCTGACGCACTCCAGGCACAGCTGGTCTCTGGCGTCGGTGATGCCTACGAGCTCGAGCTCGAACTCGCCGCCGTTCGCGACGACCTGGTCTACTGCTACAGCGACGCCTACAGCGCGCTCAAGCGAGGCTACGACAGCCAGAGCGACAGCGCCCGACTGCACACGGCGGTGGGGGATCTCTACTGGCGGATCTTCACGCGGCTCTACCCAGGCAAAGTGCCGCCCGAGCCGCAAGTCCGGGAGCACGGCGTCGAGCTGCTCTCCCATCTGGCGAAGCTGAGCCTGAGCGCCATCGTCCAGACCGGCAAGAAATATGGTCACGCTGCGACCGGCCGGCCCCAGACCCACACCTCGGCGGATCCTTGGCTCGACGCGGTGCTGGCGTTCTGCGGCGACCTGATCAACATCGACCCTTCGCGCGCGCCCAACGCCATGGAGCCCTTGGTGCGGCGCATCGCCTTCCTCAAGGCGGTGCCGCTCTTTGCCAAGATCCCAGGCAGCGACCTGCTGCCCATCGCCGAGAGCTGCCACCAGCTCGACTACCCAGCGGGCACCCCCATCTTCCGTATGGGCGATGCAGGAGACGCGCTCTACGTGGTCATGAGCGGGAGCGTCCACATCGTGCGGGAGCACGCCGTGCTCAACACCTTGCACCAGACCGACTGCTTCGGGGAGATCGCCGTCTTGGACCAGGCTCCGCGGACGGCCGGTGCGGTCGCCGCCGAGGCGGTGAGCTGCCTCGTGCTCACCGCCGAGAGTTTTCGTTCGATTGTGCGCGACAACGGCGAGATCGGGCTCGCCGTGGTGCAGGTCCTGACGGACCGCCTGCGGCGCGCGACCGAGCGTGAAGCGACCCTGCGCAGCGAAGTGTATTAGGACCGAGGGATTGACAAGGAGTCTTGACAGGGTGCGCCTCTGTGCTTGACGAAATCTGTCGCCGAGGCTCGACGTCGACGGGAGAGAGGCCTGATTTTGTTGATGTTTGCGGTGCGTCGATGGGTGGCATCGCGATTGCTCCGTGTTCCCGCTAGAGTGAAGGTCTGAATGCTCGAGTGAGCCTGAGAGAGGGTCTGTGATGAGAAAGCCAAGTCTGCTCAGCCTTTTGTCTGCGCTGTTGTTCGTGATGGGGTGTGGTCCCGTCGAGAGCGGGGCTCCAGATTCGAGCCCGGACGGGGTCGATGACGGAATTGAGGCCTGCACCGACGGCGAGACCGCTCCGGCCGGCGACGGCTGCAACACCTGCACCTGCATGGGCGGAGTCTGGGCCTGTACGCTGATGGGTTGCCAAGCGACCTGCCCCGCTCCGGCCGCAGCGGACCCGGGAGTGAGCTGCCCAGCGGTGATCGCCTACGGGAAGGACCCCGCCAGTGGGCTCTGCTGCATGTACTCAGACCCCTGCCACGTGCCGGCGGGCTGGACCCAGTACTACAGCGAGCAGGAGTGCGAAGGGGCGTGTTCGGTCGGCGACAGAATGGCGGCACCGGATGGCTGCAACAGCTGCAGCTGCACCGACGGCGGTTGGGCCTGCACCGAGATGGCGTGCCCTCCCCCGCCTGGTTCTTGCGCGTCCGACGCCGATTGCTTCGTGTCAGGCTGCAGCGGGCAGATTTGTGCGTCCGAGGACGTCGCGACCACCTGCGAGTGGCTCGACGAGTACGCCTGCTACAAAGCCCCGACGACCTCCTGCGGCTGCCAAGACGGATTCTGTGGTTGGGCCCGGACACCAGAGCTGGACATGTGCCTCAACCAGGCCTGCAGCCCCGGTGACGTGAAGCCTGCGGGAGACGGCTGCAACACCTGCTCGTGCTCACCGAACGGTGTGTGGAACTGCACGAAGATGGCCTGCAGCATGTGCCCCGCGCCGCTGCCGTCGACCACCGGCTGTCCCGATGTGCTCGTCTTCGCCAGAGACCCGCAGACTCAGCTCTGCTGCGAGTATCCGGACCCTTGCAGTCCCCCCATTGGCTGGGACGTGTTCTACACCCTCGACGAGTGTGCCGGCGTCACCAACTCCTGCATCCCTGGCGCGAACCGACCGGCTCCGGACGGCTGCAACACCTGCTCCTGTGATTCGGCCGGCAACTGGGCTTGCACCGAGATGGCGTGCGTCGGGAGCTGCGCCAGCGACGCCGACTGCTTCACGACGGGCTGCAGTGGTCAACTGTGCGCCGCGCAAGACATCATGACCACCTGCGAGTGGCGCGAGGAGTATGCTTGCTACGGCTCGCCGTACACCTCTTGCGGCTGCGTCGATGGGCTCTGCGGCTGGGCGCAAACCGCGGACTTGGAGCGCTGTCTGGGCTCGATTGCACCTCCTCCAATCCCGTAGGGACCTGTGACGATCGGATTTCCGCGCGCGACTCGGTACAGAGGTGGCTCGAAGCGAGCCACCTCGCGTCCCTACGCGCGATGAGGGCCAAATCCCGCCCGGCGAGCCGCCGGGCGGGATTTCTTATATGTGCGCCGCGCTCTGCCACGCCAGGGCCCGAAAGAATAGCGCCCGACCCCGAGAACACAGCCTCGCAGCCCCACTCCCAAGCCCCAAGCCCCAAAACGAAGCCCAAGTTCGTTCGGAAAGGCCCCAGCTGCTAGTGTAAACCGTCATGACTCTCCATGTTTATTGACTGCAAGGAGCGCCCCCCAATCCTCAGAAATTCTTCAAAAATACCGGCATGTTGTTGATTACAGAAAAAAGAAAGTCATTGGGGGTCCGGGGGACAAAGTCCCCCGGCGGGTCAGGGCAGAGCCCTGCTTCCCTGAAAGGCCACGCTCATAAGCACGGACACATGTGAAGCGTTACACTAGGAGGCGACGAGCGAGGCCCGGAGGCGCACTCCGAGTGCGTCGAGGACCGAACGAGGAAGACGACGACGCAGATGGGGCCTCTACGGACGAACGCCTAGGCTTCTTTTTGCCAGGCGGTGAGCCCCCGCTCGTCGTCGGTGCCGGGGATGGTGTTGTCGAGCAGGAGGGCGATGCAGGCGCCGACCGCCATGCCGGTGCTGCCCAAGGTGTTGATGACGTCGCCGAGCCAGGCGGGCTCGAGGGCGAGCGGGTGGCTGGCGAAGTACTCGGGCAGGCTCAGTCCCATGAAGAAGGAGAAGCCGAGGATGAAAAGGTTGCGCGCCGAGTTGAGGTTTACGAACTGCAAATTCGACAGGCCGACGGCGGCGATCATGCCGAACATGGCGCAGTACATGCCGCCGACGATGGGGCTGGGGATGGTGGTGAAGGCCGCGCCGAATTTGCCGATGGTGCCCAGCAAGATCATGATCGCTGCGCCGGCCTGGACCACGACCCTGGAGCCTACGCGGGTCAGGCCGATGGCGCCTATGTTCTCGGAGTAGGAGGTGGTGCCGTTGGCGGTGCCGAAGATGCCGGCGATGAGGCAACCGACGCCCTCCATGCCGATGCCGCGGTTGATGATCTTGGCGTTGGGGATGGGGGCGCCGGAGAGGCGCGCACAGGCGTAGTAGTCGCCGATGGACTCGACCATGGACGCCAAATATCCGGACAGCATCCCGACGAACGCCGCAAGCGTGAACTGCGGCCAGCCCCACTGGAAGGGCGTGGGGAAGCGGAACCACGGCGCGTCGGCGATGGCCTGGGTCCGGACGAGTGAGGGGTGGTCGACGGTCTGCAGCAGGGTGTGCTCCATGCCGTTGACGTGGATGACGAAGGTGTGGGCGGGGGCGAAGGTGCCGGTGGCGGTGAGCAGGCCGGCGACGCCCCAAGCGATGAGGATGGCGAGGAGAATCGGGAACATCTCGAAGATCTTGTGGGTGCGGCGCAGGTACTGGCTGAAGAGGATGATGAGGGCGATGGTCAGGCCGCCGATGGTCCAGTCGGAGCCTGCGATAGGGGCGCCGAACTTGAAGAGAGAGAGCCCGATGAGCGCGATGGTCGGGGCGATGGTGACGGGGCTCACCCAGCGCAAGATGCGGCCGACGAGGCCCGAGTAGCCCATGAAGATCTCGACGAAGGAGCCCAAGATCACGGCGCCCTGGACATGCTGCATCCGCACCTCCCAGCCGGAGGTGGCCAGCGCCGCCATGCCGCAGATGGCGAAGGCTGGGGCGAGGAAGGAGAAGGTGCCGCCCTGCACGATGGGGAGGCGGTTGCCGAAGGTGGTCTGCAGCAGCGTCGTGATGCCGCTGACGACGAACATGGTCGAGATCAGCCAGCTGAGCTCGACCGGATCCGTGATGCCCAACGCTGGAGCCAGCAAGAGTGGGATGGCGACGGTGGAGCCGAACATGGTCAGGTAGTGCTGGAAACCCAGGATGGCGGTCATCATCGGCGCGGGCTTGTCGTCGATTCCGTAGAGGAGGTCGTGGTTTTCGTTCATCGTGTGCCGGTATTCTTTGAGTTGGGGGGCTCTCTTTTGTGTGCCGAGCGCCACATTCCGAAAGGCTTTGCGCCATTCGAACGAGGAGTTATGGACACTTCCCTGTTGATGAGGGTCGAGCGTACACTCCCGCGGCCGATGGTGTCGATCGGTCCCTGTTCGAAAATTCTCGGCGAGGGCGCAGCACGCTGCGCCCCTACAAAATTCTCGGCGTGGGAGCAGCACGCTGCGCCCCTACAAAAATTTCATGTGGGCACAGCGCACAGCGCCCTTACGAAATCGCTCGAAGAGCTTGCACCAAGGAGCAAGAATGTCGGAACAGAGCCATCCGTTCTTTTTCACTTGGAGCGCCCAGAAGGGCGCCAAGGGTTTGGAGATCGTCGACGGTCAGGGCGCCCATTTCCACACGAGCGACGGAGCCCGATGGCTCGATCTGGCCGCGCTGGTCTATCAGGCGCACCTTGGTCACGGCGAGAAGCGGGTCGTGGACGCGGTCGTCGGCCAGGCGCAGGCGCTTTGCCTGACGCTGCCGAGCGCCGTCTACCCAGCCAAGACGAAGCTGGCCGAGCTCCTGCTGGAGCTGGCGCCAGCGGGCTTCTCAAAAGTCTTCTTCACCCTTGGTGGAGCGGAAGCCAATGAGAACGCCGTCAAGATCGCCCGAGTGTTCACGGGTCGGCACAAGATGGTGAGCCGGTATCGCTCCTATCACGGCGCCAGCTTGGGGGCTCTGAGCCTGACCGGAGATAGGCGGCGCCTGCCCTTCGAGCCTGCGGTTCCCGGCGTGTGTCGGGCGTTAGACTGTTACTGCGACCGCTGTCCCTTCGGTCAGAAGCTGGGTGAGTGCCACCTCGAGTGCGCGGGCCACATCGAGACCATCTTGGAGCTCGAGGGCTCAGGAAATAGCGGCGTCGCCGCGGTGATTCTCGAGTCCATACCAGGCGCCAACGGCGTCATGGTGCCGCCGAAGGCCTACTGGCAACGGGTGCGTGAGGCCTGCACGAAGAACGGCTCCCTGCTCATCGCCGACGAGGTGTTGACGGGCTTCGGTCGTACCGGGAAGTGCTTTGGCTTCGAGAACTTCGACGTGGTGCCGGACCTCATCACGGTGGGCAAGGCGCTGACCGGAGGCTACGGCGTCTTGGGCGCGGTGCTGGTGCACGAGCGGGTGGCCAACTACTTCGACGACCACGTGCTCCTCAACGGGCTGACGCACTACGCACACCCCTTGGGGTGCGCGGCGGGCGTCGCAGCCATCGAGGTATCCCTGGAGGACGGGCTGTTCACCCGTGCGGCGGAGCTCGAGGCCCCCTTGCGCACGGCGTTGTTGGCGCTGCAGTCGCGCTTCCCCGAGCGCGTCGAGTTCGTGCGGGTCATCGGCCTGCTGGCGGCCCTAGAGTTGAAGACCGACGAGGCGGAGTGGGGCCTGCTGATGGGCGCCATCGAAGGGCGGCACCTGTTGATACACTCGGTGAAGGCGACGCGTACGGTGGTCCTCTCGCCGCCGCTGTGCATCTCAGAGGCGGACCTGCTCGGCGGCATAGAGCAGCTGGGAAATGCGTTCGCTGAGATCTTTTGAGGGCGTTGTGGTATCAGTCGGCCTCACTTGGCGACAGTCCGACCTTTTGTGGATGAAGGAGAATCGATGACTCCCAGTATTTCGCCGCCCCGCACCGGGAAAGTCTTTGAAGACGCGCTCTCGGCGCTCGAAGGCATCCAAGATGGTGCGCGCATCATGGTCAGCGGGTTTGGGCTCTGCGGCAACCCGGAGGCGCTCATCTCGGCGGTGCTCGACAGCGGCGTGCGCAACCTGACCGTGATCGCGAACAACACCGGCAACCTCGGCAAAGGCTTGGCGCTGTGGCTGCGGGCCGGCATCGTCAGCCGAGCCATCTGCACCTACCTGGGCAACAACCACGACATCCACGAGCTGATGGCCAAGGGCGCGCTCGAGGTGGAGATCGTGCCGCAAGGCACCTTCGTCGAGCGCATGCGCTGCGCTGGAGCCGGGATCCCGGCCTTTTTCACGCCGACCGGCGTGGGCACGGTCGTCGCCGAGGGCAAAGAGGTGATGGAGTTCGACGGCAAGCCAGCGCTGCTCGAGCGCGCACTGTCGGCAGACTTCGCGTTCATCCGAGCACACACGGCCGATCCCTTCGGAAACGTCCGATTCTGGCGCACCGCGCGCAACTTCGCGCCGATCATGGCGACCGCTGCCAAGATCACCATCGCCGAGGCCGACAACCTAGTCCCCATCGGCGCCATGGACCCCGACGATGTCCATCTGCCAGGGATCTTCGTGCAGCGGGTGCTCGAGGTCCGAGACCACGAGAATCCCTTCGAGTACAAGATGACGCGTCCCCGCGAGTGTTAGGCGTCGTCCGGGAACAAAATGCGCGTTTGGGCGAAGTCAGAGGTGGGAGGGCAAGGAGGTCGATGCAGGCGATGCCCAGCATCGTCGAAGCAGACCGACGCTGCCATCACGCCTCTGGCGATGCTCAAATGGACAGGTTGTTTCCTGACGACGCCTTAGAGAAACGATCAGATTTTTCACGCGCGACTCGGCACCCAGCTGACTCGAAGCGAGTCGGCTGGGTGTCTACGCGCGATCAAACAGGGGCTCCTGCCGCTCCCTTTTCTACGAGTTCGCAACATGCCTTTCAGCCAAGAAGAGATGGCCCAAAAAGCCGCTCTCGAGATCCCGCCCAACAGCATCGTCAATCTCGGCATCGGCCTCCCGACCCTGGTCGCCAACTATCTGCTGCCCGACCACGGGGTGTGGCTGCACAGCGAGAACGGCATCCTCGGCATGGGGCCTTACCCCTATGAAGGCGAGGAGGATCCTCAGCTCATCAACGCCGGCAAGCAGACGGTGACGATCGTCCCGGGCGGCTCGACCTTCGATTCGGCGCTCTCCTTCACCATGATCCGGGGCGGACACGTCGACTTGGTCCTGCTTGGCGCCATGCAGGTCTCCATGACTGGGGACCTCGCCAACTGGGCCATTCCGGGTGGACGGGTGATGGGCATCGGCGGGGCCATGGATTTGGCGAGCGGCGCGAAGCGCACGATCGCCATGATGAACCACGTCAGTCGCGACGGGAGTCCGAAGCTGCTGGCCGAGTGCGACTTTCCGCTCACGGCCAAAGGCGTCGTCAGCCGCGTCATCACCGACCTGGCGATCCTCGACCCGGTCGGAGACGGATTCCGGCTCGTCGAGCTGGCGCCTGGCGTCACTTTGGACGCGCTGCGCGCGGCGACCGGAGCGCCGATTCTCGAAGGCTAGCCTAGTGTAAACCGTCATGACTCTCCATGTTTATTGACTGCAAGGAGCGCCCCCCAATCCTCAGGAATTCTTCAAAAATACCGGCATGTTGTTGA